>CAZLRK010000137.1:0-10017 GCA_964561845.1 uncultured Desulfobacterales bacterium | reverse complement strand
TACAGATTTTACCGAATTTTGAAAGAATTATGATAATATTTAACCATACAAGAAAGGCGGGATATCAGGAGAATGAGACTTTATGAAAAAAAGTATAAGAATTGTCGTCGCCAGACTTGGTATGGATGCCCATTGGAGAGGAAGTATTGTGGTGGCCCGCGCCCTAAGAGATGCCGGCATGGAAGTGATCTATTTGGGTAACGAAATGCCTGGGGCTATCGTTCAAACGGCTTTGCAGGAAGATGCTGACGTTATCGGTCTAAGTACTCTATCCGGGAACCATATGATTCTTGCCCCTGAAGTCGTTCGACTTCTCAGGGAAAAAGGCATAGAAAATACCGTCGTGATCCTGGGAGGTACTATTCCACCGGATGATATCCCGAAGCTAAAGGAAATAGGAATCGCCGAAGTGTTTGGTCCGGGTTCCGCCTTAAATCATATTGTCCAATTTATTGGTAACGTTCAAAAGTGTTCGCGCAATTATCTTTCCAAATAAATGTAAAACCACTCTCGCAAAAAAGTCAAAATTGGGATGGCAAAAAAAGTTCCAGTTCTCCCTCTAAAAAGCAGCGGGACAAGAGGGACGCGTAAAATTCGTGTCATAAGGCGTACTTATAGTACGTAGCAATGACAACAAAATGAAGCGGAACACATAAAATGGGCTTCTTACGAGGCCATCATTATTTGCTGTTGACAAATAACGTTAAGTATGATTAAGCAAGACGCATTCTTTATTTGACAATCGACAATTTTTTCAAATTGAATACGGAGGTTTTACGACATGAGCGATCCCCCGTTGATCTTTCCTCACATTCTTATAGATAATGCCAAAAAATTTCCTTCTACCAAAGCAGCCATACGTGAAAAAGACTATGGCATATGGCAGCCCTATTCCTGGCAGGATTATCTTGACCAGACAAGGGATTTTGCCCTGGGATTGGCCTCATTAGGTTTTAAGAGGGAAGATAAAATGGCCATTATCGGAGACAACAGACCCCAGCTCTATTGGGGTTTAGCGGCATGCCAGTGTCTGGGAGGCATACCGGTTCCACTTTACCAGGATGCCATACACAAAGAACTTCACTTTATTGTTGATCATTCAGAGTGCACCTTTGCTTTAGCCGAAGATCAGGAACAAACCGACAAGCTGATGGCCCTGAAAGATGAGATCCCCAGGCTTAAATATATCATATATGATGATCCCAGGGGGCTGCAAAACTACAAGCATGACTGGCTTATTGCCTTTACGGATGTTCAGGAGATAGGTCGTAAATTTGAAAAAGAGCACCCCGAATATTTTATGAATGAGGTTGACAGGATAAAGCCCGACGACATATCCGTGATTTCATACACATCAGGGACCACAGGCAACCCCAAAGGGGTTTTGTTGGCTCACCGCAATATCGCAGAATGTTCCAGAGGTTTTCTTAAATGGGACAATCTGGATGAGACGGAAAATGTCATGGCCTATCTCCCCATGGCCTGGATCGGAGACCACATCTTCTCATACGGCCAGGCCCTTACTTCCGGATTTACCATCAATTGCCCTGAAAGCCACGAAACGGTGGTACACGACCAGAAAGAGATCGGACCCACCCATATCTTTGCTCCCCCCCGTATCTGGGAGAATATCCTTACCCAGATCATGATCAAGATTGAGGATTCGGCCTGGATAAAGCAGAAGGCCTTTCACTATTTTATGAAGGTGGCAAGCAGGGTGGAAAAGAAGAGAATCGCCAATGAAGGTGTTCCACTTGGTGATTCGATTCTTTATCAACTGGGCCGGTTTTTTATTTATGGGCCCTTGGTGGATAACTTAGGAATGAGTAGGATCAAAGTGGCATATACTGCCGGAGAAGCCATCGGCCCTGAGATATTCGAATTTTACCGGTCCTTGGGGGTCAACCTGAAACAGCTTTACGGTATGACCGAGAGCTGCGCTTATGTTTCCATGCAAAAAGACGGGGATATTGACTCTGAAAGCGTGGGGCCTCCCTGTCCCGGCGTGGAGATCAAGATCTCTGATAGAGGCGAGGTGCTCTATAAGGGTCCGGGTAATTTCCTGGGCTATTATAAGAACCCTGAAGCCACCGAAGAGACCATTGAAGACGGATGGCTTCTATCGGGTGATGCGGGCTATATGACGGAACGGGGACATCTAAAGATCATCGACCGGGCCAAGGATGTGAGCAAATTGAATGATGGGACAATGTTCGCCCCCAAGTACATTGAAAACAAGCTTAAATTCAGCCCTTATATCAAGGAAGCTGTGGCTCATGGAATGGAAAAGGACTTTGTGGCCGTTTTCATTGATATCGATTACGGTGCCGTGGCAAACTGGGCCGAAAGGCGGCACATAGCATTTACAAGTTATACGGATCTTGCCCAGAAAACCCCGGTATATGACCTCATAAATGACGCAATCCTTACGGTTAACAAGAGCCTGAGCGAGGACTCAAGGCTAAAAAATTCCCAGATCAAGCGGTATCTTTTGTTGCACAAGGAACTAAACCCCGATGACGGGGAAATCACCCGTACAAGGAAGGTGAGAAGGCGATTCGTTGCAGAAAAATACGGCAACCTTATCGACGCCCTCTATACGGGCAAGGACAATGTGGACGTGGAAGCTAAAATTACCTATGAGGATGGCCGGACCACCACCATGAGGGCCAATCTCAAAGTAAGTGATACCGAGACCTTTTGACGGAGAGGACATCCATGAATGAAAAAAAGGAACCCTTACTGCGCGTAGAAAATGTAAGCATCTCATTTGGCGGTCTGAAGGCCCTTAATGACGTCAGTCTCAATATATATCCCGGCGAGATTTTTGCCATTATCGGCCCCAACGGGGCCGGCAAGACCACTATGCTGAACGTCATCAACGGATTTTATAAGCCTGATGAAGGCCGTGTCTTTTTTAAAGGCAAAAAGCGATCCAAAAAAATGAAACCAGACCGTATTGCCGCCCAGGGAATCGCGCGAACCTTTCAGAATCTGGCCCTCTTTAAAGGGATGTCTGCTCTGGGAAACATCATGGTGGGACGGACCATAAAGATGCATTCCAACATCTTTTCCCAGGCTCTTTACTGGGGATTTAGCCAGAAAGAGGAGATTAATCACAGGGAGGCCGTAGAGAAAATCATCGATTTTCTGCAAATTGAAAACATCCGAAGGACACCCGCCAGTATGCTCCCTTACGGATTCCAGAAAAGGGTAGAATTAGGAAGAGCGTTGGCTGCCGAGCCCGATCTCCTTCTCTTAGACGAACCAATGGCGGGCATGAATCTGGAAGAGAAAGAAGACATTGCCCGGTTCGTTTTGGATGCAAATGAAGAACTGGGTTACACCATCGCCCTCATCGAACACGATATGGGGGTGGTCATGGATATCTGCGATCGGATCATGGTGCTGGATTTCGGCAACAAGATCGCCGACGGCACGCCCGAGGAGATAAAAGCTAACCCCGAGGTCGTCAAGGCGTATCTGGGGACGGCAGGAGGGTAAGGCAACACGGAACTATGTTTATACTTAAAACAGTCTTATTTTGACCTTTTTTAATTCTATGTCAGACCGGCAGTTGGTTATTCAATGGAAATTCGGTAGAAATTCAGTAGAAATTCAGTGGTCATTCAATAGAAATTCAATAGTTATGAATCGACAAATAACAACCGAATTTCAGCGAAGCGAATGACAACCAAATTTCAATCGAATAATAGCGAAGCGAATTACATAGTGTAAATGACAAAATCTAAAAGCGTAGATTGTGGCCATTTACAGTATAACAATCTCACAAGGAGCTAAATCATGACTTTTTTCTTTGAGGTATTTATTACCGGGCTTATGGTGGGTGTCATGTATACCCTGGTGGGGCTGGGATTTGCCTTGATTTTCAAGGCATCGGACGTCTTCAACATGGCACAGGGCGCTATGAGCCTTTTTGCCGCCCTTGCCCTGGTCGGTTTCTTGACGCAGTATATGCATCTCCCATTATGGCTTGCGCTTCTTTGCACGGTTGGGGTCATGACAATCGTGGCATATGCTGTTGTGTTTATTGTTCTTAAACCCCTTGTAGCCCGTCCTCCGCTCATGCTTTTCATGGCCACCTTCGGTGTAATGTACCTTCTGGAGGGAATAGGACAATCCATATGGGGAACACAAGCCAAAGGACTTGAACTAGGTATCCCTGAAAATACATTCGAAGTGGCCGGCATATTTATGAGTTCCTTTGATCTGTTTTTTACAGGGGTGGCAGCAGTGCTGGTGATCGGACTGGTCTTGTTTTTTCAGAAGACAAGGACAGGAAGAGCCCTTCGTGCCGTATCCGATGACCACGAAGCAGCCTTGTCAGTGGGCATCCCGCTTCTACAGGCATGGCTCGTGACCTGGATAATCGCCGGTATAGTGGCCACGGTAGCAGGTGTGGCCTGGGGATCCCGCCTGGGAGTACAATTCAGCCTCTCCTATATTGCATACAAGGCATTGCCGGTGCTTATTATCGGCGGGATTGACAGTATTCCCGGCGTCATCATTGCAGGCCTCATTGTGGGAGCCGGCGAGAATCTGGGCGAGGTCTTTTTAGGCCCGTACGTGGGCGGCGGCATCCAGACCTTTTTCCCCTACCTGTTGGCCCTGATTGTTCTCTATTTTAAACCATATGGTCTGTTCGGCAAAGAGATTATAGAAAGGGTGTGATGTAAGGACAGAGGTCGGAAGTCTGGGGTCAGAGATCAGAGGTCAGAGGTCGGAAGTCAGAAGTCAGAGATCAGAGGTCGGAAGTCAGAAAACGAAGGGAAGAAACAGGCTTTCCAGGATTACATAATTCTCCCCGCACAGATACGGGGATGTAGCATAACGGAGTGAATCTATGTTTTATCGAGAATGCGGCAATTATAAAGACAACTATGCAAGTGATATGGCCATCTTCCCCATCCCTCTGGACAGGTGGGGCTTTATTGTTATGCTGTTTGTGGCCTTTATCATCGTTCCCCTTTTTGCCGGCGAGTACCTGATCAGCAACATCATTATCCCCTTTTACTGTTTTGCTTTATCCGCCTTCGGGCTGAATGTTTTGGCCGGGTATGCAGGTCAAATTTCCCTTGGACATGCCGCCTTTATGGCTGTCGGCTCCTATACGTCATTCATCCTCTATGGCCGGTATGGAATCCCGCTGATTCCGAGTATCCTGGGCGCCGGTTTGATTTCAGCAGTTGTTGGGACCTTTTTTGGCCTCCCTTCCCTCAGGATCAAGGGCTTTTACCTCGCCATCGCCACCCTGGCTTCCCAGTTTATCATAGAATGGGTCATCGTACACTGGAAATGGTTGAGCGGCGGCGTTTTCGGCACCATTGAAGCGCCGGATATGTTTATATTCGGATGGTCCATTGACACACCCGTTAAAAAATATTTCCTGGCCCTCTGTATGTTGTGCCTGCTCATGACCATTGGCAAAAACCTGGTGCGCGGTCAATTAGGCCGCAACTGGATGGCCATCCGGGATGTGGACTATGCCGCCGAGATCATCGGCGTAAACCTGTACAGGGATAAATTGATCGCCTTTGCCGTCAGCACCTTTTATGCTGGGGTTGCTGGTTCTTTAATCACATTTTGCTATGTTGGATCCGCAAATATCGAAGAGTTCAATGTCCTTACCTCTTTTGCCCTGGTGGGAATGATTATCATCGGAGGTTTGGGAACGATTTTGGGTTCATTCCTGGGAGCGGGTTTCTTCGTCATGCTGCCAATTGCCATCAACCAGCTTCTAGGATCCTTTATGGAGGTGGTGCCTGCTGACATCCTCGCCAATATTGAAGCTATTATTTTCGGAGGACTGATCGTCTTTTTTCTAATTGTAGAACCCTATGGTATGGCGAGGCTCTGGCATACCATTAAAGACAAGTTGCGGCTGTGGCCTTTTCCCTATTAGCCGGTTGATTGGTTGAGCTGTTAAGTCGTTGAATTGTCAAGCCATTATATTTTTACGCTACTCAACTATTCGACCATTGGGTCGACCATAGGGATTAAAATAAACGTACAATTAACCGTTAACTGTTAACCATTAAAAAGAGGAGGAAAAACTATGCAACGTAAATTTATCTTTACCATTTTTGCGATAGTCCTATTGGCCTGTTTTGTTATGGCGCCGGGTCAGACGATGGCTGAAGAAGAAACACAATTTGTGGGTATTTTAGCCTATCGTACCGGTCCCTTTGCTGCAGGCGGTAGCGGATTTAGCAGCGGCATGGAAGACTTTATGCAGCTAATGAACATGGAAGGCGGAGCCAATGGAATCATGTACAAGTGGGAAGAATGCGAAACCGCTTACAATACCGCACGAGGCGTTGAGTGCTACAACCGTTTCAAGGACAGAAATGTTTTTGTACATCCTTTAAGCACGGGCATTACCTATGCACTGATCCCCAAGGCGCCCAAGGATAAGATCGTGGTTATTTCCAGTGGTTACGGCAGGGCCGATGCTTCGGACGGTCGTGTCTTCCCCTGGACCTTTACCACACCGACTAACTATTGGTCCCAGAATACGGCCAAGATAAAGTGGATCGCTAAAAAGGAAGGTTGGGGCGGTGACATGGCTAACATAGGGAAGTATCTAAAAGGGTTGAAGATCGCCAACCTTCATATCGATGTTCCTTACGGTCAGGAAACCAAGTTCATCCTGGATGCCATGTCCAAGGAATTCGGCTTCACGGTCAGACATTTTCCCGTGCCATGGCCCGGAATTGACCAGAAGGCCCAGTGGTTGGATATCGCAAGACGCTATAAGGCAGACTGGGTCATCAACAGAAACTGGGGCGTTTCCTGCACCGTACCGTTAAAAGAGGCGGCCAGGCTCAATTTTTCAAGGGAAAAGATCCTTGGTGTCTGGTGGTGCGGCTCTGAAGAGGACGTGTTACCTGCCGGCAAAGCGGCCATCGGCTACTATTCTACCAATTTTCATGCGGTAGGGAGAGATTTTCCTATCATCCAGCGCACAGTTGATAAGGTCTATGGGGCCATGAAGGGGAACATTTCGTTTACACGCGTGGGTAGTGTATATTGGAACAGGGGATTTGTTGCCGGCATTATGAACCATGAAGCCATTCTGACGGCACAAAAGAAGTTCGGGGCCAAGGTGCTTACCGGAGAAGAGTTCCAATGGGGCATGGATCACCTCAATATTACCGAAGAGAGGATCAAGGAGATTGGCGCTGAAGGATTGATGCAACCCATGCATAACACCTGTAGTGACCATGAGGGAGGAGGAAAGGTCTTCTACCAGCAATGGAACGGCGAAAAATGGGTGAGTACCGGAGAAGTCATGACCCCCATGAGAAAATTTGTCAGAGAGAAGATCGAACAATCTGCTGCCAAATATGCCAAAGAGAAAGGAATCACACCGCGAGACTGTGATTAATCTTGAAAAACAAACGGATAGGGGGAAAAATTTCCCCCTATCCAATTGAAACCTTTTCCCCCTCGCCTATTTTACTCCTTTCCTGGCGGCCTTCTGCTTAGGCATGAGGGTTAGACGTGAGGGATTAGGGGAGGAAAGGAAGGAGTGAACATGAATATGGATCAGACTCCTTTATTGAAGGTCAACAATATTGAAGTCATCTACGAGCACGTGATACTTGTCCTGAAAGGTGTCTCCCTTGAAGTGTATGAAGGACAAATTATTTCTCTACTTGGGGCCAACGGAGCCGGTAAGAGCACCACCCTGAAGGCAATTTCCAACCTGGTCAAAGCCGAGCGCGGTGAGGTTACCAAAGGCACCGTAGAATTTGACGGAAAGCGTGTTGACAAATTGTTTGCCCCGGAACTGGTCAAATTAGGTGTCATTCAAGTGATGGAAGGCAGACACACCTTTGAGCATCTGACCGTGGAAGATGATCTTCTCACGGGCGCATATACAAGGGGCCGGGACAAGAAAGGAATTAAAAAGGCCCTGGACCTGGTCTATAAATATTTCCCCCGGCTTAAGGAACGTCGCAAGGCCAAGACCGGATATATCTCCGGTGGTGAGATGCAGATGTGCGCCATAGGCAGGGCCCTCATGGCAAAACCCAGAATTATGCTCCTGGATGAGCCTTCCATGGGTCTGGCGCCATTATTGGTGGAAGAGATTTTCAATATCATCCTCAGTCTTAATAAAGAGCAAAAGGTGGGCATACTCCTGGCCGAACAAAACGCGGCCATGGCCCTTAATTATGCTGAATACGGCTATATCATGGAAAACGGCCGGGTGGTCCTGGATGGGGATGCCGAGACTCTAAGGGACAATGCCGATGTAAGGGAATTCTACCTGGGCCTGACGGAAGTGGGAAAGAAAAGCTACCGGGATGTGAAACATTATCACAGAAGGAAGCGGTGGCTGGCTTGAAAGAGGAGGGATTGTAATCATGGCCACAGATGATGAGATTTTAAAAGGCAAGAAGATACTCGCGGTGGATGATGAACCTGATATTTTGGAAACTTTGGAAGAGCTTCTTGATGAATGTGAGGTTGAAACCGCTTCTACATTTGAATCGGCAAAAGAACTCTTGGAGACCAGGGATTACGATGTTGTCATCTTAGATATCATGGGTGTCAAAGGCTTTGATTTGTTAGAGATTGCTACCAGGAAAAAGATTCCTGCATTTATGCTGACCGCACACGGTTTAAATCCAGACAACCTGGTGGGGTCAATCAAGCTGGGCGCCAAGTCCTATATTCCAAAAGACAAGATGCATGACATCGATATCTTTCTCAAGGACTTATTCCTGGCGCAGGAAGAGGGAGTAGAGAAATCAGGCAATTGGTTTGCCCGATTAAGCTCCTTTTTTGATAAACGCTTCGGCCATGGATGGAAAAATAATGATAAGAAGTTCTGGAAAGAATTTGATAAGACTTACATCGTTTCAAAGGATGAGCTTGAGAAGATCATGTAGGAGCCGGGGGGAAATAAAGTGAAAAGGTTGTCCCTCCGGAATGATAACAGTCTTCTTTTTTAGTGCAAAAAGTGCACTTACCGATCAGGCCCGGACAAAAATTGTTTTCTTGCTGAATAAATTTACACCTGGAGGATTCCATATCTATTTCAAAATGATACCGCTCGGAGAATATTTTCATGCGTAACAGGTCCGCACCTTTTCCCCCGGCATTAAAATCAAAAGGTCTCTTGCTGGAATAATCTATTGTATCCTGGGTTGTAAAAAAGCCTTCAAATATCCGTCGTTGATGTTCTTCCTTAATACCAACTCCGTAGTCACGAACCACAAACTCAGCACCTTTCCCCTTTTTTTGGATAACGACCTCTATCTTTCCTTGGTCAGGCGTGTTTTCTATGGCATTTTTTATAAGGCCATCAATCAATTTTTGCAAGGGATCCGCAGGAATATATATGGATGGTACAGATTCAAGGCGACTTATGATTTTCACCCGGCGGTGGGAAATCAATAGTTTAAGATTATTGAGGTTTTCTTTGACGTGTTTATTTAAATTAATTATTTCCGGAACCTCCTCTTTGGTGCCAAATATTTCCTCAACACGTTTCCTGATATTTTCAACAACAGGACCTTCACCCACCTCCTCGGCAATAAGGGCTTCCAGTTCATCAACATACTGATCAAATATCAATGAAATGGTGTCGTATGCTTTATATTTTTTATCCTGTACAATGTCATCCACCTGCGCCTGGACCTCCATAATGCGATTAAGGTTCCTTTTAGCTCTCTCAAAAGAGGGCTTCCATATGTCTTCAGGAAGTGTTTGCAAAGTTTTTGACAGTATCTTGAAAGTAGAAAAGAGGACGGCAGCAGGTGTCTTCAGCTCATGGGACAGATGGTGGAAAACCTTATCCTTTGCTTTGTTCAGGCTTTTTAACTCTTTATAGGCTTTCATTAGTTCTTTGGAGAACCTTGCGTTTTCAATGGAAAGAGCCACTGCTCCAGCTATCATGCTCAAGAGTTCCACATCTGTTTTATCAAAGGCGCCTTCTTTTTTATTGATGGCACATAAGACACCGATAATTCGATCACTACTCTT
>CAZLRK010000136.1:0-10138 GCA_964561845.1 uncultured Desulfobacterales bacterium | reverse complement strand
ATGCAGCACAACGTCCCGCTGAACTGAAGCGGGAGGCTTTTTACGAGACCGTCAACAATGAACATCGAATAATGTATTCTTCCATTTATAATAAAGACAAAGCGAAGCGCCTTCCACATTCGACGTTGGACGTTGAGCGTTCGACGTTCGATGTTCAAAGCGTTCGATGTTCAAATTGTTGCATCTGAAATTACTGTTCTCCTCCATACAACTCCTTAATTTTTTCCCTGTCCGGAGTACCGTCTTCAAGGAGAGGAAAGTCGGAAATAAATTCAACAGATTGAGGTTTTTTATACCTGGCGATCCGGTTCCCCACAAAATCAATCAACTCCTTCGGTTCAAGGGATTTTCCTTCTTTTAGCTGACAGACAGCCTTTATTCCCTCTTTCCATTTCGGATCAGGCACTCCGAAAACAACTGTTTTTTCTATGGAAAGGTGTTCAAGTATCGCTTTTTCAACCTCCGCAGGATATACATTTTCGCCTCCGGGCTTGATCAACTCTTTTTCTGCCTTGCGACCCGCATACCAGAGAAAACCATCTTCATCAAAACGACCCTGATCGCCTGTATGATGCCATCCGTCTCTGAAAGTATATTCATTGTCTTCTGGAAGATTCCAGTAACCTTTAAAAACCATAGGCCCTTTCACTGCAATTTCACCCACCTGGCCCATTGAAACCGTGTTATCATAATCATCCACAAGCTTCACTAAAGTTAAGGGAAGAATCTTACCTGCTGATCCAGGCCTGTCATTGTAGGCACTAAAGGTGGACACACAAGAGGTTTCTGTCTGGCCATACATGCAGTAAAAAGTTCCTCCTGTCTTTTGTTGATATTTTTCTATGGTTTCAGGTGTATCCAGCCCGGCCACGACTCTGAGAGTATTGATTTTTATGCCGGTTTTCTCATGTTGTTCAAGGACGGAAGATAGGATAGGCGAAAATGTGAACATCATGGAAACATTCTTCTCTTCAATTAGTTCAACCGCCCTGCCCGCATCAAATTTGCTCATATTTACGTTCAAGGCTCCTGCGTGAAAGCTTGTGGTAGCCATAAAGAGACCCCCCACATGAAAAAGAGGTAAAATATTCAGATGCACATCTTTAGAAGTTACATTCATTAGATAACCAAAATGCATATCCGCACAAAGAACATTCCCGTGACTTAGCAATGCCCCCCTTGGTCTGCCTGCCACAGCCGCCGTATGTATAATGACAAACCCGTCATCCGTGGATACATCCTCCAAATCAAGATCATCGTTGTTATCCATAAGGGATCCAAAAGCCAGAAAACCGCCCTCTTCCTGACTTAAATTATAATATTTTTCCACTGATGAGAGTTTTTCTTTAATGCCCTGTATCAGTTCCTGAAATTCTCCGTCCGCAAAAACCAGTTTCGGCTTGCAATCATTCAGATTGAAGCCTACTTCCTCGGAAGAAAGTCTCCAGTTAATAGGCAGTACAATTGCACCTAAGGCAGCAACGGCACCGTAAAGAAGAAAATATTCAAGACTATTTTTTCCCATAACGCCGATACGGTCTCCCTTTTTGATGCCTGATTCTCGGAGGCCGCAAGCCAGACGATCCACCTTTTCTTTGTACTGTACAAAGGTAAGAGTCCGATTATCTTCAGCCTCGAACCATGCGGTTTTGTCCTGATGGCTAACGGCATTGCGATTTATAAGATCATAAAATGTAAAGTCATACAGTCCCATAATTCTCCTCCTAAAAATGTTCTTTGTCATGGCAAGCTATTGCAGCTTTGTATCTTTTGTACGTTACCAAACAATTCCGGGCAAAATGTTATTTTCGGATGAGTAATGCGGGCTAACTGCATTTTGAAAATCCACACGAATGACAAACAAGACATCCCTCTTCATGTGCAATTACCCCACTACATTCCGGGCAAATACCCATCATTTCTTCCTTATCAATAAAATCTAAACCGGTCACGTTTTTTAATACATGAGCGATCGCATCGGGACACGAAAGAACCATATCCCCATTATCCCAAGAAGGGGAAGGACATCTAATACCTATGAGCTGTTTGGTAATAGAATCAACCTTAACTCCTGAACGTAAGGCAAGGCTAATTAGGCGACCGGCGGCTTCTATCTGTGATGAGGCACAACCCCCTGTTTTTCCCATCTGGGCGAATACTTCACAAATTCCCTTGACGTCGGAGTTAATAGTAACATACAGTTTGCCGCATCCTGTCTTTACACGCTCTGTAACCCCATGGGTGCGTTCCGGTCTTGGTCGAGGTGCAATTTTTAAAGACTCTACTTTTTCTCCTCCGATGTTTAGAACCTGTTGGTCTCGGCTTCCATATCTGTAAATTGTTACACCTTTACACCCGTTTTTGTACGCAAGAATATATACCTTTTCAACATCTTCCTTGGTGGCATTTGGCGGAAAGTTGACCGTCTTTGAAACAGCATTATCCGTATATTTCTGAAATGCAGCCTGAATTTTAACATGCCATTCAGTTGAAATATCGTGAGAAGTTTTAAAAAGACGTTTTATATGATCAGGTACGGAATCAATAAGCTGTACAGATCCGGTTTTAACAATTTTATTTGCAAGTTCCTTGCTGAAAAATTTTTCTTTTTTGGCTTTTTTAATAAACAAAGGATGCATTTCAACAAGAGATTTTCCATCAAGCACTTTCCTTACATGTGCTACAGCAAAAATCGGTTCTATTCCGCTTGAAGTTCCTAATATTATACTTATGGTTCCTGTTGGAGCAATTGTTGTAGTAGTCGCATTCCGCATATATGGCGTTAAAGGGTCATCAAATATGCTTTCCTTGTAATAAAGGAAATTTCCACGGCTTTTCCCAAGGGCTGCAGATGCTTTCCTGGATTCCCGTGAAATATATGACATAAGCATTTCCGCCTTGGAAACAGCTTCATCAGAATCATAAGGAATTCCGATTTTTATCAACATATCGGCAAAACCCATTACCCCAATGCCTATTTTGCGTGTTCCTTTCGTATTTTTTTCAATGCGCGCAAGAGGATATTGATTAACCTCAATTACATTATCAAGAAAATGAACTGCATCATGAACTGTTCTTTTTAGCCGATTTAGATCAATTTTGTTTTTAGTTACCATTTTGGAAAGGTTGATTGATCCCAATGTGCATGATTCATATGGTAAAAGAGGTTGTTCACCACAGGGGTTTGTTGCCTCTATATCGCCTAGGTGAGGTGTTGTGGTATTTTTATTTATGTTGTCTATAAAAATAATGCCCGGTTCACCTGTCAACCAGGCAGAGTAAACGATCTTGTCAAATATTTTTCTGGCAGAAACGCATCTTACGGGCTTTTTTGTCCGTGGATTGGTAAGATCATAATCCACATCTTTCTTAAGAGCATTCATAAATTTGTTGTTTAATGCAACTGAAATATTAAAATTATTTAACCTGCCGATATCATTTTTTGACTCGATAAAAGCCTCGATATCAGGGTGATCCACCCGAAGAACCCCCATATTTGCACCTCTTCGGGTTCCGCCCTGCTTTACAGTTTCAGTAGCAACATCAAAAACTTTCATAAAAGAAATAGGTCCGCTTGAAACACCAGCCGTAGATAAAACTACATCATTTGCGGGACGAATCTGTGAAAAAGAAAATCCTGTACCTCCCCCACTTTTGTGTATCATCGCAGTGTGTTTTATGGTTTCAAAGATACTATCCATGGAATCATCTATCGGCAAAACAAAGCATGCGGCAAGTTGTCCCAAACGGCGACCTGCATTCATAAGTGTGGGGGAATTGGGTAAAAACCACATATTAGTCAATAGCTGCAGAAACTTTCTTTCTGATTTGGCAACATCGGCTTCAGCATCAAAAATTGTGTCTGCTGCAGCAATACTTTTAGCGACACGAGCAAACATTTCCTCGGGTGTTTCAATTAAGTTGCCTTTGCGGTCTTTTTTAAGATATCGTTTTTCGAGAACAACTCTTGAATTTTTTGAAAGTTGTATAGCCATTTTAAGATGATTTTGAGATACGTTCGAATTTTTCTTTTAATTTATTTCCCACTACCGGTGGTACCATACCACTGATGTCTCCGCCAAAACTTGCTGCTTCCTTTATTATAGATGAGCTGGTAAATATCCATCGAAAACTTGTCATAAGAAAAACCGTCTGAATTTTCCGGTTTAATTTGCGGTTCATTAGCGCCAGTTGAAACTCATATTCAAAATCAGAAACAGCGCGCAATCCACGCAGTATTGCATGAGCATCTCGCTTTGCGCCATAGTCAACAAGAAGCCCATCAAAGCTGTCTATTTCAAGATTTGGGTACTTTTTTAGGCTTTCCTTTATCAGCTCCATCCGTTCTTCAACGGTAAAGAGTGTTTCTTTACCGGGATTGCACAATATACAAACGATTATCTTATCAAAAAGACTAAGTCCCCTTTCAATTATGTCGATATGGCCGTTTGTAATAGGATCAAATGACCCGGGATATATTGCAATTTTTTTCATTACTCCACTACTCCATTGTCCTTTAATAAATTCTAGGCATTTTCGGATGCCTGCAACACTTGACCCCCTTCAAGGGTAGAAGCGATAACTTAACAATTAATTATTGATAATTGAATATTGATTATTTTTCTTAATTAATAATTAATAATCAATTGCTAATTGTGAATAGTTAATGTCTTTCTCCCGCTTCAAGGGGGATAAATTAAAGCCTGATCATCTGGGTCTTGCTCGTCCCGTTTTGCGGGGGATTCTTTGCTGCTATTTTATCATTATTTACATATGGTTAGAATATCATACCATATAATCTAAAAACGTAACAAGTGTTTTCCCGTATTTCCTCTGGTCTGCGATCTTAAATTCCAAGTTATCTTTTGGAATCGGTTCTAAAACAGAATGTTCAATAACAATGCAAGCCCCTCTTTTTAATGAACAGCTATGAAGTAAATTAAAAAGTGCCGGTTGAATTATGTTCCTGTTGTAAGGCGGATCCATAAAGACAAGATTGAAATCAGGTTTAAATGCATTTATACAGTTTAAGTTTTTTATAATATCCCATTTGATAACTTTTGTTTTGTTTAAAAGATCGCATGATTGAATATTGCGCTTTATTGTTGAAAGCGAGTTTTGATCTTTATCTATGAATACTACAAATTTAGCTCCTCTGCTTAAAGCTTCTATGCCAAAGGCTCCGGTCCCTGCAAACAAATCCAGAACAACGGTCTTTTGGATGCGCAAGGAAAGAATATTAAATATCGACTCTCGCAATCTATCGGCGCTTGGCCTTATCATTGAACCACGGGGCGAATGCAGCTTTTTTCTCTTTAGATCACCACCGATTATTCTTAATCCCATAATTACTTTCGGAAGCTAAATTGAGATGAAAAAATATAATTTTAAGCAAAATACTAAATACTTGATGAATTCGCCTTTTTATGAATTCATCAATTTTAGTATCTTAATCTTTTTATATAGATAACTTCGTCCCACACCTATTGACTTGGCAGTTTGGCTTACATTGTTATTATTCTCAATAAGCTTTCTTTGAAGAAATTCCTTTTCAAATTCTTTCTTTGCATTTTTCAGATAGTCGATAGAAAAAATCTTCTTTTCAATTGTGTCTGTTTCCCATCCAACATCCATATTATACGGCGGAGGTATGTCAGAATCTTCAATAACATCTTTTCCCTCCATGATGGCCAGCCTCCCTATAAGATTTTTAAGCTCTCTTACATTGCCCGGCCATGAATATCTGCAAAGCAGCTCAAGTGATTCCCGGGTTATTTTTTTTCTTTGACTCCGACTCTTTTTTGCACACTCATTAAGAAATATCTCGGCCAACAGGGGAATATCTTCTAAACGATTTCTTAAAGGCGGAACATCTATGGGTACCACATTTAATCGATAGTAAAGATCATTTCTGAAATTACCCTTTTTTATCTCTTTTGCCAAATCTTTGTTGCTAGCGGCGATGACTCTTACATTAACACTTAATGTCCTTCCTCCACCAACCCTTTGGAATTGCAGTTCTTGCAACACCCGAAGAATTTTAGCCTGAGTCTTTAGACTCATGTCTCCTATTTCATCAAAAAAAATAGTTCCATTGTTTGCCAGTTCGAATTTACCCCTCTTTTTGGTTGTTGCTTTTGTGAAAGCGCCCCTTTCGTGGCCGAATAATTCACTTTCAATTAATTCTTCAGGTATTGCCGCACAATTTACATCGATAAGCGGTTGGTCTGCACGAGGACTTAGCTGATGTATGGTTCGGGCTACCAATTCTTTTCCTGATCCATTTTCTCCGGTAATTAGTATCCATGATTCTGTTGGAGCTGCAACGGATATCTGCTTTTTAAGAGCTTTAATCGACGGGCTGTTTCCGGTTATTGAGTGTTTTTCTATAGTTTTTTTCCTGAGATATCGGTTTTCTTCTTCAAGACGCCTGAAATTAAGGGCATTGTTAATTGCAACTATTACTTTCTCTATTGAAAGCGGTTTTTCAATAAAATCAAATGCGCCAAGTTTTGTTGCTTTAATGGACGTCTCAATTGTTCCATGCCCTGTTATAATTACCACCTGTATAAAGGGATTTTCCTTCTTGATCTCTTTTAAGGTTTCAATCCCATCAATACCAGGCATCCATATATCAAGCAAAACAAGATCAGGAGACTCTGCCTCAATGAACTTTAGAGCTTCGTATCCATTTGAGGCTGTTCTGACTTCAAATCCTTCATCAGAAAGGAGACCGCTTAAGGTCCGCAGAATAGAAGGTTCATCATCAACTATCAATATGGATGGGAACATATGGTGGAATTCCTATTAAATTCTCAAAAAGTTATGGTAAGCGCTGTTGTGTCCGATGTCCGGTGATCGGTTATCAGTGATCAAGTGATCGGTATTGGTTGCTATATTGGAAACAGAAGTTATCAGTTTTGTTAGTCATTGAATTCAACATTCCTCCAACAGAAGTATAATGTTTCAGACAAACACCGATTACCGATTACTGATCACCGATCACCTGATTTACACCGGTAGTTCAATGACGAATTTTGCCCCTTGGGGCTCGTTATCCTGTACGCGTATCATACCATTATGGTCAGCAATGATTGTATTTACGATGGTAAGTCCTAACCCCATTCCGGCTTTTTTGGTTGAAAAATCAGGTGCGAAAAGTTTTGTTTTATCCTTATCAGAAATACCGGCTCCATTGTCAGTAACTTCAAGCCGAACCATCTTTAAAATAGGATCATAAGTTAGAGTCATAGCTATGAACCCTTTTTCTTTTATTGCTGCAATAGCATTATCAACAAGATTAATCATGGCTTGTTTTATTTGCTGTCTATCAAGGTTTAGTGTCGGAATATTGTCAGTACTATTTATTGCAAAATCGATATTTAGGTGCCCTTCTTTGTAAAGGGCTATTGTTTCTTCTAGTATGGGTAGTAATTCACATGGCTTTGGATTTGCTGTCGGGAACCTGGCAAAAGATGAGAACTCATTAACAAGATTTCGAATCAGACCGGCGTATTCAAATATTGTTTGGGTACACTCTTTGAAAACAGGGTCTTTAATCTGATCAGAATATTTTCGTTCAATACGTTGGGCTGAAAGAGTTATCGGGGTTAGAGGATTTTTAACTTCGTGGGCAATTCTGCGGGCCACTTCACGCCATGCAGCCATACGTTGGGCTTTTTCAAGTTCTGTCAGATCATCAAATACCATTACAATCCCGATATATTTACCTGTATCATCTTTGAGCGCATTTACATATACCAAAAAACTTCTGGGGCTTCCTTCTATAGTCAATTTTAACGGCAATCCCACAGAATCGTCATGGGAATTGTTGAGGCTTTCCATTATTTCATTGGCAAGATTTAGATGTTGTCCTTTGAGCAGATGTTTGTAGCTTTTATTCAGGATATCTTCCGAATTAAGATTTAACATGCTTTCTGCCGACTTATTTATCGTGGTTATCAATCCCTTGGAATCCAGTGTTATCACACCGGCAGACACATTTTTTAAAACGATTTCCATGTACTGTCTTTTTTCTTCAATTTCAATATTTCGCTCTCTAAGCGTTCTGGCAGAAAGCTCAAGTTGCTCTCTAAATATCCTCAAATCTTTGGTCATTTTGTTAAATGAATCGACCAGGCTTCCTATTTCATCATCAGCCACAATATCAATACTGAATTTTAAATCTCCATCGGCAACTCTTCTGGTCCCTTCAGCAAGTTCCATAATAGGTATAGTTATCGATTTCGCCATGTAAAAACCAAACCATATGGCACAAAATACAACGAGCAGGGCCACTATGGATAATGTTATATAATATGTTATCTGGATTGGCTTTTTAAGTAATTTAATTTGTTGGTATTCTTCAAAACCTCTTGAAATAGACTGCATATTTTTAGAAAGATCCGGCGGAATAAGGACTGATAATACTACAAAGGCCTTAGCATCTTTGCGTTCGACTTCAAATGGGATTGTTCCGATGGTTCGAACAAGCTCGCCTAATGGAATATTTTTGGAAATTGTTCTAACACCTTTTGGCTTCATATCTTTTTGAAGCTCATCGGCAGAAACAACTGAAAAGGGCTTATTTTCCAGTTTCGGAGCAAGGGCAAAAGTGAGGCGTCTGGCATTTAATGCATAAACTTCAACACCATGAAGATTAAAGGCTCGTTGTACAATATGAATATAACGAGAAAGTGCTTTTGCATTTTGTTGCTCTAACAGTTTCTTTGCTTTAATTTGGTATGAAATTCTTGACAAGAAAAACCTGTTGTTATCTTCAACATAACTATACAACCGTCTTCCAACGCTCAATGAGTTTCCAAGGGCCTGTTCTACAGGAACGTTAAACCAGAACTCGATACTGTTGGTAATAAAATTAATGGAAAAATAAAAAAGTACGATTGTCGGTAAAAGAGAAAGCGCTATAAAAGCAACAATAAGTCGTGTCCGAAGCTTTGCACCCATTACTTTTCGTTTTCTATCGTAAAGAAGCTTTACCAGATTTCTAAGGACAAGATATATCAACAATATAAGTAACAACAAACTTATATTGATCAAAATGAACATTAAAATTGTGTTAGAAACAGGAAAGCTGGTTCCAAAATGTAATATCCGGTTCTCCACAAACGTAAGAAGGCCAACAACTGCGATTATGGCGATTATCATAATGCCTTCGCGTTTTCTTCTTCTACGTTCTGCTGACGGCAAAGAAGATTCCGGTTTTTTGGATTCGCTATTATTCATAAATTGAATACCCTTATCCAGGGTTTCCTGATTATATTAGTAGACAAAATCTATAGTGTACCAATCGGTTTCAAAATCCCATAAAGAGACAAAAAACAATATATAATGCAGATAGAAAGGAAGGGTTAGCTTACTAAGCTCAGCCTTGGCCCTTATTTGATATTGCTTCCCTTTTTCCAATTTTTTAAGTGGAACAATCTTTAAGCTGTCTATTTCAGCCATCACTTTTTGTGCCTCTTGAAACGATTTGACAACTATGGAATCAGGATTTCCCCATGATCGCGTTATACAAAACTCTTGCTTCAGATTATCATATTTTATTGTATGGGTTATTTTTACATCGGCGATCTTTTTATCAAGCCATATATTACGAACATGATATAGAGCCGTAAAGAATGAAAAGGTAGTTGGCACACCACTTAGGACTGCTTTTTTCATTTTCTCTTTAAAAGCACCTTCAACAGTAAGATAAATAAGGAGATCATCGCGTGTATTAGTAACGATGATATTTGTCAACTTTGCATCCTGGGCAAAAGCTACATTGTCCATTAGTAAGAATATACAAAGGAAAATGATATATGTTTTTCGTTTCGTTAATGACATCATATTAATATATGTATTTTCAAATAGGTAAAGAGAGACCTTTGAAAAATGCTCAATTTTGTTCAAGTTCAAGGCAGGTGAAAATTTTAACCACAGGCATACATGGAGTATTTCGAGGATTAAAATTTTAGCCTAACACAGAAATTGGACAAAAGGGGGCGTTTTGCAAAGGTCTCGAAGAATACTATTATAGATTCATAGCTAATGTAGGATTAAATGGCAAGTTATTTTGATAGAACTGGAATTCCGATATAAGGATTAAACGAGCATATTCGTCATCCAAGAAATG
>CAZLRK010000135.1:0-10397 GCA_964561845.1 uncultured Desulfobacterales bacterium | reverse complement strand
TTATTTTCGGTTACAGTGTCGTAAAACGGCATATTGTAGCTTTTTACGAGATCATCAGAAATAATGACCTGTCGGATTAACATGCCTTTCCCGAAGGAAGAGCTGCCGGAAAATAGGCAATAGATACAAGCAGTTATGGTAAGAATAATTTCCGAGCATCTTTTAATTGAAGCGAAGTACAGATAACGATAGCCCTTTCGTTATCGTGGATATGGGTGTCTCCCACAGCAATTTCCCACTCTCCATTGCGCAAGACTCCACCAATGATAATTTTTCCATGGAATGAAGGATCAAGTTTGGAAAGTGGTTTGCGGGTAATCAAGGACTTTGGAGCGGCAACGAGTTCGACTACCTCGGCGTCGAACCCGTGAAGGTGGGCCACGGAAAGTAATTCACCTCGGCGAATGAATTTTAAAATCTCGGTCCCAGCCAGGATTTTTTTATTCAAGGCTATGTCCAAACCAATCGTAGAGGCCAGCACCGAATAATCCTCTTTATTAACCAGTGCAATTGTTTTTGTTTGCTTGTCCTGCAAACCGCGATTTTGTATATTCATCAAATGTTTAGCCAACAGGCAACTCATGATATTGGTTTCATTCTCTCCTGTTGTGGTGATAAAAGTATCCATGTCCAATAGTCCTGCCAAGGCCAGAACATTCACATCTGAACCATCTCCATGTAAAATCTCTGAGTTTTGTAAAATAGATGATAGTTCTTCAGCACGTTCATCATTTTTTTCAATCAATTTAACCTCAAAGGCTTTCCCTAATAATTCGGCTACACGGCTTCCCACCAAGCCGCCTCCCAGAATCATTACCTTATGACGGCGATGCTGTTTTACACCCGTCAGTTCCATTAACCTGGGTAGATCTTCGTTGCTAGCCATAATAAAAACTTGATCTTGAGGTAAAATCTCATGCTCTCCACCAGGGATGATCGTGGTGATCCCCCGGGCAATAGCAATGACCAAGAACGGGAAATCATGATGTATCTGGGATATTTCTTTTAGTTTTTTGTAAGCCAAAGGCGATGTTTCATGAATACGAGTGGCCATGACTTGCATTTGTCCCTGGGCAATATCGATTATTTCATTCCCTGCTCTGAGTTTAATCAGCCTTACAATTTCTTGAGCAACCAACTCTTCCGGGTGGATAAGCAAATCAATTTTTAAATCTTCAGAATTTAGAATAGAATCTTCATTCCCAAACTCCAGGGAACGAACCCGGGCAATCTTATACTGAATTCCAAAGCGATCTGCAATCATTGAAGACAACATATTCACGGCGTCATTATCAGTAACGGCAATGAGAAAATCCATATTCTCTGCGTTGGTTTCTTTCCAACATCCTATACTCATGGCATTGCCCTGAAACAGCCGGGCATCGATATCCCCTTCAGCATATCGAATCAGTTTGCTATTTGACTCTATGGCTGTGACAGAATATCCTTCATGTACCAGTCGTTTTGCCAGATAGTATCCGACTCCGCCAAGTCCTAAAATCAAAACATTTTCAGATTTTGTGTTTTTTTCCCCAAACATGGATAGTTATAGCCTTCCCTTTTTCAAAATAGCTATTAAAAGCCATATTCCCATTATTGCAGCTGCCAAGAATCCGATGATTCCGATCAGGGATATTCCGTAAAAGAGAGGTGGGATATTAGAAATGACAATAAGTGCAGATCCTATAATGAGTGCTGCAATGACAATTGAAAAGGATATCCTGTTGCTGATCTGGTCATGGGTTGACAGCATTGTTTCGAATCCCCGATGGTCAAGTTTGAAAGATAATTTCTGCTGTCTTACAAGGCGTGCTATATCAAGTATATCTTTTGGGAATTGTTGGATGAACTTAAGCATTTCTGATGCCATTTTTATTACATCATTTGCGATTCTATCGGGGTGAAATCTTGCCCGTTTCACCTCTTCAACAAATGGGGCGGTTTTGGCAATCATATCAAATTCCGGATCGAGCATTAACGCAACCCCCTCTATGGTTCCAAATGCCTTCAACATAAGAAAAATATCGGGCGGGATCCTCAGACGGTGACGGGATGCCAATTCAAACATATTTTGAAATAGTTTCCCGATTTCAATATCTTTCAAAGGTTTATAACAATGCTGTCCCATAAATTCCGCTACTTCTTTTTCAAGAAAACGGATATCAGGCTCTGTATCCTGATCGGTCAGTTTAAGGAGTGTCTGGGTTGCTTTAGATTCATCCTGGTTTACAACACTGTCAATTAAATCAACAAAATCTTCTCTTGTATTCCTGTCAATTATTCCTACCATCCCGAAGTCGAGTAAACATATTACATTGTTTGGGAGAACAAAGATATTGCCCGGATGTGGATCAGCATGGAAAAAACAGTGATCAAATACCTGCCTTAAAAAGAGAGCGGCTCCACGATCGTTAACAATTTCTTTATCAATATCTGCATTTTCAATTTGATCGATTTCGGACACCTTGATTCCGTCTATAAATTCCATTGTGAGAACACGAGTTGTTGTTAAATCACGAAAAACCTTTGGGACATAAATAGTGGAATCATCTAAAAATTGTTGTGCAAACCGTTCAATGTTTAAAGCTTCGGAGGTGTAATCTATTTCTTTTTCGAGAGTCCGGGCGAATTCTTCAACTATTTTAACGGGGCGGTGGAGAGATATCTCTTCTATATGGCGCTCCATGAGCGTTGCAAGATGGAGCATAATTTCAAGATCAACTTCTATAATCTTCCTTATACCTGAATGTTGTACTTTTACCGCGATCACTTCTCCATCTTTTAAACGGGCTCTATGCACCTGCCCTATTGAAGCCGTAGCAAGAGGCGTTTCATCAAAAAAATCAAAAAGCTCTTCAAGTGGTAAATCAAGCTCTGCTTCGATGATCTCTTTTACATCGCTGAAAGGGCGAGGAGGCACATCATCCTGGAGTTTGGAAAGCTCCTGAACAAAATCGACCGGTACCAGATCGGGACGGGTGGAAAGTGTCTGGCCTAGTTTTATATAAGTTGGCCCCAGCTCTTCAAGTGCCATACGGATTCTTTCAGCCCTTGTTAATTTTTCGACCCTTTCCCGCCTTTTTTTTGAAATCATCTGAAGCCCGATTTCAATGTACTGATCTATCTTCAGCAGTTCTACAAGGTCTCCAAAGCCATACTTAAAAAGAATAGCCAGGATTTGACGATAACGGCCAAGATGACGGTAGGTGCGTCCTATGACTCCGATTTTTCTTATACTTAGCATATGTTTTTGTGATTAGTCCGCTTCTTTACTGATGACTTTTTTTAAATCACGTATTTCTTTTTTCAGTGCCAGCAATTCATCCCTGCTTGCAACATCCATCTTTTTTAAGATTTCCTTTACAATTTTTTCGATCCTTTTCTCCAACTTATTTTTAGCATCTTCGGACTTTTGTCGAATATCTTCCAAGAAGTTTTTTCCCTCTTTTTCCGACATTTTCCCCTTTTCCATAAGCTCTTTGGCCAGTTTTTCAACTTCATCTTTTGTCTTAAGTGCAAGGCCAACGCCTGCCAACATTGATTGTTTAATTAGTTCTATCATAGTGAGACTCCTTTATATGTAATACCCTAATTGAGCGAAAACAATGCTCAATTAGGCGGTAATTGTTAATTGTTATTCGTTATTAGAATTTGATGTTCGTCTCATTTTATAAATCTATGATTGGTGAAATATAAAAACAGATTTTTTCCTTCAAAACGATTAACCAAGCCGACTTCGCCATAGTGGCCGCAGGCTACGACGGCTGAATAACAAATAACGAATAACTCCCAATTGGTTTTTACTCGATTGGGTTAATAGTTAACGGAATTATTTCGATTCTCCCAATTACGTAACATTTTAGTCTTCTGAAAACAATTAGAAATAGCAAGATCGTGTAACTGTCTGAGTCCGCCTCAGGCGGATTAAGAAAGAACAGGGATGGCGGAAGTGGCTTTGTTTTCAAACAGCTAAAGTATTACAGCATTACTTTTCTTTGAGCAAGTTTCTGGCTATCACCAGGTGCATGATCTCGTTGGTGCCTTCATAAATTTGGCATATCTTGGCATCGCGCATATGCCTCTCCATGGGATATTCCTTGCAGTACCCATATCCGCCCAGAATTTGAACGCCTTCAACAGAAGCCTTCATAGTCGCATCTGATGCATACATTTTGGCCATTGCAGCAGCTTTTTCATAAGGCTTGTTATTATCCTCCAACCAGGCGGCCCTCAAGAGTAAAAGCTCAGCAGCGTCAAGCTCCGTAGCCATATCTGACAGCTTCCATTGAATAGCCTGAAATGATGAGATGGAGCGACCGAACTGTTCGCGTGTCTTGGCATATTCCAAAGCTTCTTCTAGAACTGCCCGCCCTATACCGATAGCCTGGGCGGCAATGCCGATCCGCCCACCATCAAGTGTGATAAGCATCTGTTTAAAACCCTCACCTTTTTTACCAAGCAGGGCATCGCCAGGTACTTTTGCATCTTCAAAGACCAGTTCAGACGTCCCTGAGGCTAAAATGCCCATTTTATCCTCCACCCTTCCCACTTTAAATCCCGGTGTATTTTCCAGGTCAATCACAAAACTGCTAATTCCTTTATAACCTTTATCTTTTTCAGTTACAGCAGCTATCACGGCATATGAGGCAACATTTCCGCTGGTGATGAATTTCTTTTCTCCATTGATCACCCATTCTTCACCATCTTTTACGGCTGTGGTGCGCAGGGCGGCAGGATCAGAACCAGCACCCGCTTCGGTCAATCCGTAGCATCCGATCTTTTCACCTGCTGCGCAGGGGTAAAGGTATTTCATCTTTTGTTCATGAGTGCCATATGCCATTACCGGAAAACAATAAAGGGAATTGTTCACTGATACAATGGCGCCTGTAGAAGCACAAGCCTTGGATACCTCAATAAGGGCAAGGGCATAACTTACGTTATCCATTCCGCCGCCGCCGTATTCTTCCGGAACGGCAATGCCCATTATTTTTAGTTCCCCCAACTGTTTAACGATTTCTGCAGGGTGTTCATGTTTTTCATCCAATTCCGCCGCCCTTGGTTTGATCTCTGTTTCGGCAAATCGTCGAACCATATCACGTACCATCTGTTGTTCTTCTGTCAACTCAAAATCCATTCCATTACCTCCTAATCCGGACCGGCCGGAAAAGTTAATCGTACCTTGTTGATTTTAAAAACATACAAGTGCAGCCACAAAGACACCAAGGCACAAAGAAGAAATATCAATTTAAACCTTTGGAAAAAGTGAAGAATCCATTGTTAAAAAGATATATACGCCAGATACCATGCTTATGGAAGAAACACAAATATTCTGTCGTTTAATATTTTTAGACAAACATTTTGATTTACTTATAAATTTTAACGCACCTCTTATTAAAGAAGGCATTAAAAAAATATATTATAATCTTTGTGTCCTTTTAGCTGAACTATTACAAAAAATCGGTCGATTTTAAGTATTTTTTGAAAATTTATCATATGAACAGAATTATTGCAAGGAGTTTGGTTTTCTAAAAAAGGTACTTGACTGTTAATTTCAACTGGCCTATTTATCGTATAATTATTGCTTTAATGAGATATAGAAATCCGTGTCCTTTGGGCCTTGCTTGTCCCGTTTTGCAAAGCTCTCGTCAAGAAAGCAACTTTTACAAAGTTTACAATAGGAAATCAAATATTATGCCTTATTCCATTGCCCTGGCCGGGAAAGGTGGCACCGGCAAGA
This sequence comes from uncultured Desulfobacterales bacterium, assembly GCA_964561845.1. Classification (GTDB taxonomy): domain Bacteria; phylum Desulfobacterota; class Desulfobacteria; order Desulfobacterales; family JAUVVS01; genus JAUVVS01. The sequence continues at coordinate 4,660 of CAZLRK010000135.1, read as the reverse complement.
CCACTCTGGCCGGGATGCTCATTAAATACCTGGTCATGAAAGAAAAGACGCCAATACTTGCAGTTGATGCAGACAGCAACGCAAATCTGAACGAGGTGCTTGGCCTTGAATTCGCTGATACACTTGGAAACGCTCGTGAGGAGATGAAAAAAGGAAATGTTCCCACAGGAATGACTAAGGATGTCTTTATGTCCATGAAATTTGAACAGGCAATTGTTGAAGCAGACAAATATGATCTTATAGTCATGGGGCGGCCTGAAGGGACAGGTTGCTACTGTGCTGCAAATAGTCTCCTTGTAGGTTTTCTGGAACGTTTAACAGACAATTATTCTTACATCGTAATGGATAATGAAGCCGGTATGGAGCATATCAGTCGATTGACTACAAGTAATGTGGATGTCCTCCTCATTGCATCAGATACATCCCGACGAGGACTTCTTGCGGCCGCAAGAATCAATAAACTTGCGAAGGAACTTAATATAGGAGTTGGTAAAAGCCGGCTTGTTATTAATCAAACAAAAGAACCATTATCTGATTTGGCGCTGAATATGATTAAAAATGAAGACCTTGAAATTATTGGAACAATTCCCGAAGATAAAACAATCTACGAATATGACCTGGTGGGGCGTCCAACTATAGAAATACCTGAAGATAATCAAGCTGTTAAAGCAGCATTTGAAATCTTTGATAAGATTGTTGAATGATATTGACTTTTTACAAAATCATCAGGTTTAAGCGTCTCAGCTTTTCCTCTGATGCCTTTTGGCTAAAACATTTGATGGGACAACAATGAAAAAAACAGGCTTCTTATATGATGAAAGATTTTTACTTCATGATACAGGGCCCTATCATCCTGAAGTGCCCGGAAGGCTTGAAGCTGTTTATAAAGGAATAAAAGAAGCTGAACTTCTCCAAAAGCTTACGCGGCTTAAAGCCAGCCGGGCAGATCAAAAATGGATCGAAACTATACATGATAAAGAATATATTAAGCGATTTGAAAGAGCCTGCCTTTCCGGGTGTTCGACGTTTGACAGCTTGGATAACCAGATGTGTTGTGAAACTTATGAAATAGCCCTTTTAGCTGTTGGCGGTATCATTGATACCGTTCAACAGGTTATGAAAGGCAAAATTGATAATGCATTTTGCGCAGTGAGGCCGCCGGGTCATCATGCTGAGCAAAGTGGCGCTATGGGGTTTTGTTATTTTAACAATGTTGCAATAGCCGCCAGATACTTACAAATGGCATGGAATGTGAAACAAGTTGGAATTGTTGATTTTGATGTTCATCATGGTAATGGGACACAACACATTTTTGAAAAAGATCCAACTGTTTTTTACTATTCAATTCATCAACACCCGTCATTTGGCTATCCTGGAACCGGTCGGGATTTTGAACGGGGTACTGATACCGGTTTTGGGTTTACAAAAAATTCTCCAATTATGCCGGGCAAAGGGGATGAAGAGTACCGAAATCACATCGAAATGGAACTTCTTCCGACCTTTAAATCGTTTAAGCCTGAAGTAATCCTTGTTTCGACCGGCTTTGACGCACATATTGATGATCAAATGTCAGACATTAATCTTTCAACAGAATGTTTTTCATGGATAATGAAAAAAATAGTTAAAATGGCCGATATCTATGCAGATGGAAGGGTTATTTCCATACTTGAGGGAGGATATTCACTAAAACGATTACCTGAACTCGCAGGGAATCATGTCAATATTTTGCTAAATGATTAACTCCAGATCTCGTTAAGTCGTTGAGCAGTTAAATACTTGTAAAACTTATCACGAAAGCACGAAAATACAAAAACACGAAAAACAGTAATATTTTAGCCTTATGAAAGCAATTACATTAGCAAGCTTTAAAGGTTGTTAAATTTTGAATCGGGTAACTGTTTGAGTGTATTAGTGAGAGTTAAGAAAAAACAGGGATTGAATTGGTGTGTTTCAAAGGCTAATCGGCATTTATTGCTTACTTGCTTTATTAATACGACATGCACTGTTCTTTCTTTACTCTCTCTTATACGCGAGTTTTACACGGTTTAAAATTTAATTACCTTTGAAGCTGCATTGTTTTCAAACAGCTAAAATATTACGAAAAACATACTTTGATTTAATGATCATTTTAAGCATTATTAACGGAGGTTTATATGTTTGTTAGCAACTCCATGGCGAAAACAGTGGTTTCAATCGACAAAGATGCTGATCTCTTTGAAGCTAAAGAAAAAATGGCCCATAATCAAATCAGGCATCTCCCTGTAGTAGAAAAGGATAACTCTCTGCTGGGAATCATAACAGATCGTGATATAAGAAGCGCCTTGCCTTCTGTTGTCTTGCATGATTCAAATATGACGGAAGAAGGGGAAAAGCTCTTAAAATTCAAAGTAAAAGATGTCATGACAAAAAATCCTGTTACTGTTTCTATATTACACACTATTCAAGACGCACTGCTTATTATTCAAAAATCAAAGGTGGGCGCTTGCCCGGTTGTAGATGAAAAGAACAGGCTTAAAGGTATTATCTCCGTTCATGACCTTTTAAGAGCCTTTGTAAATGTTCTCGGTATTGGAGAACCGGGAACCCTTTTATGTGTAATAGTAGAAGAAAAGATAGGTCAGCTTAAAAAAATTGTTGATGCAATAACAGAAGAGAATATATCATTCGGAAGTGTTCTGGTTGCACGATACTGGGATGAGGGAAAGCGTGCGGTTTTTGTTTACCTTTTAACTCAAAATATAGGTCCCGTTAAAAAAAAATTAGAAAAAATTGGCTTTACATTGCTCAATCCCATGGATTGGTATATGGACCAATTGCCTTGCAGAAAAGATAGTTTAAACAGGTAGATATAACTATAGGGATCATTAGAAAATAAGATTCCGATTTATTCAATAACTATAAAAAAATTGTGGACTTTTTTACTGCTTTTGTGATATCCACGAAGTCATAAAATTGATTCTAAAATAGAAGGTATATATGTATATAAAATGTTGGGGATCAAGAGGTTCCATCCCTGTTTCTGGGGAAAATTATCTTAAATACGGTGGTGATACTACCTGCCTGGAAATTAGAACGCAAAGTGATGATATTATTATTGTCGATGCCGGAACCGGAATTAGAAAGCTTGCCAACAAACTGATAAAGGAAAAAAGGTATTGCTGTAATTTTATTTTTACTCATGCCCACTGGGATCATTTGATTGGATTCCCCTTTTTCAAACCTATTTTTATTAAAGATGCCGAATTGCGGATATACAAATGCCCTTTTCCAGATAATTATGCGGAAAAGATCATTTCCCAGATCCTGGCTTCTCCATATTTTCCTGGTAAATATCGTGCAAAAATAACCTATGAAAAAGGATGCCCTGAACAATTTGAGATAGGTTCTGTAACCGTGATACCTATACGTCTCAGTCATCCCAACGGTGGTTGTGGATACAAATTCATTGAAAACGGCAAATCATTTGTTTTTCTTACAGATAATGAATTGGGTTTTATCCATTCCGGGGGACTTCCAAGTGATGACTATTTAAAATTTTCTGCCGGCGCAGATCTTCTTATTCATGATGCTGAGTATACTCCAAAGGAATATGAAACCTTTAAAAAATGGGGACACTCATCATATGCGGATGTAATTGATCTTTCCATTAAGGCTGATGTTAAAGAATTGGGTCTATTCCACTTGAACCAGGAAAGAACTGATAAGGAAATGGATGAATTTGTTAAAGCCTGTAAAAAAAATATTGCCCAAAAAGGACATAATCTTAATTGTTTCGCTGTGAAAAGCACCATGTTCTTTAATTTATAATATTTCATCTATTTATGGAACAACTTATCAAACAAGTTGCAAAAGATATTTTCGCTTCAAAAAATGTTGTAGCATTAACCGGCGCCGGAATTTCTGTTGAGAGCAACATACCATCCTTTAGAGGAAAAGGTGGTTTGTGGGAAAAAATTGATCCAATGGAATATGCACATATTGACGCCTTTAAAAAAGATCCGATAAAAGTATGGAATGTCCTCCTAAAAGATATGACAGAGATTATTGGTAAGGCTCTCCCAAATGATGCTCATAAAGGACTGGCACGACTCGAAGAATTAGGCATATTAAAAACCATTATCACCCAAAACATAGATGGCCTTCACCAGGCAGCCGGTAATACGGATGTTATTGAATTTCATGGAACTTCTGCGTGGCATCGATGCGTAGATTGCAAAAAGAGGTGTGAAACTCGACAGATTGATTTGTCAAATATTCCTCCTCTATGTCAATGTGGCGGCATTTACAGGCCGGAGGTTGTTTTCTTTGGTGAAATAATTCCCCCTGAACATCTTTGGCGTTCCAGGCAAGTTGCTTCTGATTGTGAGATCATGCTGGTTATCGGAACTTCAGCAGTAGTGCAGCCTGCCGCACTTATGCCCCATATTGCAAAAGAGTCTGGTGCAAAAGTGATAGAAATTAATCCGGAAGCTACCCCGTTGAGCGAAAGTATAAGTGATTATCTTATCAAGGGAAAGGCCGGTGAAGTAATGAGAAGCATAATAACTGAATTGGAACAACTTACTCAAGTTTCGGAAACCTAACCCGCATTTCTCATGAAGAATTCGTCTTATGATTAATAGCATAAAAAAACTGTAATATCAATTAAATACGTAGATTA
>CAZLRK010000134.1:0-10476 GCA_964561845.1 uncultured Desulfobacterales bacterium | reverse complement strand
AAAATTTTAGCCTGCCTTGAACTTGAACAAAATTGAGCATTTTTCAAAGGTCTCTTAAATTTTAAATTAATCCATTCGTAATAATAAGTCAATAGTTTGATCATAAAAATAATCCAGTAACACCAAGCTGACCTGAATGGCGCTAATTCTGTTTTCTTTCATCCCTGACACGTTTTGCCTTATGCGTCTCCCGGGTTAAAGATTTGGCATCGAGTACTTTGATTGCAGGCTTTATGCCGACAATCTTTTGACATTCGGTTTGAACCTCTTTTGCCAAAGTATCTGTATCGCCATGGAAATCATTGTTTTTTTCAACTTCCACCGTTAAAACCGCCATATGTTTTTTTTCTGTAATCACGCAAACATATTCACCCGTGAGGTTTTTATTGTTTCGTACAATAGTTTCTATATCGCTTGGGAAAACATTGACACCTTTGATGATCATCATGTCATCCAACCTTCCGTGAATCCCGTGCAAACGCATATGCGTACGCCCACATCTGCATTTTTCGGTGGTATAGGAAACAATATCGCCAGTGCGGAAACGAATTAGAGGGCGCGCAACCTTTTTAAGAGAAGTTAAAATCATCTCGCCGCGTTCTCCCTCGGCCACCTCTTCACCGGTGTCTGGATCAACCACTTCAACCAGGATATGATCTTCGGCCCAGTGCAACCCTTCCTTTACTTCACACATACCCGCACATGCCCCGAAAATGTCCGACAGTCCATAATAATCATACACATCGGCATTCCATAGTGATTCAATACTTTGTTTAGTCTCCGGGATCGAACCGCCAGGCTCGCCGGCAACAAATATTTTACGGATGGATAATTCAGCAGGATTGATTCCGTTTTCTTTTGCTGTTTCTCCCAAAAACCATGCATAAGAAGGTGTCGTCCATGTGACGGTAGGTCGCCAGGTTTTAAAAATGGATAAAAGCCTTTCAGAAGGGATAGTTCCCGCCCAAATCGTAAGCGCGCCGACCTTCATTGCTCCGATAACATCCGGACCGCCCACGAACAACGTAAAATTTAAAGCATGACAGTACCTGTCCGTGGGTCTCATACCGGATGACCAGAACAATCTGGCTTCACATTCCTGGAAATCATCAAAATCCTGCCTGGTGAAGGGAGAGGCTGTGGGAACACCGGTTGAACCGCTTGAGGCGCTGAGGAAAACAAAATCTTCTTCAGGAGCACAAATAAGATCGCCAAAGTCCGGAACTTCTTGTTGTCTGCTTCTGAGGACCTTCTTGTCGATGGTTGGAAATTTTTTCAGGTCTTCCAAACTTCCTAAATGAGTCGGTTTGACTCCGGTCTCATCAAAAGTTTTCTTATAATAAGGTGATTTATTATAGCTTAACTCAAGCATACCTTTTAATAATTTAAGTTGATATTCCTTTAGTTGCTGCCTTGGCATAGTCTCTATTTCTTCTGCCCAAAAATTACGATAATTACCCATACTCACTTTTCCTCCTCTAATTGTGCAAGTTTGTTATACCCTAATTGAGCGAAAATAATGCTCAATTAAGCGTTATTTGTTATTCGTTATTAGAATTTGATGATTGTCTCATTTTATAAATTTATGATTGGTGAAATAGTAAAACGGATTTTATTCTTTTTAAACCATTAACCAATTCAGCCGTCGTAGCCGAGGCTACTATGGCGAAGTCGGCTAACAGATAACGAATAACTCCCAATTGGTTTTTTACTCAATTGGGGTTATAGTATTTAGTCAATAAGTAATAGATACCGGTTCTCGTAAAATCAGCTCAATGGCTGTTGCAGATGTTTCAGCAGCTTCAGGAAAAACTTGCTTAAGGGCTCTTATATGTCTGAGGTTGTCCGCCGTTCGAAGGATCAGCATGGCAAGGTCACCTTCGGCCATTTCAGCAACTGATAGAACCCTTTCCCATGGTTGTCCTGTTGCCCAGGCATAAATCGTGGCAGTAGGTTTTAAACGCAAAGATCTAACCTCAAATCCATGAGATGTCATAAGTTTTGAAAACGGTCCCAGCTTTCTTTTAGCAAACAAAAAGGCTGCCAGAAGTTTTTTAGGCACAAGTTTTTTGTCGAATCCATCGTCGGATTCCTGCTCATAAACAAATGATGATATTATGGCTGCAAGTAGCGCAGGATCGGATTCGGGAAAGATTCTGACCCTGAATCCTTCTGCTATCATAAGGGGCTGATCAACCCTTAACTGGGAAGCCCATACTCCGTCATCTGAGAGTCTGTCATTCTTTGTTGCATATCCTGTTTTTTGTAAAAAATCAAAATGTTTTAAAAAAATTTGCCACAGATATTTGTGGTCTTTTATAAAATATTTTTTTGCAGTATTCTTATTGATTCTGCTCGTAATCAGGTAAGTTGCAAAGGATTTTTTTAGAAGATCTTCTATCTGGCCAGGGGTATGCGATAAGAGAAGATTAAGGACCATTGAAAAGTTGATTCTGATCTGGCTGAATACATCAGAAGGGGGTGAATCAATTATCTTTGCAACTAATCTTATATCCATGAATTTGCCAGGGATTGCAACTGCAAATCCAATATTATCTTTTCCTCTTCTTCCGGCCCTTCCCGTCATCTGATGAAATTCGGTTGGATCAAGCGGTATGAATTCACTGCCGTTAAACCTGTCCGAATTTAAAAAGACAACAGTTCTGGCCGGAAAGTTCACTCCGGCCGCAACAGTAGAAGTTGCAAATACCGCATCTAAAAGCCCTTCCGTCATAAGCGTTTCCAGCACCAGCTTCCATGCCGGAAGTTGTCCGCTGTGATGAGCGCCCACGGCCAGGTGTTTAAGATGCCATAGTTGACGGTGCTTCATAATATGAGGACTTTGTGCAACAAGTTCATCTACTCTTTGGCTGAGCCTTTTTAAATGATGCTGATCACGTAGTATATTATCTATGCAAAGATCGAGAGCATTGTTGCAGTCAACCCGGGATTTAAGAAAAAATATTGTAGGAAGGAGACGATACTTTCTCAAGACGTGGAGAATTTCTCCGAAAGGGGGCAACTTTCGCGGAGGAGCAAGGCGAGGAGAGTTTTTACTGTTTATATAGGCATTGATCTTTTTGTAGATTCTTCTTTTTCTTTTTGTGTCGCTTTGTGTTAAGAGGGGAAGCAGCGTACCCGAAGGGTGAAAAAAAAGGGGGAAAAGCGGCACAGGCCTTTTTGTTTCCTTAATAACAATACATTTTCTGGAACGGATTGTAAACAGCCAATGGGCTATCTGGTCAGCATTGCCTATTGTGGCCGAAAGCATAAGAAGCGGTATCCGGGACGGAAGATATATCATGATTTCTTCCCAGACAACTCCCCTATCTTTATCACCTAAAAAATGTGCTTCATCCAGGATGACAAAATCGGCAGATAACGTTTCTCCCGAATACATGGCATCGTACAATTGATTGCGAAGGATCTCGGTGGTTCCCACAATAATTGGGGCATCGGGATTTTCTTTTCTGTCTCCGGTTAAAATGCCGACGTTTTCGTTACCGAAGATTTCTGAAAATTCCTGATACTTTGCATTGCTTAGGGCTTTTAGAGGGGAAGCATACCATGATCTGCCTCCCTTTTTATTCAATTTGGAGATGGCTTGCTGGGCGATCCAGGTTTTCCCGGAGCCGGTGGGAGCGGTTACGAGACAGTCTGCTCGGTTAATTGCAGAAACCGCTTCGAGCTGGAAAGGGTCCGGTTTAAATGATCGATTTTCAGGTATGCCTATGGAGGCAAAAACTTTTTTTAATTTGGCATCTGCACCGGGTTTAATCTTTAAGATTTTTGGTCTATATTTAAACTTTGGTTTTGATCTTGTGTAATATCTTTTTTGCATACCCTTTATAGTTTTTTGATTATATCTTTTACCTTTGGTAGTGCGGCGGATTTCACATCAAAAGGCGAAGCTCCATCCAGGTCAGCTTCAATTAAGGCATCATCATAGGGCAGAAAGGATAGAAATTCAAAATCCGGCATATTCGTTTTTAAAAATTCCTCGTCTTTTTCACTGCGTATCTTGTTTCCGATCAGGGAAATATTCTTAAGCCCAATTTCAGATGCAAGTTGCTTAATGTGACCCGCAGTATCGATACTGCGTCGGCCGGGTTCTACTACGACAATCAGTTTGTCCACCGCACTGGCTGTTGCTCGCCCCAGATGTTCGATTCCGGCCTCCATATCCATAACTACAATTTCATCTCTTACAAGGACAATATGTGTTATAAGAACCCTTAAAAGGGTGCTTTCAGGGCATATGCATCCTGATCCGCCTTTTTTGACTCCGCCAAGCTTCATAAACTTGATATTCTCTAATTTTATGGACAGGGCTTCAGGAAGATCATCAACTTTAGGATTGAGTTTGAAAAAACTACCTATACTTCCGGGTCTTGCTTCGGTTCTTTCAAAAATAAGCTCCTTCATTTCGGAAATGGGAGTTATTTCTTCAGAATCGGTGATGCCAAGAGCACCTGCAAGATTAGCATCGGGATCAGCGTCTATTGCCAGAACATGCTTACCCTGTTCATTGAGTGCCCGTATTAAAAGGGCTGAAAATGTAGTTTTGCCAACTCCTCCTTTGCCGCTTACTGCTAATTTCATGGATATCTCCTTTCAATATTTACCGGCGTAATTGATATTTTCGAACAGCCCTGTTGTGATCTTTTATGTTTGTGGAAAACTCGTGAGTGGTGTCATTTTTTGAAACAAAATAGAGAAAACGGGTATCTGCAGGAAACAAAGCAGCCTCTATCGACTTGAACCCGGGACTTGCAATGGGTCCCGGAGGAAGTCCTTTTATTTTATAAGTATTATATGGTGTCGTTGTGGTGAGATGTTTTCTTGTAATATTACCATCAAAATTTAGTATACCATAGATAACCGTAGGATCACTTTGCAGTCTCATTCTTTTTTTCAGACGGTTGTGAAAGACAGAAGAGATGATTGGACGTTCTCTGGGGTCGCCTGTCTCTTTTTCAATAATCGAGGCCAGAGTAACTACCTGGTGAATCGTAAAGCCAAGAAGTTGAGCCTGTTTCTTCCATTCCGGAGTAAATGTAGACCGGAAACGATTAAGCATTGTAGTTATAATCTTTTTGGATGATACATCTTTTGGAAAGAGATAGGTATCCGGGAAAAGATATCCCTCAAAGGATGCAGCGTCAATTCCCATTTCATGTATTAATGAAGAGTCTGTTGCAGTACTTAAAAATTTTTCGTCTTTAAGCAGGCCGGCGTGAGCGATAATTGAAGCGATTTGCTTGATATTAAAACCTTCGGGAATAGTTACTTTATAGAGGTGTACTTTTCCCCTTACCATTTTTTCAAGTATTTCGTCTGGCGACATGGAGGAGGAAAGTAGATACTCTCCTGCCTTTATTTTTTTATCATATCCCTTTAAGCGTGCAAATAATTTAAATTTCAACAAATTATTAATAACACCTATCTTCTGTAACCTTGTGGACGTAGTCTTAAAGTCCTGGCCTGATTGTACAAGGAAAATCTTTTCTATTTGATTAGTATCGATGGGCATTTTTGCATAGCGTAAAAGATCCAGAGCAAGATAGGACAAGGTAAAAAATAACAATAATATAACTATTGATAAGGTGATTATAGTTTTCTTCAAACTTTAATTTCCTTGTGTTTAATCTACGGATTTCTCAGACCCGCCTGTTGTGACGCAGTAGAAATCCCGTAAATTTTTTTAGATTTAGTATATACGATTAAAATATCTTTTGCAATATTGCTACTCTCCACAGGATAAGCTATTCTGCTAAGAACTTGTTTATATTCAAATATCGAGTATTAAGTTTTTTATATTAAATTGTATGTCTTGATTTTAATTGTCTTTATGTTTATCTTCATATGATTTCAGAGTTAAAGTCAGAGCTATTCTGTGGAAAATGGCAAAAGCTATACTGTTTTTTTATTTTTCCGTAAACGTAAACGTACACGTGCTCGTGCTCGTGAACGAAAAGAATATGTTTTCAATGTTCAATCGAATTTCTCGCTTTAGCGTTTGAAATTATAGGAAACATTCCAAGAGGGTATTCTATTTTACGAAAAAAGCAAAAGTCTACTGACTCGAATTTTATTAATGCTCACAAAAATGTGTAAATCATAAATGAAAATACGTTCACGAGCACGAGCACGTGTACGTGTACGAGCACGGGAGAAAACCTTAATGAGTGCATGTATTTAATGCCCTTTTAGGGCTATAATCAAGCCATCGGCTATGCCGACGCTCATCACTTCAAAAGTTACGGCATAACAACTAATCAGGAAAGGTAAAATGAATACAAACAAAAAAGTAGTTGAATCTTATCAGGGATTTGAGCAAGGGCCCATACGGCCTCCGAGTGAAGCAAACAGCCTTCTTATACGAGTTACCAGGAACTGCCCGTGGAATCGTTGTACATTTTGTCCTGTGTACAAAAAATCGCGCTTTTCCATTCGTCCTGTGGACCATGTCTTGCAAGATATCGATTCAGTCTTCAAACACGTGGAGGCCTTACAACAGAAAGCTGAAGAATCCGATCATATCAGCCAGGCGGAAATAAAGAAAGCTGTTTCCGAAATTCAACCCGGAGAAATGCAGGCATTTAGCGCTGCGATTAACTGGTTTGTCAGTGGAATGAAATCAATCTTTATCCAGGATGCCAATAGTCTTATCATCAAACCACCTGATATGGTAAAAATATTAACACACATTAAAAGCCGTTTTCCATGGGTAGAAAGAATAACATCTTATTCAAGATCTCATACAATAGCACGAATAAAAGACGAGAATCTTAAAAAAATAGGAGATGCAGGTTTAAACAGAATACATATCGGACTTGAATCAGGTTCTGACCAGGTTCTTAAACTGGTTAAAAAGGGTGTCTCAAAAGAAACACACATCAAGGCAGGGCTCAAGGTAAAGAGGGCAGGTATCGAACTTTCAGAGTATGTGATGCCGGGTCTGGGAGGGAAAAAGCTTTCTGAAATTCATGCTCTTGAAACTGCAGACGCATTAAATCAAATAAATCCCGAATTCATACGTCTTAGAACGCTGGCAATTCCAAACAGTGTTCCTCTTTTTGAGGATTATGAGGAGGGCCGTTTTGAAAAGTGCAATGATCTTTTAATGGCAAAGGAAATATTACTATTTTTGGAAAGCCTTGCCGGGATAACAAGCATTATTAAAAGTGATCATATTTTGAACCTTTTTGAGGAGATAGAAGGCAAACTCCCACAAGATAAAGAACATATGATAAAAATTTTACATATGTTTCTGGATATGAACCCGGAACACCAATATTTATATCAGGTTGGGAGAAGGGTTGGTATCTTTTCCCGTCTTAGCGACATGGAAAGTCCACATAGAATGGAAAAGGTTAAAAAAATATGTCGTCAAATCGGGATTACACCGGAAAATGTCGATGAAATGATAGATGAACTTATGAAAAGGTTTATATAAGATTGAAACCGTTCATGGGTTCATAGGTTCAGGGTTCAAAGGTTAAATCCCAATTGAGTAAAAAACAACTTGGGAGTTATTCGTTATTTGTTACTGGTTAATGGTTTAAAAGGAATAAAATCCGTTCCAGGAAGGATCACGGGACGGGGGTGGCAGAACTATTACAAAAAAAGGAGCTATTATGAATTTTGTTGATGTTTCACAAGATAAAGAAATTGCTATCGTAACTTTGAGCAGAGGGAAGGTAAATGCTTTAAATGAGGTAATGGTAGAAGAAATCAACAGATGTTTTAAAGATATTGAAAAGGACGAATCCGTTAAGGCGATTATTTTAACAGGGCAGGGAAAATTTTTTTCATTCGGATTCGATATTCCTGAATTTCTAAGCTATTCAAGAGAATCTTTTATAAAATATCTTACGAAATTTGTCGATCTTTACCGCTATATTTTTTTATTTCCTAAGCCGGTTGTAGCTTCATTAAACGGTCATGTTGTAGCCGGCGGATGCATGCTTGCCACGGCATGCGATTACAGAATAATGATTTCCGAAAAAGCAAAAATTTCATTAAATGAATTAAATTTCGGTTCATCTGTATTAGCCGGAAGCGTAGAAATGCTTAAATATTGTGTCGGGCAAAGAAATGCTGAGAATATCCTTTTCAGCGGCGTTATGTATTCCGCTGAAGAAGCAAGTCAACTTGGATTAGTTGATCAGATATCTCCTCAGGAGGATTTAGCAGAAGATGCCGTAAAAGTAGCCAAGGATTTTGCCGGAAAGAATACCCGGACTTTTAAAAGCATCAAGGGCCTCTTGCGCAGAAGAGTGGTTGAAGAAATGGTTAAAAAAGAGAAAGATTCTATCCTTGAGTTCGTCGATATTTGGTATTCCAAAGAAACCTGGAAAAACCTCCAGGAAATAAAGATACATTCTTAACCCGCACAGGATTTGATAGCAATAAGTCAAGTTTCGCACCCTTAAAACTGTACGGGTTAACTGTCAAATACGATTTACAGGTATAATTTAAAATGAATTCCGGAAATGTATATTTGTGATAGGCGATATCAATTGCGGCGTACCGGGTAGCCTAATATTTGGGATTCAACTGACGCATGGGAATTGAAGAAGGCGTATTAGCAGTAATCCCAAATATTTTGGGCTACCAACAGCATTTTAGGCATACAAATAAGATATCACCTCTCGCAAAAACACATTTCCTCATACAAAATACGAGCTAAACACTATATTGATCTCTGTTTACTGCAAATATAGGGTGCGAAACTTGAGTTATTAATTGACTTGTTCATCCCTGAATCTTGCAGAGCGGATGACGCAGGCTGCCCGATTAACAATTCTGGTTGTTTTCTCTAAACGCAATTTTCTGCATTTCACTTGAATGGATCACAGGAAATACCTTAAACTCAACTATGTCGTCCCAGCTACTCATCCATTTCTGAAGCAAAGACTCCTTATCCGTTTTCATCAATTGGAAACAGCAGGTACGCTTAATATCAACCCAACTATCGACGTACTCAATGCCGCTTGGAATCATTCGGCCTTGTCTTTCAAGTCGTGCGTATATTTTCGGTACATCCTCACTATTAAATTTTTCAATAATCATATAGAGCATTTGTTTACCTCAATCACATAAGCATTAACAACTTGTATTCTTTATAAATCGCGATAAGGCGCTGCCAGTGTGCCATGATACACGACCTTGCTTGCTTTACTGCCTATTTTTTACGCATTTCTCATCATATATAACCAAAAGCCCTCAACCAAGACAAGGCTATAATACTAAAAGTAATAAGAAGACAATAAGCTTGATGTGATCTCTCAATCTGTCGTCTTACTAAAATAGTATAAAGAGACCCCATAATAATACCTGCCATAAAACCAAAAAGGTGTGCCGTAATGTCAACATGTTTTCCAGAACCCAAAAAACCAAGTAAAGCCAGACCGCCGCCTAAAGGGACCCATGCTTTTATTCGTTGGCCTGGCAGCCTAATTTTTTTAAAAAATTGATACGCAACTAAAATACCTATGGCTCCAAAGATAGCTGTAGAAGCTCCCACCGAAAGATGTCCTCTTGTAAAAAATATAGCATTAGCTATATTGCCGATGATTCCGGCAACAAAAATCATAAACCAGCCTATGCCCCACCCGGTTATAGTACAGACGGCAGTTCCAAATACAGCAATACCAAATATGTTGCCTATTAGGTGTAAGGTATTAGCATGAAGCATCAGTGAAGTAACGCTTCTATATAATTCTCCATGCAAAATGTGAAAGGCTGATGAGCCATACGCCTTGATAACAATCTGGAAGTCATCGCCAGTTTTGGCAGCCATATAGCATGCCAGCAATATAATGGATGCCCATAATCCCGTGAATGTCTTTTGGTATTCATGGCTGAAAGTTTCATCCACCATGGGAAAATCTTCGTTTTCTTCAAGATATCGTTCAATAGTATCCAGGGCCTTTTCATAGTCTGTTTCATTTACCCAAACACTCCATCCTTTCCCCTCTTTTCTCATATGATATGGAATGCCTGATGAGGACAGAACTATTCCGTATGTATTAGTCTTATCCTTTGAGAGATTTCGAAAAAGCTCCACCATAAAAAAATCCAATCTTGATAGTTTTGTTGAACTATTCTGCCTGATAAAAATTAAAAATTTCTATTGCACTAAATAGCATTTTTCTTATTTTATGCCAACATATTAACATCAAAGAAGGATATTTTTATTAAGTAATTTGACACAAAAGAATTGGTTAGATATATTCATTATAAAAGTAAAGAATCATGCCCCAGAGGACCAGGCTTTGATTGCCCCCCAGCGGGGGTAAACACCTTTGCCTAATTCAACGTATTATTAAATTGATGGAGTATTGTAGTGGTGCAGTAATGGAAACCCTGAGAGCCGATATCATCTGCCGGAAATAAATTGCAGAAAAAATGTAATATTAAAGAGGAGTGGCAATTTGGAAAAGATCCTACCCCGTTATGAATTTCGCA
>CAZLRK010000133.1:0-10749 GCA_964561845.1 uncultured Desulfobacterales bacterium | reverse complement strand
CCTCAAAGGGGGTGAGGTGTTGCAGGCATCAAAAAATGCCTAAATTGCCTAAATTGCCTAAAATTAAGGTATTTTGTCATTTTATTTAAAAACCAAACGCTCTTTAACCATGACTAAACGACTTGAGCAAAGCAGCTATATCTAAAATTAGCTCGCCGGAGGCGTACCACAATTTTAGGCATTTTAGGCAATTCTATTAACCACTAAAACACGGTAAAGCCGGTTGACTCTGACCACGCCCGAAGACGTGGATTTATAAGCCTTATGAAAACGTTAAATAAAAACAAATTTTGTATGCTGATTATTTTAGACGGATGGGGAATCAGCCCTGCACATGAAGGAAATGCTATCTTTCTCGCAAAAACACCTTGTCTGGACAGGTTATATAAAGAATTTCCTTACACTCAACTTTCATGCTCCGGAGAATCCGTAGGCCTTCCGGATGGAATTATGGGTAATTCCGAAGTGGGGCATCTTAATATCGGCGCAGGAAGGGTGGTTTATCAAAACCTTTTGAGAATCGATGCAGCAATCAATGACGGATCATTTTTCGATAATAAAAATCTGAATTCTGTAATATCAAGCGTCAAGGCCAACAAATCTTCGCTACATCTGATGGGACTGGTTTCAGATGGAGGTGTTCATAGTCACTTGAACCATCTGTTTGCTCTGTTGGATATGGCTGCAAAAAAAGATATCACCCGTGTTTATATTCATGCGATCCTAGACGGCCGTGATACCCCACCTGACAGTGGAGTAAAGTTTATTAAGCACCTGCAGAATTATATTAAAAAGAACAAGGTTGGTGACATTGCCACGATTTGCGGACGTTATTTTGCCATGGATCGAGACAACAGATGGGATAGAGTTGAAAAGGCTTTTCGTCTTTTTACACTGGGTGAAGGTATTAAGGAAAAAGATCCTGTTGAAGTCGTAAAAAATGCTTATATGAAAAATGAAGCAGATGAATTTGTCCGCCCTATAGCGATGATAGACAGGAATGAAAAATTCCCTGGAAAAGTTAAGGACGACGATGGGATTATCTTTTTCAATTTTCGTGCAGATCGTGCAAGACAGATCACACGTGCTTTTACAGACTCGGCTTTTAAATCCTTTAAAAGAGATCATTTCCCCAGGCTCTGTGGCTTTGTGAGTATGACCAGGTATGATGAAAAGTTCAGTCTACCGGTTGCATTTCCACCGGTTCATATGGATGAGATTTTCGGCGAGGTGATAAGTAAAAAAGGGTTGCGGCAGCTGAGGATAGCTGAAACTGAGAAATATGCTCATGTTACATATTTTTTTAACGGTGGTGAAGAAAAACCCTTTCCTCTTGAGGATCGTTGCCTTATACCATCACCACGAGACGTTCCAACCTATGATCAAAGGCCGGAAATGAGCGCCGATTTGGTAACTGAAGAAGTAATTTCAAGGTTACAATCGAAAATTTATAATATGGTTATTTGTAACTTTGCCAATATGGATATGGTGGGTCATACAGGCGTTCTTGAAGCTGCAATCAAGGCTTGTGAAAAGGTTGATGCATGTGTGCAAAGAATTGTTAACGAAGTACAGGTGCAAGGTGGTACTCTACTTATTACAGCCGACCATGGAAATGCAGAAAAGATGATTGATGATAATGGACAAACCCATACCGCACACACGCTAAACCGGGTCCCATTTATCCTTGTTGATGATAATTACAAGCATAACGGATTAAGATCAGGCCTTTTGGGCGATATTGCGCCAACAATTCTTCATATCATGGATATTAAAAAACCGAAGCTAATGACCGGAAAATCTTTGCTTCATTCATAAACCTGCCACTTCTTTTCCACAATGTTTGCAGATCTTAGCTCTCTTCTTTATTATTTCGGCACAGAAGGGGCATTCCCGCGTATAATATTTTTTATGTATTTTCTTTACAGCTTTCTCTACATTATTCTGAATAATTTCATTGGGGAATTTGAGATTTCTCAACGGTTCGATTGCTTCCAATTCTCCTATGTCTCCGATCATTTCAGCAGCTTTAGCCCTTACCCGTATCGGCTCAGATGCATCAAGAAGAATTCCAAGAACCGTTGGCGAGTCTTTTGACACATAACACTCGGCAAGAATGGAAAACCCTTTTTTTATTGCCTCTTTTAAAATCTCTTCAGCAGCTAAAGTCTGCTCATCAATAATTTGTCCTTTGGCTCCCATGGGGCTGAATACGGGCATATATTCGAAATTTGTTGTGCCCGGATAGCACATGCACCTATATGAAGCACTTTGGGCATAATTCTCCTTTAAATTATCCCATCCCTGGATATACAAAGGGCAATCATCATTAAAGCATATAAAAAGATATGGAGTGCCCCAACCGAGACCATCACTGAAATTAACAGGAGGAACTTCCCATATTTCCATTTCAGTGTTGCAGTGGGGACATTTGGGTTTTTTTTGGGAAAGAACTTTTTCTAAAACTTCTTCTTTAGTTTCAAAAGTCATTATTTTAACCTCATTCGATTGATGATTTTTGATTTGCGAGGGATTTGGCCAGCAGCCCAGTCAATAAAAGAGACCTTTGAAAAATGCTCAATTTTGTTCAAGTTCCCCCGCAAAAAATCAGTGGGATAAAAAGGCAGGCTCAAATTTTAACCACAGACATACATTGAGTATTTCGAGGATTAATACGCCTAAGGCGTATTAAAATTTGAGCCTAACACAGCTTGTCACGCCATAGCTTTAGCGACGGCGGAAAATTGGGCAAAAGGGGGCGTTTTACAAAGGTCTCTAAAAGAAACTATTACCTATAACAAACCATGTCAAGCTCTGGTTGTTAAAGATTCTTCAATATTAGTAACATTTTAATAACGTTCAAAAGTGTGCGCATAATTGTTTTCCCAACAAATGGGATCCATTTAACAATCATTCGGTAATGCATATTTCCAAAAGACGATATCAATTTACCTATTAGGGGGTGATCAAATATTTGGGATTTAACAGACAGTTTCTTGAACAATAGGGCTTATGTAGCGCAAATCCCAAATATTTAATCACTGTGAGCAGTCGAGGAATTATACAGTGATATCCGTCTTTTGGAAACATCCACTACCTTTTCAAATTTTAACCGCTTACAAAGAAATGCACTGTTTTTTCTTTACACTCACTTATGCGCAAGTTTTACACGGTTTATAATTTACTTACCTTTGAAACTGCTTTGTTTTGAAACAGCTAAAATATTACGAAAAATATAATTTTATTTCGTGATTTCAATCTTTCGTGTTTTCGTGATGATTATCCATAGAGCGATTGAACAAAAAACTCCCAGCCCCCTCAAGTATTTATTGGACTTATAACGTTATCTATGGCAAAATAGTAATACCTAAAATCTGCATAAATTGTTCTTGAAAAGGTTTATATGATCTTTGATTTCATAATGTTGTAACTCGAATCGATGAGTTTAAACCTTCACCGAAATGCAGACAAATCAAATAGAATGAAACCTGTCATTTTTTCAAGAACAATTTACCCTTCGGGAGCGCCGATTCTACCGAATCTACTTCGTTATCAGGTGCTCGCGGTATTACAATACAGCGTCACACCTGATGCCTTGTATCTCCGGCAGACTCGACACTTGCAGAATTTAGGTAATATAAAAAAAGGAGGGAGAATCCATGAGTGTTAGAAGAGCAGACTTTTCGGGAAGTTGGTACCCAAATAGGGCTTCAGAGTGTGAAAAGGAGATTGAAAATTTTCTTAAAGAAAATAAAACTAAGTTCCCTGAAAACAGAGAGGTAATCGGAGGGATCGTGCCCCATGCAGGTTGGTACTTTTCAGGGAGTATCGCTTGTAACGCAATTCAAACTTTAAAAAATGAAAAAATACCGGATGTTATTGTAATTTTCGGAATGCATCTTCACTCTAGCTCCCCATGTTATATTATGAAAGAAGGCGCCTGGGAAACCCCCTTTGGTGATATTCAAATTCATAAAGAACTTGCCGGAGAACTTGCCAATATATTCAAGTTTAATATCGAGACCCCTGAAAATTATAACCAAGAGAACACGATAGAGCTTCAACTCCCTTTTATAAAATACTTTTTCAGTGATGTTAAGATTGTTCCCATGGGTGTTCCACCGGCAAAAAGCTCTCTTGACATAGGAAAAGCTGCTGCAGAGATATCTACACGTCTTGGTCTGAAAATTAAAGTTATTGGATCAACAGATTTGACACATTATGGTTCTAATTACGGTTTTATGCCGGAAGGTACAGGGTCTGCAGCTGTGGACTGGGTACGTAATGAAAATGACAAAAAGGTTATCAATGCAATGCTCGCTATGAATTCTGAGGAAGTAATTGCCCAAGGGCAAACTAATCATAATGCTTGTTGCGCCGGTGCTGCGGCAACAGCTATTACTACAGCTAAACAGCTTGGAGCCGGTAATGCTGAAACCATAGCTTACGCAACCAGCTATGATAAAAGCCCGGGCGACAGTTTTGTAGGATACGTGGGGGTTGTGTTTTACACAAAGATGTAAATAGTCCGTATATATTTATCGATTGTTGAAGAAATCGAGTTGACAAACAAGTAATTTTCTGTATATAAGACTTCCCTATTCTATAACTGCTGGAAGGAATATACTGTTGCCAGATCAAAACCATAATAACCGCAATCAGGAACAAGCTATTTCTACCGACGCCGAGAACACTTCTGACATTCCTCCAAAGAAAAGATTTGGAGCCCCTTTTTTTCTTACCTTTATTATCCTTTTTATCATATGGCTGATTCTTTCCGGAAAGTTTGATATATTTCATATTTCTCTTGGCATCATATCCTGCGCGCTTGTATCTTTTTTTTCTTCTGACCTCCTGTTCCCTTCCTTAAAATTAAAAGGAATGCCCATGCTGTGGCTGCGCTTCATCAAATATATCCCATGGCTTTTATATCAAATCTTTCTTGCTAATATACATGTGTTGTATCTTACGTTTCACCCAAGGATGATGGAGCTTATCGATCCTAGAATTATTAAATTCAAAAGCAAACTTAAGAGTGATATGTCACTCGTTACTTTTGCCAATTCCATAACTCTTACACCGGGAACCATCACCGTATATGTGTCAATAAACGGAGATTTTAAAGTTCATGCCATTGACAGAGCCTCCGGCGACCCTTTACCGGGCGAGATGGAAAAACAGATTGGCAAAACATTTGGTGAGATCTGATGGACAACCTTTTTCTATATTCAGGCCTTTTCCTGGCTTTTTTAATGTTACTTGCTTTGTATCGGCCCTTATTTGGACCTACGGTCATGGACCGTATAATTGGTGTGAATGCCATCGGTAGCAAAACTTCGGTGCTATTGATACTGATAGGATTGATTTATCACCGGGTTGACATGTTTGTGGATATTGCCCTTGCATACGCTATGTTAAATTTCATTGCTGTTCTTGCCGCTTCAAAATATTTTCAGAAGAGAAAAGGTCTCAATAGCGAAACATCGCAAGAATAAACGGAGGACCTAAATTAATATGGATATCATAGTTGCTATAATTTTAATATCCGGACTCCTTTTTTTCGTCGGAGGCACTATTGGAATCATCCGTTTTCCGGATTTTTACTCGCGTTTACATCCGGCAGGCAAACTTGACACAATGGGTGTCATGTTGGCAATGACGGCAATGGCCCTGTATAATCTTCACCATTTTTCTTTAGGTTCTCTACTCACCAGCTTAAAAATTATTTTGATTGGGGTATTTGTTTTCTTAACAAGCCCTACTGCCACCCATGCCATCGTCGATGCTGGTGTCAGGGCAGGTTTAGGGCCGTGGACTAAAGACGAAAAAGAGGATAAATCATGATCTGGCAACTGGATTTGGCAATTCTTACCCTGGTGGTTATATGCGGTATCGGCGCTATAACAGTCAAGGATCTGTTAGGAGCGGCAATCTTGTTTGGAGCTTACAGCTTCATGATGTGCCTGCTCTGGTCCATAATGGGTGCCGTGGATGTCTCTTTTACCGAGGCTTCCGTGGGGGCGGGAGTCAGTACGGTCTTTTTTATTGCCGCTGTTTTCCGCACGACAAGGAGGACAAAAGATTGAAGATCATAGGATTCATCATAGTGATTTTGACAGGTTCCCTTTTAATTTACGCCACTGTTGACTTCCCAACATGGGCAGATCCGGCTTCTCCTGCCAGCATGCATCTTTCTCCACATTATATTGAAAAGACCATGGAAGAGACTTCCGTGCCTAACATTGTCACCGCCGTTCTTGCCGACTATCGTAGCTTTGACACCATGTTTGAAACAACGGTGATTTTTGCCGCCGGAGTAGCCTGTTTTATTCTTTTGCGAAGCTTTCTAACCAATGCACCTGAAGAACGACTTTATCGACATGTTCTTACCGGCGTAACTGTCCGAATTAAAAAGGAAGGCAAGTTGCCGTTATCCGACGACTTTGAAAGGATCGACACCTTGTGGACCCCTCACGATCTAATTACCAAAACGATTTCCAGATTATTGATTCCCTTTATTCAACTTTTTGGCCTTTACGTAATAGCCCATGGGCACCACAGTCCCGGCGGGGGATTTCAAGGAGGAGTAATCCTGGGAGCAAGTATCATACTTCTTGCCATTTCCTATGATTTGAGAACTGCCCTTAGACGGATTCGAGAAAAGGTGGATGCCATCCTTTGTGCCGCAGGAGTATTTATATATGCGGGCGCCGGAGCCCTCTGCCTTTTGTTAGGGTTTAATTTCCTTGATTACAGCGCTCTTGCATCTATACTTCATGTCGACCCAGTTACTGCACGTTCCCACGGTATTCTTATTGTAGAAATAGGTGTAGGAATTGCCGTTATGGCCACTATGGTTTGGATTTATAAAAATATCGCATCAAGAGGCAAATACGATGAAGGGCTTTAAGTGATGGGTGATTTAATTCAATTGATTGTTGCTAAATATAATTACTGGGTTTACATCACCTTAATGATGATAGGTCTATATGCCATGATCGCAAAGAATAATCTTGTTAAAAAGATCGTGGGCATGAATATTTTTCAAACTGCTATTATCTTATTTTATGTTTCCATCGGTGCAAAAAGAGGAGCCACAATTCCGATTTTAGAACATGGACACGGCGAAAATGGCCATGGAATAAGCTCTCACATGGTGCATGCCGTTGACTACATCAATCCATTACCTCATGTGCTGATGCTAACTGCCATTGTGGTAGCTGTAGCCACTCTTGGTGTAGCTCTGGCACTGGCTATAAGGGTCTATAGCCGGTATAACACCCTTGAAGAAGATGAAATCTTAGAACAGATAAGAAATCCAAAAAAATGAGCCAACAGTATCCCGCAATCATTGTTGTCGTTCCGCTGCTTTCAGCCTTGATTATTAGCGCTGCCGGCTGGGTTAATAAAAGACTATGTTTCCCGATCGCTGTAGCGGCGCTGAGTGTGGCTGTCTATTCATCTGTTGGCCTGATGTTAAGGGTCTTAGATCAGGGAGTGGTGCTTTATAAGCTAGGAGGATGGGATCCTCCATGGGGCATAGCATATTATGTGGATCATTTAAATGGACTGGTTCTTGTGGCAGTGTCTATAGTCGCTCTTATTAACCTGATAGCAAGCAAAAAGAGTATCGAACAGGAGTTCCCGGAGAAAACTGGCCCCTTTTATACATTATATGTCCTTATGGTCACCGGCCTTTTGGGTATTGTTGTTACCGGAGATGCCTTTAACCTGTATGTGCTGCTTGAAATTGCTTCCCTGACAGGCTATGGCTTGCTTGCCATGGGAGGGGGCCGTGGGCCGCTGGCGACTATCAATTACCTGTATATGGGTACCATCGGCGCATGCTTTTACCTGTTGGGTGTCGGGTATCTCTATATACTAACCGGTTCACTGAACATGGTGGATATTGCTCAAATATTACCGCCCTTATATCAGTCCAAAGCAGTGCTGGCCGCCTTTATCATTTGTATGGTGGGAGTATGGCTCAAAATGGCCTTTTTCCCCTTGCATGCATGGCTGCCAAATGCCTATACATACGCTCCTTCAGCATCAAGCAGCTTAATTGCTCCTTTGATGACCAAAGTGATGATCTATGTAATGATCAGACTTATTTTAACCGTCTTTACTCCAAATTTTACTTTTACAGTCCTTGCGGTTAACGAGTCCATTGTCTGGCTTTCCGTTATAGCAATTGTTATGGGCGCTGTCCTTGCCCTGGCAGAACGTGACTTTAAAAAAATGTTAACCTACATCGTCATTGCGGAAGTAGGCTATATGGTCGGCGGTGCCTGGCTTGGAAATCGTGCCGGAATGACCGGAGCTATTCTTCATATTGTAAACGATGCCCTGATGACGTTATGCGTCTTTCTGGTTGTGGGTAACATTGTTTATAAAATCAAAGGACATAACTTTGATGATCTGAAAGGGTTGTTTCGCAAGATGCCTTTTACAATGGGAGCATTTGTAGTCGGCGCCCTGTCAATCATCGGTGTTCCACCTACCTGCGGTTTTTTTAGTAAATGGTATCTTATATCAGGAGGAATCGCAGCAGGTCATTACGGTTTTGTTATAGCCTTGTTGTTCAGCAGCCTTGTTAATGTTGTACTTTTTTTCAGGATCATTGAATTGGGATATTTTGAACCTTTCAGCGACCATCACGGGCATAATCATCAGCCGGAACCGATTGATGAAGCGCCTCTAAGCATGCTGGTTCCTTTGATTATTGTAGCAACCGGCCTGGTGGTGGTCGGCATGTATACAGGCGATATAGTGACCCTTATTATTGATTTTGCCATACCGGCGGGAATTGTGTAACACCTCAATTGAGCGAAACGCTCAATTGAAGTTATTGGTTATTTGTTATTCGTTACTGGAAGAGGAATTCAGGGTTTTATAAGTATATCAGCATATATTTCAAGCAAAACACTAAATACTAAACACCAAATCCCGAAAGGCGGGAATTCGACGTTTTACGAATTCATCAACGAATAACAATTAACGAATAACTAATAACGCCTAATTGAGTTTTTTCTCAATTAGTGTAGTTTGGAAACAATATGGAACAGATTATATCCATAAAGCCGCTTTTGGCCGTTTTAGCGTCCCTTTTAGTTGTGCCCATTTTGATATCGAGCAGGTCGGCAAATGTCAGGGAAGCATGGACATTTTTAGCGGCATCGATCAAGTTACTAATTGTGGCCTCTATGCTGCCACTAGTGCTAAATGGAACGACCATCGTTTATACAGTGGCCCAAATACTGCCCGGCGTTCCCCTGCAGTTTAAAGTTGACCAGTTTGGGATACTCTTCGCACTTGTCTCCTCTTCTCTTTGGATTGTCACTTCAGCCTATTCCATAGGCTATATGAGGGGTCTCGACGAGCACAGTCAAACCCGTTATTTTTCTTTCTTTGCGTTAGCCCTTTCAGCCACCATTGGAGTTGCCTTTTCTGCCAACCTGCTGACGCTTTATCTCTTTTATGAAATGCTTTCGTTGGCAACTTATCCATTGGTAACTCACCATCAAGATGAGGAAGCCCGTTCTTCAGGACGTAAATATCTCTTATATATTTTGGGTACTTCCATCGGTTTGGTGCTTCCTGCCATGCTTTTATCTTATAACCTGGCCGGAACATTGGATTTTGCTCGCCAAGGGTTCCTGGCCGGTACAGGGTCAAAAACCCTGATTACCATTTTGATGCTCATGTTTATTTTTGGCTTTGCCAAGGCTGCAGTGATACCTTTCCATTCCTGGCTTCCTGCAGCCATGGTTGCACCTACTCCGGTTAGTGCTCTATTGCATGCGGTTGCTGTAGTCAAGGTGGGCGTGTTTAGTATTCTACGGATAATTACCGGCGTATTCGGCACGGACCTGTTATTATCTTTGAATCTGGGAACGGTTATTTGTTATCTGGCAGCCGTCACGGTTCTGGCCACATCACTTATTGCCATGACACAGGATGGTCTAAAGAGACGACTTGCTTTTTCCACCATTGGTCAATTGTCCTATATCGTATTGGGTTTGGGACTTCTTTCACCTAAAGGAATCACCGGCGCTGCACTCCATATAGCTATGCACGCATTCGGTAAAATCACCTTGTTTTTTTGCGCCGGGGCCATCTTTGTTGCTACAGGAAAAAAGAACATAAGCGAAATGGTGGGCATAGGAAAAAGGATGCCCATCACCATGATCGCTTTTTTATTCGGCGCCATGAGTGTTATCGGCCTTCCGCCATGCGGAGGATTTATCAGTAAATGGTACCTGGTATTAGGCACGCTCGAAGCAGAACAATATATAATGCTGGTGGTGTTACTGGCCAGTTCATTGCTTAACGGCGTTTACTTTTTGCCCATTGTTTACAGGGCATTCTTTTGCACTCCTGAAGAATCTATGTTTCATGGGGAAAGAAAAGAGCCCCCGATATGGTGTCTTGTTCCTTTGGTTTTGACGGCCTTTATATCAGTTGTTTTGTTTTTTTATCCAAAACCCTTTCTGGGACTGGCTGAAAATGCTGTCCGATATCTAATGGGAGGATAATAATATGTCTGAAGAAGAAAAAATGGAACTTTCCCATGAGCCTGTACCGGGACATAAAACCGCTTTAGGTATAACCGTGGCTGTAGCGGTTATTTATCTGGGAATTGTTTTTTATAGGTCTTTTTTTGTAACATTTTAGCTGTTTGAAAACAAAGCCGCTTTAAAGGTAATTAAATTTTAAACCGTGTAAAACTCGCGCATAAGTGAGTGT
>CAZLRK010000132.1:0-10773 GCA_964561845.1 uncultured Desulfobacterales bacterium | reverse complement strand
TACTTTCCAACTCGGAGCGAACGGCGTGGCGGGGTTGCCCTTGACCCAGGTTATGGTCATTATCTTCTTCGCCAACGTGGCTTTGGCTATGCTCATGACTCTCACGGCCGACATCGGCACTGAACACGGCCTGTCATTTGCCGTTTACCTTCGGGCCGCATTTGGAACCCACGGAACTCACATACCATCTGTTTTTCGAGGCATTATCGCCGCAATTTGGTTTGGCATCCAGACCTACCTCGGAGCATTAGCCTTGAACGGCATCGTCGAATATCTCACCGGATTCTCCAGTTGGCCATTGTGGTACGTGGTTTTTGCGATTGTCCAAGTGTTTAACACTGCCCTGGGGATCAAGGCCGTGGAGAGGCTGGCCAGTATCGCCGCGCCCTCCATCATCGTCATTTCGATTTGGATGTATTTCAAATTAGATAACCTGGCCACCCTTAAAGGACTGAACATCTGGACCTTTGCCGGTGATCAGGATATCACCGTAGTTACACTCTTTCTGGCCAATATGGCCTTTTGGTCGACCCTCGGGATAGACATACCCAACATCACAAGGTTCGTGAAAGTTGTTCCAGGTACAAAAAGTTTCGTTCGTCGCAATCGTAGTTGTTTCGCCGCTCAACTTCTGGCTCTACCGATCACCCAGACCTGGGTGGCTATAATCGGGGCCGCCTCCTTCATCGCCGCCGGGGACTGGAACCCGATCAACGTCATACAGCAGACGGGCACCGGCTTTGTCCTAATCCTGATGCTGGTACTTGTCGTCCTGGCCCAATGGTCGACGAACAATGCGGCCAATCTCATTCCCGCCACACTGACTTTCGTCAACGCTGGGGCACCGTATATCAAATACAAATGGGGCGTTGTTATATCCGCCATCGTGGGCACCCTGTCAGTACCGTGGTGGATATTGAACCACCTCTTCGGTTTTCTATTCACATACGGATCGTTCCTGTCGGCCATCGGTGGAATTATGATCGCTGATTACTACGTTATCAGACGACGCCGGCTCAATGTCCCGGAACTCTACCGAAGAAATGGACAGTTCCGATATATGGGCGGTGTCAATCCGGCGGGCATGATCTCCTGGCTGATCGCCGGTGGTTTGGCCTTCTTTTCGGGGGCCTGGGCTTTTGTTGTGGGATTGGTGGGTGGCTTTATCCTTTACCTGTTCTTAATGAAGGTGTGGGTTATTCCCAAATATCCTCAGCAAGAATTGTTATCAAACTTTAACGACAAATACCTGGCAACGAGTGTTGGAATGAATTGGGTCTTTATTAAAGAAAGTGGTTTCTTAAGAGAGGATACAGAGAGCATTCCCGAAGACGCCCTAAAGCGTGAAGATCTGTAAATGCGGATTTTAAAGGAATAGCCACTTTTCTTAACTAGTGTCTGAACGAAAAGTCATGGTTTTTGCAATTAAATCGAAAAAAGATACATCCCGTTTAAATCCATGTAGGCCATGATCCAGACAGCGGTCTAATCCATGATTTTCTAACGCATTAATCGTGGATTCAACACCTGAATACTTACGTCTGGATTTAACAAATTCTTCCGAATGTTCTATCTCTTTATATTTTGCGGACGATCTATCTTTCTTTGGCAAAAAAACGTGATCCAATACTTTTTCCAAGTTCTTTACAAATCCACTCGGTATGGGGTCCAAAGATCGAAAAAACTTTTTCTTCATGCGGTATCTTTGGTCCCCGTACAACTCTTCTGTGTACCTGATCAATCTGCCTTTCGGCGTGATGTATATATTCTTCAATCTCGGTAAGTCTTAAATCTTATGAGAATGATAATACCCTCATATCTCGAAGGTCCTTGATAGTTGTTTTTACTCTTAAAACAAAGGCCAGGCCTACATCGATATAATTTTGATGGGCTTGAATAATGAATTTATATCTTTGCGCCTTTTTATTCTTATCTTTGGATGTGGAGCGTTTCAGTTTTGCGATGCCCAAGTATTTGATGCAATTTATTGTGATCGTTGGCCATTTAATGAACTTTGCCAAAATCCCAGTCGCAGTTAAACGCAAGGTGCCTAAAATCAATATCTTCCATAAATCCATGCTGGGTCTTCAGACTTTATGATTTTTCAGTGGCACTATCCTTTTCAATATTTTGAAGACTTCGTCCCGAACCTCCAGAGTACTATATATGTACTGAAGCCCTATTAATAACTTGGGGATCTCATCACGTGATTGAATATCAAATTCGATTTGGGATATATCTTTTTTCTAAAATTCCATTTGCAATTCGCTAACTTTTCGTATAGTTTACTCCCACGAAGATTTTTCAGATTTGACTTAAATTTGCCAGACTAGAGCATCGGCAGAAAATGATTATTTGCTTTATATTCAATAAGATATATAACGTTTTTAAGATCAAGATGCAAGTAAATATTGCATTATCCCGTATATTCAAACAACTTAACTACTCAACGATGTCTGCATCTAAAGAAATCGATGAAGCACTGGAGAAAAAATCAGTGAAAAATGATTAAGAGACTAAACGGTTAATAAGAAGGGGTATACCTTTTCAAAAAGAAATGGTCGCATTGATTCGTTCACGAGGTATCGAAATTTTGGAGTGATTAGGTGACCGGTGACCCGGTGATCGGTTATCAGAAAATTGAAAACTCAATAAACAGGCTAATTCGAATAAGGGGCTTAAGATTTTTTCTGGAAGGCGAACCGGCATCCAGCCACAAAGTGACCTAATATTTATGATTGCCGGCAAAATGCCTTATTATTTTGTAATTGGCTTGTTAAGTCATAAATATTTGGTCACGCTGGGATAGCGTAGTTGATGTCGCCCCCGAGTGCGGGATTTTCAACTGGACGAAAAAGTCTTAAGCTCCGGTTTTCATACAAGCCGAACAGTGTAAAAAATTTTAGGTGCGATCTGGAAATGAGTTTTCAAATTTCTGGTAGTAAGTGATCGATTACCAATCCCTGGTTACTGATTACCGGATACCACAGCGCTTACCATAACTTTTTGAGAAGTTACGAAGGGAGGGTATGATGGAGAATCTGAAATTGGGGCAATTTGGATTTATTTCAGGTCGTTGGCCTCTTGATCCTAATAAACCCACGCTGGTTTTTATACACGGGTCGGCTATGACCGGTATTTTTTGGAAATTACAAATAGAGCCTCTTGCAGAGTTTGCCAATACAGTAGCAATTGATCTCCCTGGTCATGGTGATAGCCAAGACCCCGGCTCAGATAACATCCCAGCTTATGCCCGGGCGGTCATGGAATTTATTGATCAAATAGAAGCGCCTCTACCCATACCTTGTGGGCTCAGTTTGGGCGGTGCTATCGCTCTAGAGCTTCTAATTGAAAATACCAATCGCTTTTCTGCAGGTATTCTTATTAATACAGGGGCAAAACTCAGAGTGAACCCTGCAATATTTAAAACAATAGAAAAAGACTACAGCATTTTTGTTGATACTATTTGTAAGGTTGCAATTTCAGAGAAAAGCGACACTGAAACACTTCGGCCGGAAATTGAAGCGTGTACAAAATGTAGTCAGGAAATTGCATTAGGCGACTTTCGAGCATGTGATAATTTTGATGTAATAAATAAGCTTAAAATAATCGAAGCCGCGGTCTTAGTATTAACGGCAAGTGATGACAAACTAACGCCTGTTAAGTATGGTAACTTTTTAGGAGAAAATATAAAAAATGCACATGTTGCGAATATTGAAGAGGCAGGCCACCTATCTCCAATGGAAAAGCCGGATGAGGTGAATAAGTTTATCAGTGAATTTCTACAGTTAATTAAGGTTTAGGCATGAAGATATCCGGCTTGATACAAGATACGTAAATTTATTGAGCCCTGGAAAACCACGTCCTCAACCCTGAACCTTTGAAAAGTGCACGATGAACGTTTACAAATTTATTATGAACCTTTAAAGGAGAAGACAATGACAGAAATCTCCGCAGAAGAAGAGGAAAAGAGAAAAAAAGCTATTTTCGACGGTATGTCGCCGAGACGGCAGAAACATATCTTGAAAAAAGGATATGAAAAGTGGGATCCGTTTCAGGAGCCAAAAGACCCCATTGATATTCGAAAAGATAAAACAAAGCGTACAACCCAGATGCTTGTAAGGGAGTTTCTTCAGTCACGAGAATCTGAAAATTACAGTAATGAATATGGTCGGGGCGTACTGGAGATTTGTCTGGGAATTGTTAACGAAGAAGACAGGGCAATAGGCATGTACGAATTTTCATGCTGGCATTATGAACTTTTAAAATCAGAAGGGTACGAAGAAAAGTAGATATGGATACAGGGATAAATAGGAATTGTAGGCCCGGATTCAGGCTTCTGGATGAATCCCAGATTGTACGAATTCACCATGCGGTTTTAAGAAGATTAGAAGAGACCGGAGTTCAAGTCCATCACAAGGCTGCAGTGGAACTCCTTGCCGACCATGGCTGTAATGTAATTGAGCGAGATATTTCCTTGACATTATAAGCACTTTTTTCCTATTATTGATGGATTCTATACTGTAAACGGCTATAATCTGCGCTTTTGGATTTTGTCATTTACCGTATGTCATTCGCTTCGCGGTCATTCGGTTGTCAGTTGTCGATTAATAACTAAATATTAATAATCAAAAAGGAGGGAAAATTATGAAAAGGATAATGTTAATAGTCACATTTTTTCTAGTAGTTAGCCTCATTTTTGCGGGCGGGATTTCAGCCAAGATGATCCGCATTGGCGAGCATCAGATTGTCTCCCATCCAGCCTTGGATAATGATTCCAAAGGGTTTAAGATTGCCCTGGAAGAAGAGGGTTTCATCGAGGGCAAGAACATCATCATTGACCGGCAAAACGCGCAGGGTGATCAACCTAACTGTGCTATTATTGCTCAGAAATTCGAGGACGACAGGGTCGATCTGATCCATGCCATAAGCACTCCCAATGCCCAAGCCTCGGCAAAGGTCAGCAAGAAGATACCCATTGTTTTTTCTTCGGTGACTGATCCTGTGAAAACCGGAATTGTCCCAAAGCTGGGTAAGACAGGCACCCATGTCACCGGTGTAAGTGATAAATGGCCCATTACTCTACAGTGCCGGATGTATCAGGATCTGATGCCACATGTCAAAAGATGGGGCACTATCTATAATGCCGGTGATGTGAATGTTACTTTCCACATCAAGGAAATGAAAAAGGCAATAGGGGAGATGGGCGGAAGGCTAATCGAGGCCAACATTTCAAGCAGCGCAGAGGTAATGCAAGCAGCCCAAAGTCTTGTAGGCAGGGTGGATGCTATCCATATCACATCTGATAATACGGCTGTTTCCGCTTTTGAGTCCATTGTCAAGATGTGCAACGAAAACAATATACCGCTTTTCGTGGGCGATAGGGACAGTGTTCCCAGAGGGGCTATTGCCGCATACGGTCTTGACTACTTCATGGTAGGATATTCAGCCGGGAAAAAGGCTGCAAGAATACTGAAGGGAGAAAACCCCGGTGATATTCCTGCCGGACTTGCATCGGGTTACAGCCTTTGGGTTAGTTTGGAGCACGCCAAAAAGCAAGGGGCAAAACTCCCTAAAACGCTGCTGAAAAAGGCTGCGGACAAGATGTGGGATGAGCAGGGTAATGTTGTGAAAGATTAATACCTGCAAAATTCAGATAGTAGATCTTCCAAAAAAGAATTGAGTGGTGATCCCATGTTTTTCGATGGTTTTTTACGAACTATCCCAATCTCCCTGGAACAGGGTCTGGCTTACGGCCTCGTCGCCCTGGGAATAGTTATCAGTTTTCGTATCCTGGCTTTTCCCGATCTAACCGTTGACGGCAGTTTTGCCCTGGGTGGAGCAGTGGTTGCACGTCTCATTATGGAAGGCGTACCACCCATCTACAGTATCCTGGCGGCAACCATTACAGGTTTTTTGGCAGGTTGCTGTACCGGTCTTCTTAATACAAGACTGAAGATCAACAGTCTTCTGGCGGGTATTCTGATGATGACCATTCTATATTCGGTCAATTTGCGTATAATGGGAAGATCAAACATACAATTACTTACGGTAAACACATTTTTGACGCCTTTGGAAAACCTGGAAATCAACAGATTTATTCCCATTATTATTTTCTTTTTTGTTGTTGCATTTGCCGTAAAGTTTCTCACAGATATGTTTTTCCATACCCAGATAGGTTTTGTCATGAGAGCTACCGGTGATAATGAACAAATGATTCGTTCTTTGGGAGTTAGCACCGATAACATGACGGTTCTGGGGCTTGGGATCTCAAATGCCTTTGTCTCCCTGTCCGGCTCACTTGTTGCCCAGGATCAGGGATTTTCGGATATTGGGATGGGCATCGGAATGATTGTGGCAGGCCTGGCTGCCATCATCATTGGTGAGACGCTTATTGGAAAAAAGACGGTGGAAAGAATGACCCTCGCAGCGCTTGTGGGATCAATTATCTACAAACTCATTATTTCTGTAGGCCTTAGACTTGGACTGGCTCCTACTGATTTGAAGATGGCCACAGGAGTGATGGTAATATTGGCACTAGGCATTCCGGCCCTGAAGAAAGAAAAAGAGGGGAAAATTTACTTGAGGGGGGTATAGATTCCTGTAAAGCTAATGTTAAAGATAGACGCCTTCAAAAAGATCTTCAACAAGGCTACCATAGACGAAAAAGTAGCCATTGACGGTATCTCATTGGATTGTCCCAAAGGGGATTTTGTCACGGTTATAGGGAGCAACGGTGCAGGCAAGACTACTCTTCTTAACCTTATCGCCGGCACCTATAGCCCTGATGAGGGTGATATCAGTATAGATGGTACCCGGGTTACTCATCTCGCTGAACATCGAAGGGCAAAATATTTAGGCAGGATCTTCCAGAATCCCTTGATGGGAACGGCTGCTTCCATGACTATAGAAGAGAACCTTGCAATGGCAGATCTTCGCGGGCAGCCTAGAGGACTGCGCAGGGGAGTTACAAAAGCTCGCAGGGAGTTTTACCGAGAAATATTAAGCGTGCTGGAACTTGGATTGGAAGATCGCCTTAAAGATTCGGTAAGTCTTCTATCCGGGGGTCAACGGCAGTCACTGACACTGCTCATGGCCACCTTGTTAATTCCCAAATTGCTCCTTCTGGATGAGCATACTGCAGCATTAGATCCCAAGACCTCCAGGCGAGTACTGGAACTAACCGATAGAATCGTCAGGGAGAATAACCTTACAACCATTATGGTCACACACAACATGCAACAGGCCATTCGTTTCGGGAATCGTATGATCATGCTCCACGAGGGAAAGATCCGTTTCGATATAGAGGGAGAGGAGAAGAAAGCCCTTACTGTGGAAGAGGTGGTAAAAAGGTTTGGGGCTGAACTTAAGGATGAGGCATTACTGTGCTAATCTTTCCGAACCCGGAAAAGCCAGTTGGAGCGAAGCGGACTTGTGCGCCTCAGACGTAAATCCCGATTTGTTGTGGGGGAACCAAGAAAGTAATGTTTTATCTAACCACGAAGATCACAAAGACCACGAAGGATACTAATGAAAAAAATCTTTGTGTTTCTTCGTGTACTTTGTGGTAACAAAATATTTTACCATAAAACGTACAAAATTTGTTAATGAAATGCCCGCAGCAGAGCTGGCGGGGTATCGCGCAGTTGATTGTCACAATCTAAACTAAGCCCCGCATGGCGGGATCTACGCAACGCTCCGACAAGCTTTGGGGAATTTACCCAATAGCTCACAAAAATCTGTGAAATCTGCGCCTGCCCCGTAGCTCCGGTAGATGGTACTGGGGTAATCTGTGGATTAAAATAGAAAGGAATTTGCTATGCTGAAAGATCGAATAGTTTTCTTAAATGGTGATTATATTCCCTGGGATCAGGCCACGGTCCATATAATGTGCCACAGCTTCGGACGGGGTTCTGCTATTTTTGAAGTGCTCAGCCTTCACGAAACCGGTGAAGGCCCGGCTGTTTTCCGGCTCGACGAGCACATCACACGCCTTTTTAGATCCGCCGAACTACTTAGCATGGAACTTCCCATCTCCGGTGAAGAGTTGTCTGAGGCGGTCATAGACACGGTCAAGCGTAACGCTATTAACCAGGGCGCTATTAAGATAATCTGTTTTTACCCCCAGATCGATTTTGAGATCTTACCATCGCGAACGAGACTCGATATATCTATTTTTGTTATTGATACGGAAAAGGATTTAGGTGGCCTGAGTTTTTCTTTTGAAGAGGGCACCACCGTTTGCATACCCAAATGTCGCAAGCTTGATCCTCAAACAGTCCCAGTTGAGGCCAAAGCTGCTGCAAACTATCTAAACGGCATTATGGCCCGGCAGGAAGCAAAAAAGCGCGGTTTTAATGACGCTATTATGCTTGATACTCAGGGTTATATCGCTGAAGGCGGTACGGAGGCGGCTTTTCTGATCAAAGAAGACAAACTCATGACGGCGTCGCCGGGTACTGTTCTTAAAAGCATATCACGCAAGTCGATTCTTCAGATGGCCAATATCATCGGCATAGAGACATTTGAAGGGCGACTGTTGCCTGAACTCCTTTTACAAGCGGATGAGATTTTTCTGTCCTGTACGCCTAGCAAGTTACTGCCTGTTCGGCAAATCGAAGACCGGAAATTGGCCGAAACACCAGGGCCTATGACGAGTAGGTTATATTCCCTGATGAAGAAGATCGTTACCGGCCAGGATGAACGGTTTAAAGACTGGCTTTTTCTTGTGAAATAGCTAATACCGTAAGCGTTCACAGGTTCAGCGTTCCCCGTTCAGGGTTAGTTTTCTGCCTTGAGCTTGCTTCAATATCTGAGAGTAAAGGATATTGATCTGAAATCCGGGATGTAAGTTCGGATTTCATGAACGTTAGGAGTAAAAAATCACGCGCTTTAAAAATAAACCAAAGGTCTTGATTTATGCATTATGATCGTATCATTGTGAAAATGTAATGATATGCGTCAAACCGATAACCTTTGAACGCTGAACCTTGAACCCCTGAACGGTTACCTAATACCTTTGCAACAACCTTTTCGCTATCCCATCCCAGGAAAATTTCTCCACTGCTATCCCATGCAACTGTTTCCCAATTTTTCTGAAACTGATTTTATTCTCAAATCCATCAGGATATAAATAAGATAGAGCTCCCTGGACTTTACCCGGCAGCTGATCAATAAACTTATTCAGATCCATTTTCATTATTTCTGCTATTTCAGGAGAGACTGCTTCTACCTCGTCCACAACATCACGAAGACCAGCATGGTAATTGCAAAGCGGCAGCACACCTGAAGCCATTGCTTCAACGGCAACCATCCCAAAAGCTTCCGGCCATTTGCTCGGCACAATGGAAAGACTTGCCAAAGGCAACAGTTCACACAGAGTATTATGTTCAAGCATTCCCGTGACGGTTATTCGGCTGATTTCCTCTTGTGATAACCTGCGAAACCATTTGCTGAAATCGATCTTTTGAACAAAATCTCCTGCTCGTGCATATGCTGTAAAAGCATCCTGGTTACCGCTGCCAAGTGCTTTAATCATCCCTTCTAAATGTTCCCGATAAGATCCGAAACCGACAAAGATAAATCGAGCTTTAGGAATTGAAGAAAGGATTGCCGGCACGGTAACAAGTATCTCTCCAACACCCTTTACACCTAAAAATTTACCAAAATATATTATTATAGGTTCATCTTCTTTTAATAACGGCCATTTTTTAAGAAGATCAGCATCAGTGGCACGTTGATCGTATGTCTCTCCTAATTTGATCAAGGTTTCATGTAAATCTACGTCGGTTGTATCCATGTGTGTGGGAGTGCAGTTTTGGTTTCGTCCATTATTGTTTTTTTGGATTTCTTTTTTTATTCCATCTAAAAAACGTCTTTGATTTGTTTCATGATCGTCGCTCAATTTAAAAATATCAGGATCCATTCCCGAGGGTACGATTTTAAGTTTATTTTTTAATCCCAATTTGTTATTTTCATCAGCAAAAACTTCAAGCATCCGATTCTTAACATAATTTGTTCCCACGAATATGTTTTTTGCTCCGGCCAATCCTTCAAAAGCATATTCCATTAGATTCGGATTGGGAACCAATGTATATTCAACAGCACTACCATGAATTTTAACATTATAAGGTACATCCAGGTTTTCCAGAGCCATTTTTGCAATCACCGGCCCGAAAATAGCGTGGTTGGCAAGCACCATGTCAGCTTCCTGAAGAGCTACACTGCGAAGAGAAATAGCAGTCATTTCAATATGATTCATGATTTCTGATTTAGTCATTTCGGGAATGGTTTTAACTTTATATCCCTCATAACGATCAAAAACGTATACCGGCAGGAGGTTGTGTATATTTGGAACTACAACACGAATAAAGCCCGGTTTCGGTGGAAAGGGAGGAAGATTGTCTTCCGGACCTATGTACTCATTGACAAATGGCAGCAAATTGGCCTGACGGTCCTGGCAAACAACGGTAACCGCATAACCTTGATTCTTCCAGGCTTTGGCAATATTGGCAACATATATATTAGAACCAGTTCCCTGCAGCAGATATCCATGTAACAAAACCAGATGCATAAATAGTTTTACCTTTCCTAATAATAAATGATGGCTTCGCAAAAAGTCCATTTTCTGTGTTCCGCTTCATTTCGTTGTCGTTGCAATGTACTATAAGAGACCTTTGCAAAACGTCCCCTTTTGACCAATTTCTGTGTTAGGCTCTAATTTTAATCCTCGAAATACTCAATGTATGCCTGTGGTTAAAATTTTCGCCTGCC
>CAZLRK010000131.1:0-10849 GCA_964561845.1 uncultured Desulfobacterales bacterium | reverse complement strand
TTTTCTTTGGCAAAAGTCGCTTAACTGGGTGTCCATTTTTACTTGACCAGATCACATTTGAGCTTTCCATAACACCACTGTATGTAATTTGTCAGTGTATTATTGACTTAATGTGCGGATGTACATAGAATGCGGAATATACATTGAATTCCAGAGTTAAACCTCAGGCTATGCCGGGGAGAATGGCAAAAGCTATGCTGTAGTATTTATTTGTTCGTACACGTACACGTACACGAGCACGTGTACGTGTACGAGCACGGGAGAAAAACCTTAAGGGGTGCATGTATTTTATACCCTTTTAGGGCTATAATCAGGCCACCGGCTCTGCCGGTGATATCTAAATATATTTAAATAGGTACCATGAAAATTAACTCAATTGTAAATCGATACATATTCAAAGAAATGATACCGCCTTTTGTCATCAATATGGCCTTTTTCACCTTTGTCTTCCTGATGGCAAGAATACTTGATATTACTAATTTGATAGTAAATTACAAAATCAGTATTTTAAGTTTCTTACTTATGCTTATATATACTATGCCGTTTTACCTTATTTTCGTCACACCCATGTCCGTTATGATAGCTGTTCTTCTTACATTTCTTCGAATGTCCAACAACAACGAAATAATTGCCCTAAAGGCTGGTGGCATAAGTCTTTATCGGTTTCTTCCACCTGTATTATTATTCTGTTTAACAGGCTGCTTGATTTCAGGTTTCATGTCTATTTATGGACTACCGTGGGGAAAATTATCATTAAAGGAACTGGCATATAATGTAGCAGTATCTAATATAAATATCGGGCTTAAAGAAAGAACTTTCAATGATAATTTTCAAGGTGTGATGATCTATACAAATAAAATTGACTTAATAAATAATACTTTACAAGACATCTTTATTGAAGACAAAAGGGGCAAATCTAGTATTAGCACAGTAATTGCCCCAAAGGGCAAGCTGTTTAGTGATCCTGACAATCTTTCGTTTCAATTACGGTTGTTTGATGGAATTATCAATCAGGTTGATTTAAAAAAAAGGTCCGTTTATTCAGTAAGTTTTGATACATATAGTATGAATCTTAGTATCAAAAGGACCACTGGTATAACAAAAAAAGGTCCTAAAGATGAGGAAGAAATGAGCCTGTCAGAATTACGCCGGTATTTGAAAAATACCCTCAATAAAGACCAACAATACTATATATCATTAACAGAATATCATAGGAAATTTTCTGTTCCCTTTGCTTGCTTTGCTCTTGGAATTCTTGCTATTCCTTTGGGCGTTAATTTGAGGTCAACAAAGCGGTCGTTTGGATTAGGGCTTGGACTCATTTTTTTCCTGGTATACTACTTCATGTTGTCTGCGGGATGGGTTTTAGGCGAAACAGGCATTTATCCTCCTTTAATTGGAATGTGGGCCCCAAATGTTGTGATGGGAGGCATAGGGCTTTTTCTTCTCATCAGAACAGCCAGGGAACTTCCTTTAATGTTTGATTCTTTAATTCATTGGGTAACAAGGCATGTGCCACGGTTTGCTAAATATAAAAATAATTAATAAGAACTCGGAAGGTACAAATTCACAACTCCTGACCTGTGTATGTATTTTCAAGGTGTTATGAAAGCTCGGCCGTAATTTAAGATGCAACAATTTGAACATCGAACTTCGAACGCTCAACATCGAACGTCGAATAAGGATATCGCTTCGCTCCATTAAATTATAAAATTGAAACACCGAAGGTGTACATTCATTCGATGTTGGACGTTGGATGTTCGATGTTGGACGTTCATTTTTTATTTTAGTTCATAGTTCAGTGTTTAATAGAATATGTTGCATTCAGATTTACGCATGGTCAGTAGTTCTAAAATTAATACAATTACTCACATTTATGGCCATATATCTGATAAAAAAAACGATAACACTGATCGTTCTTCTGTTTTTGGTCTCAATGGTAGTATTTTCCGTGTTGTTCGTTTTGCCAGGAGATCCTGCACAGATCATCCTGGGAATTAATGCAACACCGGAAACATTGGCGAATCTACGGGCCGAGCTGGGCCTTGATAAGTCTTTCTGGACTCAATATGCCTCATGGATAGGGAACACCCTCTCTGGTAAAGGGAGCCGTTCCATCAACTATGACATGCCTGTTTATGATCTTTTAATCTCCCGCCTTGCAGTTACCGGTCCGCTCGCGTTACTTTCCATTCTTTTTGCTGTGGTGATATCTTTGCCCCTTGGCATATATGCCGCCCGCAATCAAAATCGCCCGGGAGATGTGGTGGTCATGGCATTTACACAACTGGGATTGGCTACTCCTGAATTCTGGTTGGGTATTTTGCTTATACTTTTAATGTCGGTCAAGTGGGGTATTTTCCAGGCCGGCGGATTTCCGGGATGGTCTGCAGATATCTGGGGATCCTTTAAAGCCTTATTGCTACCGGCGTTTGCCTTGGGTGTGATTCGAGCATCCATACTCGCGAGACTTACACGATCATCCATGCTCGAAGTACTCAGAGAAGATTATGTGCGTACAGCAAGAGCAAAAGGGCTGAAAGAGCGGACCGTCATTTATGTTCACGCACTGAGAAATGCACTAATACCAGTATTGACAATACTCGGGCTTCAGCTTGGGCAGTTAATGGCTGGTGCTATCATTATCGAAAACGTTTACTATTTGCCGGGACTTGGTCGACTTGTTTTTCAAGCTATCGGTCAGCGTGATTTACCGGTGGTGAGAGAGATTGTACTGTTTATGGCCGCTGCCGTCATTGTGGTGAATTTCATCGTAGATATGGCATATGCATCAATCGATCCCAGGGTCAGGCTTGAATAATGAAACGATTTTTTGGAAATCTGAATTTTATATTAGGGTTCACATTGTCGTTGGTGGTTGTATGCATGGCCCTCATCAGCCTGACATGGACGCCATATGATCCTAATGTCATGAGCCCCCGCCACCGGCTTGAAGCACCATCCCTGATCCACCCCCTGGGCACGGATCAGTATGGCCGTGATATTCTGTCACGGGTCATGGTCGGTGCCTTCAATTCGATTGTGGTCGGACTGGTAACCGTTGCCATCGGAATGAGCCTGGGGGTGGCGTTAGGATTGATCTCCGCCTATTTCGGCCGATGGGTAGATGAATCGATTATGCGCTTTTCAGACCTTTTGTTCGGTTTTCCTGCAGTTCTAACGGCGATATTAATCACATCCATTCTAGGCCCATCGGTGATCAATGCAATGCTTGCCATTGGAATCTTTTATATTCCCGTATTTTCTCGTCTCACCAGGGCAGTTGCCATGACTCTCTGGGAACGAGAATTTATTGCCGCAGCGCGGGCCAGTGGGGTGAGTGAATGGGACATTACCCTGAGGCATATCATGCCGAACATCGTGTCACCCTTAATCATTCAGGGCACAATCCAGTTTGCCGTTGCCATATTGGCTGAGGCAGGATTGAGCTATTTGGGGTTGGGGACTCAGCCGCCACATGCATCATGGGGCCGCATGTTGTATGAAGCACAAACATTTATGGAAATTTCTCCCTGGATTGCTGTTTTCCCCGGTGTAGCCATTGCATGGGCGGTTCTTGGCTTTAATTTGTTGGGTGACGGGTTGCGGGATACACTTGATCCCAGGATGGTAAGGGTCCGGTAAACACTAACTTAAACAAAAAGACATTAACTATTCACAATTAGCAATTGATTATTAATTATTAATTGAAGTTATCGCTTATGCCCCAGAGAACGGGGTTTTCCAAGGCTCAATAAGGGAGAGTACGGATGACTATATCCGATAAAATAATTTCCAAAGTTTTACAAAAAATCGATCCTGATGAATTGATTGATTTGACATCGGAATTGGTTAAAATTAACTCTGTTTGGGATCCAATAACGGGAACCAGCGAGCAACCGGCTGCAGAGTTGGTCGCCGGATGGGCCGAACTAAACGGCTTTGATTTTCATATCGACGAGGTGGCTCCAGGTCGCCCCAATGTCGTCATCACATGGGCGGCAAGCCCTGGCGAATTAACCCTGATGTTCGAAGGTCATACCGACGTGGTTACCCCTGGTGATGTATCCAAATGGAAATACAATCCATTCGAAGCAAAAATCATTGAGAGGCGTATGTATGGCCGCGGAACTAATGATACCAAGGGTAATCTGGCTGCAATGCTTATCGCCATGAAGGCTTTAAAACGATCCGGTGTAAAAACGGCAGGTACGATAATCGGTGGAGTGCTGTGTGATGAGGAAGACCAGATGACAGGAGTACTGGATTTTATAAAAAGAGGCCACGCCGATTCGATTACGGGAGCCATCATCTGTGAACCGGAAGATGGGTTGATATGCACCTCCCAAAAAGGGGCAATCCGTGCCCGTTACACTATCACCGGTCGTATGAGCCATGGAGCTATGCCTCTTTCCGGCCTTAACACCGCTCCTGCCGTTGCTCGATTGATCGACGCCTTAAACCAAATGGAAATCGAAGCTGTTAAAATTATAGGTAAGGACAAACATTTAGGCTGGCCAAGCTTCACCCCAACGGTAATCCGTGCTCCGATAAGCGGCGCACCACAGTTCAATGTCGTGCCTGGCGATGCCAAAATGCTTGTTGATATAAGAACGATTCCTGGTCAGTCACACGCAGGCATCAAAGATAAATTGACTGCTCTGGCAACGCAGGTGAAAGAACAGATTCGTGACGATTTCAAGGCTTATGATCAAAAGACTAAAACAGATCGTGAGCGCGACCTTACAATCGAAATCGATTTTTTAACTGATCGCCCATGCACCTCGACTGATCATCAAAATCCTATTGTTAGAGCTGCCGACCTGGCCACTCGAAAACTAACCGGCAAAGAACCGGTATATGGCGGAGTACCGGGTGCAACGGACGGAACATTTCTCTGGTCATTAAAGAATATTCCCATTGTTACAATGGGGGCCGGTGACCGCCATGTTCCCCATCAGGTTGACGAATGGATTGACCTGGACCAGCTTATCGAGATTGCTAAAATATACGCACTAACAGCCTTGCACTATCTATATCCCGGAGATAAGGAATGAGCAAAGAACTGCTTAATATTGAAGACCTCTCGGTTTATTTTCATACTCCCGAAGGCGTGTGCAGAGCAGTTGAAAACGTCGGATTCAATCTATTTCCTGGGGAAACGCTGGGACTTGTGGGTGAATCGGGTTGCGGTAAAAGCGTTACCTCATTGAGTATTCTCGGCCTCATCCCTTCACCGCCCGGTGAAATCAATTCAGGCCGAATCCTATTCCAGGACACTAACCTTCTCAATCTAAATAATGAAGAACTTCGCAAAGTGCGCGGTCGTGATATTTCGATGATTTTTCAAGAGCCGATGACATCACTCAATCCTGTACTTCCAATCGGCCGTCAGGTATCCGAACCGCTGATGGTTCATAAAAATATGTCAAAACGTGAGGCATATGAAGAAGCGGCAGTCTGGCTGGAATACGTTAAAATACCGGCTGCAAGAAGGCGGCTCAATGATTATCCTCATCAACTATCCGGCGGAATGCGCCAACGTGTGATGATCGCCATGGCAATGGTCTGTCGTCCAAAACTACTGATTGCCGATGAACCGACAACCGCCCTTGATGTGACCATTCAGTCCCAGATTCTTTCGCTGATGTTAATGCTGAAAGAGGAACTTGACATGTCCGTTCTGCTTATTACCCATGATTTAGGTGTCGTGTCCCAGATGGCTAAAAGAGTGGTAGTCATGTATGCAGGACAGGTTGTTGAAGAAGCCAGGGTAGAAGACCTTTTTGATCAGCCTTTCCACCCTTATACACAGGGTCTTCTCAAATCCATGCCTCGCCTCGGCAATCGTATTGCCGGTCAAACCAAACGACTTTACGAGATTTCAGGAACGGTTCCGCCATTAACGGAAATTATTGAAGGCTGCAAATTTGCCGATCGCTGTTCTCACGTATTCAACCTTTGCAGGGAAAAACAACCTACGCTTTTTCCCATTCAAGACGGTCAACAGGCCCGTTGCTGGCTTAAAGAATACCCGGAACAAAGAAAAGCTGTATTAATTTAGCTGTTTGAAAACAAGGCAGCTTCAAAGGCAATTAAATTTTAAACCGTGTAAAACTCGCGTATA
Source organism: uncultured Desulfobacterales bacterium (assembly GCA_964561845.1). Lineage (GTDB taxonomy): Bacteria > Desulfobacterota > Desulfobacteria > Desulfobacterales > JAUVVS01 > JAUVVS01. The sequence goes on along the minus strand of CAZLRK010000131.1, from coordinate 4,722 downwards.
AGTGAGAGTAAAGAAAAAATAGTGCATGTCTTATTAATAAACAAGTAAGCAATAAATGCCGATTAGCCTTTGAAACACACCAATTCAATCCCGGTTTTTTCTTAACTCTCACTAATACGCTCAGACAGTTACACGATTAAAAATTTAACAACCTCTGAAGCTATATAGTTCTAATTACTTTCATAAGGCTAAAACGTTACCAAAATATTACTAAAGTCTAATGAATAAAATTCCTATATTGTCAATAAATAATCTGGTCAAACACTTTCCCCTGGGCGGCGGCCTGATATCCAAGCCAAAAGCTTGGGTAAAAGCTGTTGACGGTATTACGCTTGATGTTTACAAAGGTGAAAATTTTGGTTTGGTTGGTGAATCAGGCTGTGGCAAGACTACGCTGGGTCAAATGATCATCAGGTTAATTAGCTCTACCAGCGGGAGTATTAAATTTAATGGTATTGACATCACACATCTTAGCAGGAATGAAATGAGGCCTCTGCGGCAACAGATGCAAATCATTTTTCAAGACCCATACTCCAGCCTTGATCCCCGGATGAAGGTTGAGTCAATTGTTACTGAACCACTCAGAGCTCAAAAGCGTCTCGCCAGAACCCGGCGGAGGGAAGCTGCCGAAGAATTGCTGGAGAAGGTTGGGCTCAGAACGGCAGATCTGGACAAATATCCACATGAATTTTCCGGTGGCCAGCGCCAGCGGATTGGCATCGCCCGAGCCCTGTGTGTCAGGCCCGATTTAATCGTAGCTGACGAGCCCGTTAGTGCGCTTGACGTATCCATACAGGCTCAAGTTATTAATTTAATGGAAGATCTTAAGAATGAGTTTAATTTATCCTATATATTTATTTCTCACGACATAAGTGTTATTGAACATATCTGTAATCGGATCGCAGTAATGTACATGGGTGTCATAGTTGAAATCGCTTCTACCGAGGTTTTTTGTCAAAGCCAAAAACACCCATATTCTAAAGCTCTTTTGTCAGCAGTACTGCAGCCCGATCCCCACGTTCGGACAAAACCTTTGTTAATGGAAGGTGATGTACCAAACCCCATAGATCCGCCGCCAGGCTGTTCGTTTCATCCCCGTTGCCAATATACCATGGACATTTGTCAGACCCAACGACCAAAATTGGTTGAAGTTGAAAAAGATCATTATGTTGCCTGCCTGCTTAACAACGGTCATGGAATTTAGGTTACTCAAGTTTCGCACCCCTAAAACTGTGCGGGTTAACTTTCAAATACGATTTATAGGTATAATTTAAAGTGAATTCCGGAAATGTATATTTGCGATAGGCAATATCAATTGCGGCGTACCGGAAGGCCCAATATTTGGGATTTAACAGACAATATTCCATTACGCTTCTTAAAAACATGTTCCGATTGACCATCGTCTGAACTTCCGATCTAATCGTGGGACCATTTGAACGCTGAACCCCGCCTGCCATCCGGCGGGCAGGCTTGAACCCCTAAACCGTTAATAACGTTCAAAAGTGTGCGCATAATTGCTTACCCAATAAATAAGATCCATTTAACCATCATTCGGTAATGCATATTTCCAAAAGACGATATCAATTTACCTATTAGGGGGTAATCAAATATTTGGAATTTAACAGACAGTTTCTTGAACAATATGGCTTATGTAGCGCAAATCCCAAATATTTAATCACTGTGAGCAGTCGAGGAATTATACAGTGATATAGTCTTTTGGAAACATCCATTACCTTTTCAAATTTTAACCGCTTACAAAGAAATGCGCACACTTTTGAACGTTACCAAACCGTTACCATTGATCTCTGTTTACTGCAAATATAGGGTGCAAAACTTGAGTAGGTTATTTTTGCAAAAATATCTATTTGGTGGAAGAAAAAAACCCTGCTTTTATAAATTCACGGTTCAGGCGGGCGATGTTGGAAATGGAAATCTCCTTCGGACATTCAGCTTCGCATTCTCTTTCGTTGGTACAGTTTCCAAAACATAGTTCGTCCATTTTTCTAACCATTGCCAGGGAGCGGTTAGAAGCTTCAGGCTTTCCCTGGGGCAACAGCGCAAGGTGAGAAACCCTGGCGCCTACAAAGAGCATAGCTGATGCATTGGGACAGGCGGCAACACATGCACCGCACCCGATGCATACAGCGGCATCTATTGCTTTTTCGGCTGTTTCCTGAGGTATTGGAATAGCATTAGCATCTTGGGCTCCTCCGGTATTAACGGAAATATAGCCTCCTGCCTGTATGATCTTATCAAAAGCGCCGCGATCCACAACCAGATCCTTTATTACCGGAAACCCCCTTGAACGCCATGGTTCAATTACAATCGTATCCCCGTCCGAAAAGTGTCTCATATGTAGCTGACAAAGAGTTGTAGCTTTTTCAGGGCCATGCGGTCGACCGTTTACTACACTGCCGCACATTCCACAAATACCTTCCCGGCAGTCATGGTCAAACGCAATAGGGTCTTTGTTGTCAAGAGTAAGTTTTTCATTTGTGACATCTATCATCTCCAGAAATGACATGTCTGTTGAAATGTTATCAGCATGATACGTTTCAAACCTCCCTTTTTGGTCAGATCCCTTTTGGCGCCATACCTTCAATTTAAGATTGATAGCACTTTTCTCGGTATCGTATGTCATTTGTAGCTCCTCTGTGTTAATTCAACGTTCTCAAAAGTAAGGGATTCCTTATGAAATACAGGGTTCTTGTCATCTTTTATAAATTCCCATGCAGTCACGTGGCAAAAATTTTCATCATCACGTTTTGCCTCATTTTCCTCTGTTTGATATGCTTCATTAAAATGGCCTCCGCAGGATTCTTTGCGTGCCAGAGCATCGATTATCATTAGCTCCCCGAACTCAAGAAAATCAGCAACCCTGCCTGCTTTCTCTAAGCTCTGGTTGAATTCTTCTTTTGACCCTGGAACAGTTACATTTTCCCAGAACTCCTCTCGTAGGGCCCGGATTAGCCTTTGGGCTTTATTAAGTCCTTCACCATTTCTTGCCATACCGCAGTATTCCCACATAATATGACCCAGTTCTCTGTGAAAATCATCAGCCGTACGCTTTCCGTTTATTGAAAGCAGCTTCTTAATACGAGAATCAGCCTTATGAATTGACTCTCTGAAAGAAGGATGGTCTGTGGTTATATCCTGCACCCCTGTCCCGGCTAAATAGCCACCGATTGTATATGGTATTATAAAATATCCATCGGCTAATCCCTGCATAAGTGCGCTGGCACCTAGGCGGTTTGCTCCATGGTCGGAGAAATTAGCTTCACCCATCACGAAGAGACCTTCAATCGTGCTCATTAGATTATAATCAACCCAAAGGCCTCCCATTGTGTAATGAACTGCAGGATAAATCATCATAGGGGTTTCATATGGATTGCCCGCGGTAATTTTTTCATACATCTGAAAAAGATTTCCATATTTTTGAGCGATCACATCCTTCCCATTTCTTTTAATGGCATCTCCAAAATCCAGATAAACGGCAAGGCCTGTTTCTCCGACGCCTTTATCCATATCACACTGCTCTTTGGTATTACGAGAAGCCACATCCCGTGGTACCAGGTTGCCAAAGCTCGGATATTTATTTTCAAGAAAATAATCCCTTTCTGACTCCGGGATTTGACCGGGCGGACGTTTATCCCCGGGATTTTTTGGAACCCAAACACGACCGTCATTTCTCAGGCTTTCGCTCATCAATGTCAGTTTGGATTGATAGGTTCCGTGTACGGGAATACAGGTGGGATGGATTTGAGTGAAGCATGGGTTGGCAAAGAGAGCCCCTTTTTTATAAGCTCGGTAACTAGCCGAGACGTTTGATGCCATTGCGTTTGTCGAGAGATAATAAACATTGCCGTAGCCACCCGTTGCGAGAACTACGGCATCTGCAGCATGGGCTTCTATTTCACCGGTGATAAGGTTTCTGACAATAACTCCCCTGGCCTTTTCATTTATGATTACAAGATCAAGCATTTCCCTGCGAGGAAACATCTTAACATTACCGACTGCAATTTGGCGCATCAATGCACCGTAAGCTCCCAGAAGAAGCTGCTGCCCCGTCTGTCCCCTGGAATAAAATGTCCTCTGAACCTGCGCGCCGCCAAAACTACGATTTGCAAGGAGACCTCCGTAATCCCGTGCAAAAGGGACGCCCTGCGCAACGCACTGGTCTATGATATTATTGCTTAATTGGGCCAGGCGATAAACATTGGCTTCCCTTGATCTGAAATCACCACCCTTTATGGTGTCATAGAACAATCGCCATATGCTATCACCCTCGTTTGTATAATTTTTTGCTGCATTGATTCCACCTTGGGCTGCGATGCTGTGAGCACGACGAGGGCTGTCTTGGATACAAAAGGTTTTTACATTATAACCAAGCTCTGCCAGGGATGCTGACGCGCTGCCGCCGGCAAGGCCGGTACCTACTACGATAATATCAAACTTTCTTTTGTTGGCAGGGTTAACCAGTTTTAACTCAAATCGATGCCTATCCCATTTTTCCGTAAGGGGCCCGCCGGGAATTTTTGCGTCAGGAAGCATATCATTGATCTCCTTTTAATACTGACTAGTACCTATCTATCAAAATCGCATCATATTTGCGAAGAATTTATTTATCAAAATATTTTCGCCACCAAGACACCAGGACACGAAGCTAAATTCAGAACTCCTGACCTGTATACGTAATTTCAACGTGATATGAAGGTTTAGTTG
>CAZLRK010000130.1:0-10854 GCA_964561845.1 uncultured Desulfobacterales bacterium | reverse complement strand
CCATAAGATTATATAAAAAATTTGGATTCAACTTTTGTGAGGAATATGCGGCTGAGTCCGAAAAAAAGATGATATTGACCTTGTAAGGTGAAAATGGCGTTAAAAGTCGGTATTATAAGAGATGAAAGATATCTGGATCATATGACGGGGCACACACACCCTGAGCATCCGAGGCGGCTTCGGAGAATCTACCAGATGCTGGATAGGGACTTTCCCGAAGAACTGATTCCTATACAACCAGAACCGGCCACCCTGGAACAGTTGGAACTTGTTCATACACCGGCTTATATTAAACGGGTATTAAAAACAGCCGATCATAAATCCACCAGCCTGGCGCCTGATACACCGACCAGCTCTAAAACCTATCTTGCAGCCTGGCTGGCAGTCGGTGGATGTATTAATGGTCTGAAAGCAATCATTGCGGGGAGATGCGATGTTTGTTTCGCACTGATCCGTCCCCCGGGCCATCATGCCTTACGAAACCGGGCGAGTGGGTTTTGCATCTTAAACAATCTCGGTATCACGGCGCGCTATGCCCAAAATAAATGGAAAATACCTCGGATTTTAATTATCGACTGGGATATTCACCACGGTAACGGGCTTCATGAGCTGTTTTACGACGAAAAAGAGGTGCTCTATTTTTCCTCTCACGATATTCTGTTGTATCCATATACCGGAAACATGGAAGATTACGGAAGCGGCAAGGGTAAAGGTTATACCATTAACATCCCCATCCCCCGGAATCTCACGGACAATGAATTTTTTCATATTTACCGCGATATCCTCAGTCCTGTGATGCGAAGCTATGTCCCGGAATTGATACTCGTTGCGGCCGGTTTTGATGCACACGGCAGTGATCCCATCGGGCGATCAGGACTGAATTCAAAAACGTTCGGTAGGTTGACAAAACTACTGCTGCATCTTCGAAGGGAAATCGGCAAGCCCCCTGTTCTTCTGGCACTGGAGGGGGGGTATGATCAAAGGGCATCGGCTGATTCAGTCAAAGCGGTTCTTAAGGCATTAACCACTGATGATAATGTGAAAGATCCGTCAGATATGGAAACGCCGCGAAGTTTGCAATTGATAGAAGATGTGTGGAATATCCATAAAAAATTTGGTATATGGACTGGTTAAACTGTTGTGAATAAAGATGTTAGATCTCGTTAAGTCGTCGATTAGTTGAGTAGTTAAATAGTTTTAATGATAAGAATAATAGCCGTTTTGTAAAAATTGGACATACAATCCCGATTGAGTAAAAAACCTATTGGGAGTTATTCGTTATTTGTTATGAGTTAATCGTTTAAAAGCAAAAATATGATAAAATCGTAAGCTCTGAACTTCTGAACCGTGAACGGTTACTATAAATCTTTTCCACTCAACCACTTAACCACTCAACTATTTGACAATGTCTGAACTTTGAACTCTTAAGAAAAAATGCCATAACTTTTGAAGGTTACCAGTCAATTGATTACCACTTGGCATATATTGGAAAGAGAATGATCAAAGCAAAAGTACCGGCAGAAAATCCGGAAGCAAATTTAAAATCCTATGATGAAATCTACCGTACGTTCTCATGGTCGGAGATTGAGAAACATTTTTCATGGCATCAAACGGGTCAGCTTAATATTGTTCAGGAGGCCATTGATCGTTGGGCCAATGCTCTGCAAAGTGATTCTCATGTGGCCCTTATCTTTGAACAAAACGGAGAAGTACATAAGTTCAGTTACTACGATTTAAAAGAGAAATCATGTCAGTGGGCCAATTTACTGGCAAAATACGGATTTAGCATAGGAGACCGCCTGTTCATTTTTCTACCGCCCTGCCCTGAGATATATTTTGCCATGTTGGCCTGTGCACGCATGGGTGTGCTATTTTGCCCGCTTTTCCCGACCTTCAGTTATGACGAAGTGGCCATTCGTTTGGAAAACGCCTCACCGCGAGGGATTATAACTCATCCGGATCTGGTCGACCGGATTCCGTCCGATGCTAAAGAAACCCTCAAATATCTTTTTTTAATCGACGGTCCATTGACCCATTTGTCTCCCAAAGAAATCATCATCAAGGATATGCCCGATCAAATGTCAAAGGCTTTTGATAATACCTGGCTGTCCGGCGATACACCTTTGTATATGAGTTATACTTCAGGATCCACAGGCCCACCTAAAGGGGTTGTTCATGGGCACCAGGACATGCTTGGGATGCTGGTGACCGGAAAGTATGTTTTAGATCTGAGAAAAGATACGATACTCTGGGTCGATGCGGATCCGGCATGGGTAACCGGTACCGTGTATGGGGCATTTGTACCCTGGCTCTGTGGGGCGACAACTTTGATCCAGGGGGATCCTTTTTTGGCATCCAACTGGTACTGGACTTTGGAAAAGCATCGGGTAGCCGTCTGGTACACTACGCCTAAAACCATCCGCGAGTTAATGAAAGCAGGGGAAAATCTTCCCAGTCGTTACGATTTGCAACATTTGCGACATATTGTCACCGTAGGCGAGACCCTGGTACCGGATCTATTTTATTGGGTGAAGCAGAATCTTAATCTCTCTCTACATGATACCTGGTGGATGACCGAAACAGGTATAATTTGTATTGCCAATTTTGCCTCCATGGACATCAAGCCAGGGGCCATGGGAAAACCGATACCAGGAATTGAAGCAGTTATTGTCGATGAAGAGGGGCAGATACTCCCACCTTTGAGCATGGGAGAGTTGGCCTTGAAAGCTCGCTGGCCTGGGCTGATGAACAGCTTATGGGAAGATGAGCAACGCTATCAGGCGTATTTTCGGCTCCCAGGTCTTTTTCTCACGGGAGATATTGCGTTGCAGGATGAAGATGGCTATTTTTATCACCAGGGTCGTAACGACGACTTGTTGAAAGTGGGCGGCGATAAAGTTATCGGCCCTTTTGAAATCGAACGTGTCCTGTGTATGCATCCGGCGGTAGCTGAAGCCGCGGTGATCTCCAAGGGGACCGAACCCGGTGAAGGGGTATCCTATTTAAAAGCGTTTATCGCGATTCATCAGGGAATCACGCCCTCCATTCGGCTAACCGTTGAAATCAAGGCTTTTGTCAAGGCCAACCTTTCCTCCGAAATTATTGTCGGCGAAGTTGAGTTTCTGGATGAGCTTCCCAAAACCCGCAGTGGTAAACTCCTCCGTCGGGTATTGAGAGCACGCGAACTTGGTCTTCCCGGTGGTGACCTGCGAAGAATGAATGATACATGAAAGGGTATGTCCCGGGAGCGCCTGGTTCTTTCGGGTGCCTTCGGGGACATTGTTGAATTTATTGAATAACTAGCATTAAAGCAACGCCTTATTTTTACTTTTTCATGTCCAGGGATGGCTTCGAATCGTCACATTGGGGTTTTGCATCCACTGATTGAATTTTTTCCTGAGCCAGCGTTTGAAGTGAAACCGGGTTGCCGGAAAAAGCAGCAGAAGGCCGGCTATATCAGTGAGCAGGCCAGGGGTGAGAAGCACAATGCCCGCAACGAAAATGATTACCGCGTCGATCAGATCTTCTGCCGGCATCATCCCCTGCTGAAGCCGGGAGCGGACTCGGAGCATTGTCCGCGTCCCCTGCATGCGGGCAAGGTAGGCGCCTATAAAACCAGTCAGAATCACCAGAGCCAGGGTGTAAAACGCCCCCATTAGTCCGCCGATTTTTATCAGAAGATAGAGTTCCAAAACGGGAACCAGTGTAAATGCGAGAAAGAGTTTGAGCAGCATATAAGATGGTATCCTTATTTTTCAAAATTGTTCTGTCTACATTTTCGACCAACAGATGATATCATTCGATAAAGGCGGCGCCTGAAGATTCCCTGTCCTGCCATTTAAATCTCAAATAACCCGGCTTTTCAGATTTTCCATACCTCCTTAAAGTTGAAAAACATAATGCCCTCTGGATTAATTTCAACTTTAGTTAATCTCTTGGTCGGCCGCTTTTAGTATTTTATCAAGCTCATTGATAATGTCCTTATCAAGGGGGGTTACTTTATGACTTTTTAGGATATTGACGACTGTTTCTCTGGCCTTGTCATTCAAATCCTTTGGCTCTTCTTTCCAACTTTTATAATCTTCCCAGTTGAAAATTGACGGATCAAAGATATTTTCTTTACGGATGTTTTCCGAGGTGTGCTCATCAGTTAGAAAATTTCCTCTAGGACCTATGCGATCGATGACGTCAAGCGCCAACTTATCTTCGCTAATTTCGAACCCGTCTAACAATCTTCTCGTCATACCTACAATTTCATCATCAATAACAAGTTGCACCAAACTGGATGCCATTCCACCATCAAGGCTTCCGGCTCCGGCGATAAGATTCGCCCCGGACAAACAGGAATTTAACAAGCTGATTCCCTTTTGGTATAGGGTTTGTCCCGGTATAATACCGTCACAAATAATGGAGGAAGTTTCAGTTGGTAATTTATAAAAATCTTTGCCCATCTGTATCAAGGTGGCAGCCATAAGCATATCTTCGGGTGCTCCATAAACCGAATTTCCCTTTCGCATATTCATTATGGAAGGAAGAAAATAATATAGAACCGGATTTCCAGGAAACAACGTTTGAATCAATGTGAATGATCCGATTACTTCAGCATTTATCTGAGCAATCGTCCCTGCAAGCGTAACCGGAGTATTGGCGCCCAGCATGGGAAGCACAGGCACTTTGATGAGCAAACCATATTTACCTGCGATCATGATGATTTCAACATCATCCTCCGGCAAGAATAGCGGTGAAATCATGCACGCAATAGGATGAAACAAAGGCCGTCTTTTCAGATCTTCCTTGCTTCCCCTCACTGCAAGCTGCATTTCAATTTGATATTTTAAATTTTTTGATCCCATTGTCAAGTTCATAAAATGCATTCTTTGATTTTCTAGAAGGCATTTCGTGGCATGGAGGTCTGCAGTTTTTTTGGGTACGTTATTTACGGTTAGAGGAGAAGCGAAACTTATATGTTTCAAGGCATCCGAGATAATGGCAAGTTCTTTCTGGTCATTGATTGTTGCATCCCGATATTCACCATTTTGATAATCGATCATTGCAGATGGGCCGGTCGTGCATCGTACTCGAAACGCACTTGCGCAATCTACCACCACATCATCATCTGTCTCCCTACCTGCCAAATTGATTTGTTTAGGTATTGTTTTGATACTTTTTTCTATTAAATCGGATGGAAATTTAACAATCCTATTATCAAAATTTACCTTGGCCCCGGCATCGCTTAACATGCGTAATGCAACCGGGTGTTCGATCAACATCCCTGTATTTTCTAAGATAGTCATTGAGGCTTCATGAATCCTCTGCATCTCATCTTGGGTAATGTGCTTATGAGGCGTAATTTTCATAATGATTTCCAATAATATTTACTGTGAATCTGTTTGTGTTTAAGCTCTCTTTTCAATCAATTCCAAAAAACATCTAAAGGTCATTCTCACTATTCTTCATCCTATGAATTGTCAACACAATTCATGACATTTATTTTATAAAATTTGACACCCTATGCCAACATTTGATAATAATATGATTACGCTTTGAAATCTACGACTCTTTATAGGCTAAATAAAATTAAGTCCAAATAACAAAGTACATCTAAAAATCAGGTAGTTATTTAAAAGCAAGGTTGCTTCAAAGGTGTTTAAATATGAATATCTACAAAATAGCTGTAATCCCCGGCGACGGCATCGGCAAGGAAGTTGTCCCGGAAGGCATCCGCGTCCTCGAATCAGTTGGAAAACATTTCGATATTAACTTCAAATGGGAAATGTTCTCATGGAACTGCGAAAATTATGTCAATACTGGCCGTATGATGCCTGAGGACGGAATAAATCAACTTTGTGAAAGTGAAAATGATGCAATCTTTCTTGGAGCTATTGGCTCTCCCGAAGTACCTGATCATGTTTCGCTATGGGGTCTGCTTATTCCCATACGCAGGCATATGAAACAATACGTCAATTTGCGTCCTGTGCGTATGTTAAAAGGCATGGTTTCACCTTTAAAGAATCGTGGGCCTGAAGATATAGATTTTTTTATTGTACGCGAAAATAATGAAGGCGAGTACTCAGAGGTTGGCGGAAGGCTCTTTAGCGGGACTGAAGACGAGATGGTTGTTCAAGAAACAGTATTCACTCGAAAAGGCGTCGACAGGGTCATACGTTATGCGTTTGAACTTGCTCAAATGCGTAAAGCTAAACACGTTACATCAGCGACCAAGTCAAACGGTATCATTCATACCATGCCATTCTGGGATGAACGTTTTGCCGCCATTGCTCTTGAGTATCCTGATATTAGGGCCGACCAGTATCATATCGATATTCTCACCTCTCATTTTGTTCTGCATCCCGATTGGTTCGATGTGGTGGTTGGAAGTAACCTTTTTGGAGATATCCTTTCGGATCTAGGACCTGCAGTCGCGGGAAGCATCGGTATCGCACCGTCAGCCAATATTAATCCGACTCGCGAGTATCCATCCATGTTCGAACCTGTTCACGGCTCTGCGCCCGATATTGCCGGAAAGGGAATTGCCAATCCCATTGGTCAGATCTTATCCGGAGCCATGATGCTCGACCACCTGGGGCACGCAGATGCTGCTTTGAAGGTAGAACAAGCAGTATCGGCGGTACTTCAGAATACTCCAATACGTACTCCGGATATGGATGGCAAGGCAACAACGGTAGAACTCGGAAAGGCCATTGCCGAAGCGGTGTAACACGGCATGCTGGGTAGTTGAGCAGTCGGGGAGTTTTTCTCTTTTATCTCCAGTTTAAGCGGAATGGGTGATCGTCACGAAACGCATACACTGTCTGAAGGTATTAGGAATCGTTAAGAAAGAAAAGCGTTCTGCATGGAATTTTTAAATAAATAAAACTGTTTAATTAACTAAATTATTGTTTTAATATGTCTTTCACTTTTCTTTCTTTACGAGTCCTTATACATGAGTTTGTATGTTCTTCGTGACGATTATCCATGGAGCGATTGAATAAAAAAACTCCCCGACCCCTCGGGTAGTTATAAGTTATTGGTTATTAGTTATTCCCATTTTGTTTAATAGATCAAAATCTTGGATTTTAAATTCGAAACAATCAATATATTTTCCATATGAGGGAGTGCCATGACCAAATATCAGAAATACTGGAATAGCAAAATGGAGACGCTTTCAGAAGAAGAGTCTCACTCAGTTCAAGAAAAAGCTTTTCTAAATGAACTCGAATATGTTTGGAAGAATTCGGTATTTTACCAGGAAAAATTCCAAGAATCGGGCCTCGAGCTTGATGATATCAAAAGCCTTGATGACCTCTACAAACTTCCCTTCACTGAAAAAACAGAGTTGAGAGATAGTCAAATCAATCATCCGCCACTAGGAAAACATGCCATTGTCCCCTTGGAGAAAGTATCAAGGGTATATTCAACAAGCGGAACGACCGGCCGACCGACATATATAGGTCTGACCCATCATGATATCGATGTATGGCGTGAGAGTGCCAGCAGATCGCTATGGACAGGTGGATTTCGGCCAAACAATATTGTACCATTGATTGTTGCCCCTTATCTCATCGCCGATTCTTACACGGACGCCATAGAAAATATAGGGGCCACCTGTTTACCCACAGGCGTTGGGGCAACAGATAGACTGATTGGTGCATTTCAGAATATCGGCGCAAATGCTTTATTGGCAACGTCATCATTTCCCTTGCACTTTGCACGATCCATTAGGAAGCGTGGCATAAACCCGAAAAGCCTGGGGCTTAAGATTATACTGGCTGGAGGCGAACCAGGAGCCTCAATTCCGGTAATTCGCCAAAAGGTCGAAGAGACCTTCGGATGTATCTTTCTCGAGATGATGGGAAACGGTGATATGGCCGGTGAGATTTGGTCGGAGTGTAATTATAAAAGAGGCATGCATTTTATTGCTCAGGGTATTGTTCATCCTGAAATCATTAATCCGGAGACAGGAGAACCATTAGAAATCAGAGAAGGAACGCAGGGAGAGTTGATCTATACATCAATTGATCGGGAGTGTATGCCCTTAATACGTTTTCGAACACGTGATCATGTGATAGTCACACAGACCCAATGTGAATGCGGTCGAACAGGCTTTGGAATCCGGTGCATCGGCAGGACAGATGACATGCTCATCGTCCAGGGTGTCAATGTCTATCCTACTGCTGTGAAAGACGTGGTGAGCAGTCTGGCGCCAAAGACAACCGGAGCCATAGAAATTCAATTAAAAGAACTCCCTCCTGAAGGCTGGAAGCCTCCGATTAATATAAAGGTGGAATACGGGAAAAACCCCGGTAATCCGCACAAACTAAAGCAAGAAATAGAAGAGCTAATCCGTGAAAAGCTTATCTTTCGTGCTTATGTGCAATTGGTTCCCCCGGATAGCTTGCCAAAATTTGAGTATAAGGCAAAGCTTGTGAGAAAGCTTTACGAAGAAGAGATTTGATTGTGTAAATATGAAAAAATTACAGGATACAATGGTATTTCAAACCGTCTGTCAAGAGTGTTACATGGGAGACGGTGTCTTGGTCTACGTCAAAGACGGCAAGGTAGCTAAAATAAAAGGAGATCCGGATTCACCGGTTACCGAAGGAGATAACTTGTGTTCCAAGTGTCGCAATGTGATAAACGGCACCCTTTACAACCCTAACAGGCTCAAATACCCTTTAAAGAGACGCGGTAAAAAAGGGAAAGATAAGTGGGAACGTATCTCTTGGGATCAAGCTATTGATGAAATCACGGATAGAATCTTAGAAATTCGCGAAAAGCATGGTCCCCTTTCATTTGCTGCTTCTGTAAATGGATGGCACTATACCCTTTGCTGCATGCTTATGAGAGCCCTTGGCAGCCCCAATCTGCTTAAGAGCATGGAACACTGCGAAGGACCCGGCAGGGTTATGGATTTGGCCGTTATTGGTGATATTTGCACACAATTCGGGCACGGTCCGGATACGAGAGACAGTAAATGCATTGTGATCTGGGGGCAAAACCCCCCGGAAACCCACTTCCCGCAATGGCGATGGATTCAGGAAGCAAGAAAAAACGGTGCTGTACTTATAACCATTGACCCGCGTCGCATTTCATGTGCGAAACAGTCCGATATCTGGCTACAAGTCAGGCCAGGTTCGGACTGTGCTCTGGCATTAGGTATGATAAAAGTTATAATTGAAGAAGATCTCTATGATAAGGATTTTGTTAATCATTGGTGTTCCGGTTTTGAGGAACTCAAAGCCCACATCAAAAAATACCCGCTCGACAAGGTGGAAGAGATCACCTGGGTGCCGGGAAAAGATATCATAAAAGTCGCCCGGTTATATGCAAGTATCAAACCGGCTTCTCTAGTCAGCGGCATTGGTGTCATGCAAGGATATGGTTCTACTGCAACCGGCCATGCGCATTCTATTCTGGTGGCTATCACCGGGAATCTCGATGTAAAGGGAGGTAACCTCCTGTCAGGGGAACGGAAACCTCCTGGTTTTTATTCAGCCTATGAATTCCTCAAACCGAGTTGTCCCCAACACCTGTTACCCGTTGAAATCGAGAAAAAGAGAATAGGATATAATGAATTTCCTCTCTGGTCAGGATATAAGGCGCCGATTAGTGCATGTCATAATGAGCTTGCAATAAAGGCAATGCTTACAGGCAAACCCTACCCCATAAAGGCCTTGATCAATCATGGAACCAATCTTTTAACCCAGTTCCCCGAACCAAAGACTGTTTGTGAAGCCTTAAAACAGCTCGATTTAAGCATTCACTTCAACTATATGATGACGCCAACCGCTGCTCTTTCCGACTATGTACTGCCTGCCGCCCATTGGCTGGAAAGAGATGAGATACCGCTCATTGCCGGGCTATGGCAGCCTTTTATAGAAGCACGAGCTCAGACCATAGAGCCCTGTGGTGAATCCAAGAATGAACAGCAGGTTATATTGGATATCTATTGGAAGTTGATGGAAAAAGGTTTCAAACCGCAAAAAAGCAGAACAGATGTGGATTTCATCCAATGGAAGACGATTCCCGAATTCCTTGATTATTGTTTAAAGGGCTTTGGTGCAACATGGAAGGAATTAAAAGTAAAGCATGCTATTCCATTTCCAGCCAAACCCTATAGACTCTACAATCAAGAAGGATTTCAGTTTAAGACACCCACCGGTAAAGTGGAATTATTTTCAACCACTATGGAACAACTTAGCCTGGATCCGTTACCGAATTACCGCGAACCGCCAGAGTCTCCGATTTCGACCCCTGAACTTGTCGAAAAATATCCCCTCATTCTTATGGAGGCAAGGGTGAGAGGAGGCGCGTTTATGCATTCAAGTAATCGCTGGGCCCCATGGGCAAGAAAAGCTCATCCCTATCCTCAGATGGACATTCACCCGAATACGGCAGATATTTTTGGAATCAAGACTGACGATTGGATATGGATCGAAAATCCGCGAGGTAAGATTATGCATAGGGCCAGGATCACTAAAGATATTGATCGACGGGTGGTAAGCTGTGAACCGGGTTGGTGGTACCCGGAAATGGGCGGGCCATTATATGGTGTGTGGGAGTCCAATATTAATCTCCTTAATACCCTTGATGGGCCTTATGATCCTGCCCAGGGGACACCCACATTGAGGACCATGCTCTGCAAGATTTCAAAAGTAAAAAAGAAGGATCTCCCGGAAGAAAAGCAATTTTGGATACCTACAAAGGGGAAATAGACAAGTAGACACACTTGTCTCCATGTTATACCGGCCCGTGGCATGAACTTCTATCCGCCCAAGAACAAACGTCCGACTTCTGGGTTCTGCAAAAGTTTGTCACCGCTGTCTGCCATGGCCAGCTGCCCTGATACCAATA
>CAZLRK010000129.1:0-10877 GCA_964561845.1 uncultured Desulfobacterales bacterium | reverse complement strand
CTCTAATGAGCGAAGCGAATGGGCGGTGAGTTTTCGTACTAAAATAACCGAACTATTATGAAACAGGGAGAATTTGTCGAATTGAAAAAAAGATTAGAAAACGTACTGAACCGTATCAAAAATGCAGCTCTTGCATGCGGTCGAGATCCTAAAACAGTCCGCCTTGTTGCCGTAAGCAAAACCATACCTGTCGACGTGGTCGGGGAAGCAATCGAAGCAGGGGTAAAAATACTTGGAGAAAATTACATCCAGGAGGCGCGGAAAAAGATCAACGATTTATCTTCCCACCCTTTATCGTGGCATTTTATAGGCCATCTTCAGACCAACAAAGCAAAATACGCTGTAAAACTTTTTAATTTGATTCACTCTGTTGATTCTCTTAAACTAGCACGTGAATTAAACAAACAGGCAAAAAAAATAAACAAAATCCAAAATATTCTTATTCAGGTTAATATTAGTATGGAGTCTTCTAAATCAGGAATATACGAACAAGACGCACTTGGCTTGATACAAGATATAAGCCGTTTTGAAAACCTGTCTGTTAAAGGTCTTATGACAATGCCCCCCTTTTTCGATGAACCTGAAAGGGCACGACCTTATTTTTCTGCTTTACGTAAATTGCGTGATCAAATAAAGAAAGAATCTATACCGAATATTGCCATGGATGAACTTTCTATGGGAATGACGGGCGATTTTGAAGCTGCTATTGAACAAGGAGCAAGCCTTGTAAGAATTGGAACTGCTATTTTTGGAAAACGAAAATGAAGATTCTACTTCATATATGTTGCGCCCCATGCTCAATCTATCCAATAAATATTCTTCGTAAAGACGGTTTTGATATTATGGGTTTTTTTTACAGGAATAATATTCATCCATTTACAGAATGTGTAAAACGACAGGAGACATTAGAATCTTACGCAGAGATGATTGACCTACGTGTTATTTATCAGGAAGACTATGACTTGAATGGTTTTCTTCAAAACATAGTATTTAGAGAATCTAAACGATGCTCTTATTGCTATCACGATCGTTTAAAATCAACTGCCCTTATTGCAAAACGAGGTAAGTTTGATTATTTTACCAGTACACTTTTATACAGTAAATTTCAGAAGCATGATATGGTAAAATCAATCGGCGAATCTGTTGGTAATTCTGTGGGCATACAATTTTATTACCATGATTTTCGCGAAGGCTGGAAATCCGGAGTTGAAGAGTCAAAACGTCTCGGTCTATATCGTCAGAAATACTGCGGATGTATTTATAGTGAAAAGGAACGGTTTTTTAATTCGTCAACCCGTTGATTAATTTGTCTAAGGACAACTATTCAGCCACCAAGGCACAAAGACACAAAGAAAAAAAGAAAAAAAGTTCATTTTAAAATCTATATAATCTTGGAGACCTTTGAAAAACACCCCCTTTTGTCCAAGGTCTCTCTTGGTGTCTTAGTGTCTTAGTGGCCTAAAATTTCAGAATCTATGTTTCAAAATTTCATATATTTCATAATTGTACTTCTTATTTATGCAACTTATCAACCTTCCGATGAAACAAATTTTGCCACTTTAGAAACCATATCTCTTTTTTTATTTACAATCATTCTTTTTGCATATTTTACCTGGTTACAATTTCGCCGACTTGAAAAGCGAATTTCAAAAGCAAGCTTTTCTCGTCTTGACCATATTTTCAACGCTATTATATTCAGACAATCCATAATTGCGATTATTCTTTTCGCCATAGATATTTACGTCCTTAACCTTACATCCTTTTTAACCAATATCTCTTTATTTTCAATAATTCCAACCCTTCAGGCAGTCCTTTTCCTTGGACTGTTTGTGCTATATCTTGCTATTATATGGGCTTTTGCTTACGTATCCTACCGGTTTTTATACAAAATAGACATGCCCAGGCATTCGTATGTTTTATCTAATATTTCATTCTCAATCCCCGTTCTCTTGCCATGGTTTTTCCTCTCCGGAATTGCAGATATCATAAATGCGCTACCGTTTGAACTGCCAAAACGTTTACTTTCAACCACTGAAGGCGAAGTAATTTATTTCCTTGTTTTCCTTGTTGCTGTTGCAGTGATAGGTCCTGTTTTAATTCAGAAATTTTGGAGATGCAAACCTCTCAAAGTAAGTTCAGAAAGAAGCCGAATCGAAAGATTATGTAAAAAAGCGGGTTTAGGGTATGCAAATATCCTGTACTGGCCAATATTCGGCGGTAGAATGATAACAGCTGGTGTAATGGGGCTGATAAAAAAATTCCGCTACATCCTTGTCACTGATGCATTACTTCGTTTTCTTGAACCGGAAGAGCTTGATGCAGTAGTAGCGCATGAAATCGGACATGTTAAAAGAAAACATCTATTATTTTATTTAGTGTTTTTTATAGGCTATATGCTCCTTTCTTATGCTACCTTTGACCTTATCATATACTTTATAATTTATGCTGAACCGATATACAGTTTTATATACAAATTTTTAGGCGGCACAGGTTTTAATCAAGCTGCCGTTACTTCGGCAATGTTCAGTCTTGTTATAATTTTGTTTTTTCTTATCTATTTTCGCTATATCTTCGGATATTTTATGCGTAATTTTGAGCGGCAGGCGGACATCTATGTTTATGAGCTGTTTGATAGCGCAAAACCTCTTATTTCTACATTAGAAAAGATTGCCATAACAAGCGGACAACCTCCTGATAAACCTAACTGGCACCACTTCAGCATAACAGAACGTAAAAACTATCTGGAAAAATGTGAAAACGATAAATCCTGGATAAATCTACATGAACGAAAAATAAAGAAAAGTATCGCAACTTATCTAGTAGGAATTATTTTGGTAGGAGGCATAGGATATAACTTGAATTTTGGTGAAACAGGGAAGAAATTAAACAAACATTTTTTCGAAAAGATTTTATTAAGAGAGCTTCAAAAAACCCCTGATAATTCGAATCTTTTGACAACGTTAGGAGATTTATATTACAGTATAAACGACTATGAAAAGACAATCGCTGCATACCAAAAATCGATAAAGGTTAAACCCGATAATCCTCGGGCTTTGAACAACCTTGCATGGCTTTATGCCACCTGTGATGATAAAAGATTTCGTAACCCTAAAAAAGCTCTTGAGCTTGCACAGAGGGCCGCAGATTCACAAAAAGCATCTCACATTTTAGATACCCTGGCTGAAAGTTATTATGTTAACCGAAAGTATGAAGATGCTGTTTCTGCAGAGAGGCTTGCCCTTAAAATGGCAAAAAAAGACCGATCATATTACGAAAAGCAGTTGAATAAATTCAGAAAAGCAGTACTAAATAATCAATAATCAATTGTTAAGTTAGCGCTTATGCCATCAGGAGGAAATCAAAGCCAGGTCCTTCGGTTCTGGGTTCTTTATTTGATAGTGACCTTCCTAACCTCATTAAAATCAACATTACCGCCAAAAACTTTTGCTATTCCATCTTGTCTAAGCGTGGTCATACCATCCTTTAGGGCCTGATTTCGTAGATCTTCCATTTTTGCGTTGGTCTGAATCTTCTTTTTCATCTCGTCGGTTCCCATCAGAAGCTCATGCAGTCCCATTCTGCCCCGGTATCCGGATCCGTTACATGCCTCACATCCTTCCGCCTTATTTAACTTTAAATCTTTTGAGTAAGGAATATTTACTACTTTTGCAAAATCTTCCTCACCGTGCTCTCGCACCAGCTCATCATATTCACTTTTTGAAGGATTGTAAGGTTTTTTACAATCCTTGCAAAGCGTCCGAACCAAACGCTGAGCAAGGATACATAGAATCGCGTCTGCAAAGTTAAAAGGATCCATCCCCATATCAAGAAGCCGTGTTACACTCTCGGGAGCGCTGTTGGTATGCAGTGTCGAAAAAACCAAATGGCCGGTCAGTGATGCTTCGACGCCAATGGATGTTGTTTCCTTGTCACGCATTTCACCGACCATAATAACATCAGGGTCTGCCCTTAAAAATGCCCGCATTGCGGTTGCAAAATCGAATCCTATCTTGGGCTTTACCTGTACCTGCCTCAAGCCGGCCTGGGTAATTTCTACAGGATCTTCGGCCGTCCAAATCTTTGTTTCGGTCTTATTTATATATCCCAACGCGGAATGAAGGGTGGTAGTTTTACCGGAACCGGTAGGGCCGCACACAAATATGATACCATATGGTTTTGTGATAACACTTATAAAGTTATCATAATTACTTTTCGAGAAACCCATTTTTTTAAGGGGGATCGGTTCTCCGGCAGCCAGAATACGCATAACGATATCCTCCAGACCACCCTGGGTTGGAACCGTTGCAACCCTGAGTTCAATGTCTTTACCTCCATATTTTTTAAATTTGATCTTGCCGTCCTGTGGTTTGCGTCGCTCTGCAATATCGAGGTCGGACATGATTTTTATACGTGATACGACTGCATTCTTATAGCTAAATGGTATTGTCTGATATACCGTACAAGCGCCGTCAACTCTAATTCTAACATTGGTGGGTTGCTTTCCCGGATAAGGTTCGACATGTATATCTGATGCGTTTCGGGCATAGGAATCAAGAATAATTTTATTAACGAGCTGGACAACAGCGCTGTCTTCTTCACCCATTGCGGATTCGGCATCTTCTATCTCCTCAACCTCATCTTGCAACTGCGAAAGGATATCATCAATAGCAGCCATTTCTTTTTCATCCTGGGTAAAGAGTTTAATAAAAGCAAGAATATCATCTTTTAATGCCATGTGGAACGTAAGTTTCTTGCCGGGAAATAGAACCTTTACTTGGTCTATCTTCTGGAGATCATTCGGGTTGTCCACGAGAATCACGACTTTGTCACCTGCCTTATGCAACGGGACCCATACATTCCTGCGCATGAAAGGTACCTTCAGGCCTGTTAGAAGTTCACCGGGAATCGGTATATTTTCTTTATATTCTACAAACGGAACCTTATAAAATTCACCAAGAGATTTGCCTAAGTCTTTTTTCGAAATCTTTAAATCTTTTATTAAGACACTTTCAATCGGTTCTCTCCTTTTCCTTGCATCAGCAATGGCATTATTAAGTTCCTTTTGTGTCAAGATATTATTTGATAGAAGAGAATCGAACTTGGTCGCTTTGGTCTTTGCAATTCTTTTTTGGTTATAAATTGCGATCCCAAGTATTTTGGACAACTCTTTTACGGAATGCTCATCTTCTTTGGTAAATGAATCGCCATCTTTGCGATTTATTAGCTGAACAGCACCAAGCAGAAATTTCTGGAAAATAATGGGACATACGATGACCTGTTTTGTAGTATAGCTGGATTGTTGATCCCAGCTCTTATCGAATTTAAGTGAATGATCAATGGAAGACAGTTCCTTGTCATCATAAACATTTTTAACATTTAAAAGTTTCTGATTCAAAGCGGAATATCCTGCAATACTATCTCCATTTATCGTAATGCGGATTTCCGATATATCATTTCCCGACTTGTACCTGGAAACAAGCTCACGCTTTATCCCGTCAACAATATAAACCGTCATCCTTTCAGCTTCGAAAAGAGATAGAATATCAGCTCTCAGGTCTATCAATATCTCGTCCATATTTGCAGCAGCATTTATTTTGTTTACAATTTCCTGAAATCTTTGCATGTACTCTATATCTGTTTTGGGCTGCACTGCAGACTTCTTATCGCCAGACTCTAAATTATTAGCTTTTTTTAACATTTTAATTACCTGCCCATTATATATTAGGCGCTTAGTTCTGAAATTTGTGCTTGTTATGACAAAAAAATTTTCGTATGAGAACCATGCACTCTAAGTTATTGGTTATTCGTTATTAGAATTTGATGATCGCCTCATTTTATTATAGTAGTTATATATTTTTTTTGATCCACCGCCTATAAGAAAAATACCAATAAAATAGAAACAAAAGCGTATATAAAAGGTAACTGAAGAAAATTGTTCGATATTTTCTATTTTAGGCATCACCTGGGGTATCCTATAAAATACGCCAATACCTGCCAGAACAAGTGCAACACCCCAAATTATTTGAACATGCGCTTTGCTTTTAGGCATTGTAACTATCTTAATTTTTTAACTTATTTTGTATTTATTTAGCCTTCTGAATACAATTAGAACTAGCAAGATTGTGTAACTGTCTGAGCGTATACGGGAGTTTACACGGTCGGCTTTGTTTTCAAACAGCTAAAATATTACCTAATTTTTCATTACAAAGATCTTGTTTCTTTAGTCTTCTCTTATTATTTACCAATACAATAATTTTAATTTTTTGTCAAATTTAATTCAAGCAACAAGCTATTTACCCCTTTAGACTACCCTTGAATTCAGCTTTTCGCTTTTCGAGAAAAGCAGTAGTTCCTTCTTTAGAATCTTCACTTGCCATACAGAGGGCAAAAGCATCTATTTCTATACTACATCCTGTGGCAAGGTCCACATTCATACCGTTATTTATAGACTCCTTTGCAGCGCGAATGGAAACTTTTCCTTTCGCACCGATAGATTTGGCGATTTTTATAACTTCATCCATTAGGGCTTCTTGAGCACAAACCTTATTAACCAGCCCTATTG
Organism: uncultured Desulfobacterales bacterium; assembly: GCA_964561845.1. Lineage (GTDB taxonomy): Bacteria > Desulfobacterota > Desulfobacteria > Desulfobacterales > JAUVVS01 > JAUVVS01. The sequence continues at coordinate 4,315 of CAZLRK010000129.1, read as the reverse complement.
TTTTTGCCTCATCCGCAGGAATCATTTTTCCTGTAAGTATCATTTCTTTAGCCATATTTTTGCCAATAAGTCTTGGCAACCTTTGTGTGCCTCCAAAACCGGGAATTAGCCCAAGATTAATTTCCGGTTGGCCAAACATAGCATTTTCTGAAGCATAAATAAAATCACATGCAATAGCAATCTCGGTGCCGCCGCCAAGGGCAAAGCCGTTTACTGCCGCTATAACAGGTATCGGTAATTTTTGAAGTTTATCAATTATGGATTGTCCTTTCTTAGCAAAGTTTTTTCCCTGCAGTGCATTAAATGTTGCAAGCTCCGTAATATCTGCGCCTGCTACAAATGATTTGTCACCGGCTCCCGTAAGAATAAGAATTCTAATATCCTCATCTTTGGCAATGTTATCAAGAGCGTCTGATAACTCTTGAAGAAGATCGGTGCTTAAAGCATTTAAAGCCTTAGGCCTATTAAAAATAATCTTAGCAATACCATCTTCTACTTCAAAAATAATGTTGTCGTATGCCATACTTAACCTCCTAAATTATAAATTAGACAGGATGAACATGATATTATATTTTTTACCAAAATCATGTCATTCTTGTTCATCCCGTCTGTTAAAAAATGAAACTTATAATATTATCATGGTTAGAAATAAATAATCAAAGCCTTTTTGTCAAATTGAAAACTAAAGTCATGACCACCGGCATAGCCTACAGCCCTAAAAGGGCATAAAATGCATGCACTCCTTAAGGATTTTCTCCCGTGCTCGTACACGTACACGTGCTCGTGCTCGTGAACGTATATTCATTATTAAATGGTATCGAAATAGACGCACGTTTTAGATGATCTGTTATAATAGAATGCCCTCTTGGAATGTTTTCTATAATTTCAAACGCTAAAGCGAGAAATTCGATTGAACATTGATAAACATCTAACTTTTCATGATCTAACATTACTTATTCCTTCCGTTCACGAGCACGAGCACGAGCACGTGTACGTGTACGTTTACGAACAAATAAACACTACAGCATAGCTGGGGGTTTAGCTCTGGAATTAGGCGTAAGACTTCAAACATTCTTCTTTTCGCTGATAGCTGCTATATAAATTGCAGATAAAATTAAAACTCCTCCAATAATTTTCGGCCATGTCAATCCTTCTCCAAAGATAATATATGCAAGTATTGTACTTCCGATTGGTTCCCCAAGCAGGCTTATAGCTATAAGGCCGGCGCTGAAGTATTTAAGCGCCCAATTGTAACTGGTATGGCCGATTAACTGTGAAACAAGAGCCATTGCCCAGAATGCAACAATTGTATCTGAGCTGAATCCTGTAATCTGCATCTTGAGTGATAGCACTATTACCCATAGGATAATTGCGGCACAGCCATAACAAACCATAACATATGCAAGGAGAGAAAGTTTACGTCTCAGTTTTCTACCTAACAGAAGATAAACAGCTGCACATATACTCCCCAGAAGTGCCAAAAAATCGCCAAATAAGGCGTTGCCTCCCATGGAAATATCTCCGAACCCAATGATAACACCACCCGATACACTGATACCTATGCTTATTAAAACTGCCTTTCTTATCCGTTCTCTTGCAATAATGGGCGTAAACAAACCTACCCATAGTGGATTTGTATTTACAATTACAACGCTATTGGTAACTGATGTATAATCTAAAGATGAAATCCATGTGGCGAAGTGAGTTGCAAGAAAAAAGCCTGATAAAACGGCAAGTCCAAGGTCTCGCATCGAAAGATTCAGCAATTCGTCTCTGGCCTTCCACCAGGCAAAGGGGGCAAGAATAAGGGTTGCAAGGCCCAGGCGATATGCTGCAATAACAAGTGCCGGAGCGTCGGCCAGACGTGCAAATATTGCACCTGTTGATACTGCAAGAACGCCGCTTGCAAGTGCAAAATATGGATTAAAGGGAGGGGAAGTTTCAGATTCAGTGCTAAAAATAGGCTGCATACTTGTAAATACAGTAACTTTTAATAATTGGTTTGTACTTACAAACTAATATCAGAAACTTATGAGGTTGGCAATACTTCTTTATTTAATTTCGATTTCTTTGTTAAAAATATTATTACATCAGATCTCGTTAAGTCCTTTTCCTACTCAACCACTTAACCACTAAACTATTTGACGATATCTGTACATTGTAAATAAAAGCCAATATCAAAAAGACAACTATCAGAGTTGTCACTGTGCCATAGTTAATTGAATCAACGCTTGCAGAATCAATGAAGCAGCCTCCAATTTCTTTACTGGAACTACCTCTGTTTGTAGCTCCCATAGGTCGTGGCGGCATATCTTCAGAATTGGAAATAGACATACTGATAGGAGGTTGTTCTGTGGTTGTATGGCTTGTTTGTGCTTGTACATGAAATCTTAAGACAACATTTTCCTTCTTCACCTTCACCCAGTAGCCGATATATGCTTCCATAATGGTAGTAGCGGAAGTGTAATCTCCATTTTCCCATCTCCACAGATGTTTATCTATATAAGAGTTGGATTCTGGCAAATCAGAGATAGTCGTTGGTCCAAAAAGAATAGCACCGTCAGCATCATACTCCAAGACCTGCACATCGCCCCAGTTATAATTAGAATTATTGGGACACCCTATCATGTTCCAACCGTTTCCGGTTTCTGAATTGTAAAGCAAGCTTAAATCAATATCATGATCTAAACTTACCGGAACTCCATCCATTGTAATAGGAAGGCCGTTTCTTGCAAGAAACCAGTATGCTCTGCCGGGCTCAATTTGAAGATTATTTCCATATTCTATATAACCATCGGAGATCGGATCATAGGTCCCTATCCTGTAGTCCTGGTCATAATTTTCCGATATATCATCGCCTAACACGTTCTCAGCATAAGAATATTCAGGCCACTGAACAAATGATATCATCATAAAATTTTCCACTTCGATCCCGGGATCAATACTCACACTGGTATCAGTCTCTAGTGTTCCTACTATAAAGGTAGATACCTGCGACCAAGAGATGTCTCCACTTGAATCCTCATACCCAACCTTCCATACATACTTAAGACCTGCTTCAAGACCTGATACCGCATGATGGGTTAAATCAGTTGTTGAAGCCTCATTGTAAAACCATTCTTTCCTGTCCGCACGCCTGATCTTCCAGTGTGTGCGAAAATGGATATCTCCCTCATCCGGGTCTGAAAAGTCTCTTGCCGCAAGGGTAAAAGATTCTCCTGCTTCAAGAATAGCCTCATCACTCGGAATTATTGCGATGGGGGTATCCGGAGGATTGTTGGTAACAACTGCAACACCTGATGGATCAATTATTACTCCGTTTTCCGTGCCATCAGCATCACCAAAGCCACCGTCCTTGAGCTCTAACGTAACAGATCTTCTATCTGCACTGAAAAAGGCATGCGCTGTATAATCCTGCCAGCCATTTACCTGATCATATTTGTACCATTTGGCCGGACTAGGAGCAGGTTCAGAAAAGTAAACTATAACGTTAGTAACATCACCGGCGTTTTGAACTTCCAACTTATAGCTGATAAGCCCCAGGGGCATATCTGCAGGTTTGTTCTCTGTTTCAGAAATCTCAGATGGAGCAATTGAACTAATTGCTTTAATAGAAGTTCCCGTGGGAGTCTTTACACCCACTTGAACACCTCCAGCCACTGAATTTACAGACTTGATATTTTCTTGATTATTATCGGGCTCTCCATCACCATCCAAGTCGACTGTATTATCAACTTCTTGATTATCAGGTATACCATTTGAATTCGGATCTTCGTCAGACACGGTAGTGGTGGTAAACGAATATGGATTCGCCCATTCGGATCCTTCACCGTTATTGTCGTAGAATTTAACTCTCCAATAGTATGTTGTATTTATATTTAAAACCCACTCAGGTACATCTAATGAAGTAAGATGAGCAGTACTTGTTACGGCAAGAAGAATCGTCGAGAAATCATTTTTTGTGCTGATTTGCCATTGGGATTTTGCATGTGTATCAAAAGAAGTTTCTGTTTGTAATACTGGTGTTAAAGACACACCAGACTCACCACTGAGGCTGGAGAAGAAAGAGTGGGCTTTTCAATGACATTTTCGGTAATGGTTATACTTACAGTAGCCTCATTGGAGTCCGCCTGACCGTCATTAGCTATAAATGTAAAACTGTCCGCTCCGTTGTAATCTGCATGAGGCGTGTAGGTAAGATTCGGCGCTTCTCCGGTAAGTGTACCGTGGGCAGGACCGGTAACTACCGTATAAGTCAAGGGGAAGTGGACCCCAAGTCAAGGACAATTTTTTCCTAAATTAAGGTGCGCTTCTT
>CAZLRK010000128.1:0-10946 GCA_964561845.1 uncultured Desulfobacterales bacterium | reverse complement strand
CGGAAGAGATTGGCGCCGATGGTTATGCTTCCAATGCTGCAAGCGCTGTTGAAAAAGGCAAAGAAATAGTTGGCTAATAAGCCATATTTTTTTAAAAAATAAAAGACTATCAGAAATGGTATTTAATACCAAGATGATATAAGACCATATAGAGACCTTTGAAAAATGTTCAATTTTGTTCAAGTTCAAGGTAGGCGAAAATTTTAACCACAGGCATACATTCTAGTATTTCGAGGATAGCGCTAAAGCTTCACTTCGTGCCAAAATTTGAGCCTAACACAGAAATTGGGCAAAAGGAGGTGTTTTTAAAAGGTCTCTTATAGAATTTCCGGCCTACCAACTGTCTTTTTCGACCTGATGGGATAAAAGGAGAAAGCCCATGAAAATGAATCAAACAATAAATAATACACCCAGATTTCGTGTACTTTCAGAAGATCAGATCGAACAAATCTATTTTTCGGCCCTGGATGTTCTCGAGACCTGCGGGGGACGTATTTTCCACGAAGATGCTCTCGAGCTGTTTCAAAAGAGCGATGCGGTGGTAACGGATAAAAACCTGGTAAGAATTCCCGCCTCCCTTGTGGAAAGGGCAATTCGGAGTTATCCGCGAAAGATCACTCTTATGGGCAGAAATGGGAAACGTTCTGTAAAACTACAAAAGAACGAAGTCGCTTTTGGCACTGGCTCCGACACACCGTTTGTGTATGACAGGAAAACAGGAGAACGCAGACGCGGCACTTTCAATGATGTAGCGGCTGCTGCTAAAATTGTGGATTCCTTGCCCAATTTTGATTTTTTCATGTCTCACGGCCTGGTGTCTGACGTGCCGAATCCTCAAACCTACGACCGGCATCAGTTTTTGGCCATGATCATGAACAACACCAAACCCATGGTTCTTACCAGCGTAGATGGGGAAGGGCTGAAGGATCTGTGGGAAATGGCCTGTTTGATCCGGGGCGGTGAAAAAGAGTTCCGCCTGAATCCCCTTTTCGTAGTATACATAGAGCCGGTTTCACCATTGAATAACAGTAAAGAAGCAGTTGAAAAACTGATATTCGCCTCTGAAAAAGGCATCCCTGCTATGTATACACCATGCCCGAGCGCAGGAGGAACAGCGCCGGCAACCATCGCCGGAATGCTTGTTCAATCTGTGGCCGAGACGCTTCTGGCAGCGACATTATGCTACCTGGTAAAGCCGGGTATGCCTTTGATAATGGGTGGTGTGCAGACCGTTATGGACATGCGCACATCTACCTTTTCTTACGGGGCACCGGAATTGTCGCTGGCATCGGCTGCCAGCACGGATATTTCCAAATGGCTGGGACTCTTAATGTTCTCTACCGGTGGATGCTCGGATTCAAAAGTAGTAGATGAACAGGCAGCCGTTGAAGCGACCATGAGTCTTTACAATGCTTTCCTGTCAGGAGCTAACTTCGTCCATGATGTCGGTTACCTGGACAGTGGTCTTAATGGATCGTTGCCAAGCCTTGTGATGTGTGATGAGATCATCGGAATGATACGCCAGATAGGTAAGGGCATTCGAGTAGACGATGATGCACTGGCGCTGGATGTTCTTAACGAAGTAGGGCCAGGCGGTGAGTTCGTGAGCCATGACCACACCTTTCATCATTGGAAGGAATGGTACAAGCCTACATTTATCGATCGGTCAAACCATGAAGCATGGGTAAACAATGGTAAAAAAACGTTTAATGATCGGATTGAAGAACAGGTGGACAACTTATTGGAGACCTATGAGGCCGAGCCGCTTGATGAGAAAGTGCTCAAAGAAATGAAAAAGATCATAGCTGCGGCGGAAAAGCGGCATTCATAATTATAACCTGAAATTGCAGGTCTTTTAAAAATAAGGCTTGTTGTATACAAAAAGGAGGTTTGTTGTGGCCAGCACGAGGACGAACCTAACATCATATCGGACTCCTCAGTTCTCTATGTTATCTGAGAATCAGAAGGAAAGTATTTTTAATGGGGTAATAGAAACTCTTCAACGCACGGGTCTTGATGTTCGTCATGAAGGCGCTCGTGATTTGCTCAAAGAGCACGGTTGTCTTATTGACGGCAATATTGTTAAAATCCCCTCACAGCTCGTGCGTAAAGCTCTTTCAACGATTCCACCTGTAACCGTGATTTATAACTGGGACGGTTCCGGCAAAATTCGGATCGAAAGAAACCGGGTCCATTTTGGTCCCGGACCTACAAACCCCAATTTTATCGATCCTGAAACTATGGAAAGGCGTAAATACCTTAAAAAGGATCCTTCAATAGTTGCTAAAGTTTGTGATGCTCTTCCGAATATTGGATTTGTCCAGTCTCTGGGAAGCATAAGTGATGTAACAGGGGCCCTGGCAGACGTTTATGAATTTGCAGAAATGATAACCAACACTGCCAAGCCTATTATGACCTGGGCTTTTGCAAGAGAAACATGCCGCGACATTCATCAGATTGGCATAGCCATGGCAGGTGGTGAAGAAGAATTTAAGCGTCGCCCTAATTATGTTTATTATGGTGAGCCGATTTCACCCTTATTAAGCGATTTCAATGCAATGGATAAATTGATGTACTGCGCGGAAAACCGTATTCCCCAGGTTTACACACCTTGCTGTATCGGTGGCGCTACAGTACCTGCAACACATGCCGGACAGATTGTATGCGCCATGTCCGAATCGATGCTTGGCGTCGTGGTAGCACAGCTTATCAACCCCGGTACTTGTGTAATTATGGGCGGCGTACAGTCAATTCTTGATATGCAATACTCCGTATACGCATATGGCTCGCCCGAACTAAGCCTTTTGAGCGCGGGTCTCACGGAAATGGCTAAATACGTCGGCTTACCCATGTTTTCTACCGCCGGATGTACCGATGCCAAAACAATGGATTCACAGGCCGCTATCGAGGCCACTCTTTCGATTCATTCCGCCATGCTAAGCGGGCCAAATTTTGTTCATGACGTTGGATATACCGAATCAGGAATGACCGGTTCTGTGTTTCAACTCACATTGGGAGACGAAATCATCGGAATGAGCCGCCTCATAGCCGGTGGTGTGGAAGTTAATGAAGAGACCATGGCCGTGAAGGAAATCTGCAATGTCGGCCCCGGTGGCCACTATCTTTATGAAGACCACACCATGAAACACTTCCGTTCCCACTGGCAACCTACGCTCATGGACCGAAAAAGCTTTGATGACTGGGAAGAAACCGGCAGCACTACAATGAAAGAACGGATCATTAAAAAAGTTCGTAATATCATAGCCACCCACAAGGGTCCGGATGTTCCGGAAGAGGCTAAAAAGAAGATTGCTGAGATATTGCAAGCCGCCGAAAATCGTGAAAAGAAAAAGGCGGAAGCAAAATAATATAGTTCTCCAACTTTGGTTTTTTTAGGCATGGTTTTTTTGCATATAGATTTTTGCCGGAAAACCTGAGTTAGGACAATATAAGAATATTAAACTATAGTTTCAAGGAGGAAAAAATCATGTCAGAAATATTTGGGAAAATAGCCGAGACATTGATTGCCGGCAACGTGGATGGGGTATCGGATCTTACAAAGGAAGCTTTAGACGGTGGTTCCAACGCGCAGGACATACTCGAAAAAGGACTTCTTTCCGGGATGGATGTCGTAGGGCAGAGATTTAAAGCCAACGAAATGTTTATCCCCGAAGTACTACGCTGTGCAAAGGCTATGAACGGGGCCATGGAAACTTTAAGACCGCTTTTGGTGGAAAGCGGCGTAGCAATGGCAGGGTCGATAGTAATAGGCACGGTTAAAGGCGACCTTCACGACATCGGAAAGAACCTGGTTGGAATGATGTTTGAAGGCGCCGGATTTGAGGTAATAAATTTAGGGATCGATGTAGATGTGCCGCAGTTTGTTGACGCGGTGAAGGAGCACAAACCCAGCATGATAGGCATGTCGGCGCTTTTGACGACCACCATGCCAAAGATGGGTGAAACGGTTAACGCACTGAAAGAGGCTGGCATCCGTGATCAGGTAAAGGTTATGATCGGCGGGGCCCCGGTAACGGCCGGATTTGCGGAAGAGATTGGCGCCGATGGTTATGCTTCCAATGCTGCAAGCGCTGTTGAAAAGGGCAAAGAAATAGTAGGCTAATAAGTGCAATTTATAAAATAAATTTGACAATAGGGCCGGCTTATTAAAACCGGCCCTTCTATTTTTATCTATCCACAATTATCTAAATTTGTTATATCAGGCTTATATAGCCTAAAACTCGAAAAACAAAGTATCTGAGCAGTTACAAATTAGAAAATCATGAGGATACATGATAAGACATCACCCGATAGAATCTGGTACTTTCCCTATTGAAACAAAACCTACAGGTGGAGCAGCAAATTATGTTGTAGGCATTGATACGGGAGGCACTTATACTGACAGTGTGCTTCTTGAGTATAAAACTCGTACGATCATTGCATCAGGCAAGACTCTGACCACCCGCGAAGATTTGACCAAAGGAATCATCCATGCCCTTAAAAAACTTCGTATTAAAAACCCTGCTAAAGTAAAACTCGTTGGAATATCCAGCACTTTAGCTACTAACTCAATCGCAGAAGGAAAGGCCAGGCAGGCAGGGCTTCTTTTGATAGGATACGATTCCGATCTCATTTCCAGTTACGGTCTCCATAAAAAATTTCCAACCCAAAACTTTGAATATTTCAGGGGCGGTCATACATCCCAGGGAGAGGAGAAAGAGCACCCTGATATTAAAGGTATGACGGAATGGGTTAAGAAACACCAGGACAACCTGGAGGCTCTGGCAATTTCCAGCTACTTCAGCCCCTTGAACCCTTCCCACGAGGAACAGGCTTTCGAAGCAATTCACAAAATCTGCTCACTTCCGGTAGTGCTTGGACATCAGCTTTCTTTAAAGCTCGATTCGATTAAACGGGCTACTACAGCTTGTTTGAACGCGTCACTTGTAGCCATAATGCAGGAATTCATTGAAGCTGTTCGGAAATCACTGAAGGATCGGGAAATCTATGCGCCTCTTATGATAGTTAAAGGAGACGGTTCTCTAATGCCTTACACGGAGGCTGTCCAAAAGCCGGTCGAGACTATCATTTCAGGTCCCGCCGCCAGCGCCATAGGCGGTCGTTTCCTTTCGGACCAAGGTAATGCCCTGGTAATAGATGTAGGCGGAACGACTACTGACATGGCTCTAATTAATAACTTTGAGATAACCATATCAGAAGAGGGCGCCAGGGTCGGTAAAATCGAGACAGCCGTGAAAGCAGCGCGGATTCGAACCATTGGTTTGGGATGCGACAGCCGGATATATTTTGGTCCGGGAAGCCAGGTTCAGGTTGGACCGGATCGCGTAGTTCCACTGTCACGGTTGGCGTCTCGTTATCCGCGGGTTAAAAAAGAAATCCTTGCCTTGAAGAAGAAGCGCATGCCCGATTGGAGACCTTATGATATCGAATATTGGTTCCTGTATAAGGAGACCACTTCCGAAAAGATTTCATCTGAGGATTCTCGTCACAATGAACTACTCGATCTTCTCAACAAAGGGCCGCTCAGCCTAACAGAGCTTTTAAAAAAGGCAGATGTTCACCATCCGATACAGCTGAATGCCGATCATTTGATTCGCAGGGGATATATTGAACACTCGACCTTGACGCCTACCGATCTCTTACACGTTAATGGGCAGATGAATAAATGGAACACGGAAGTGGCTTTGCAGGCACTTGAATGTGCCTGTGAAATATACGAAAAAAACCGCAGAACCTTTGTGGAGGAAACGCTTGATCTTGCTGCAGCCTCAATGGTGGAAGAGGCTGTTGTATTTCTTGCTCGTCAAATAAAAGAAGATCTCTTGCCAAAACAGCTTGAAGGTTCCTGGGGAAAATGGTTTGTAGAAGAAGCTCTCAGCGGAAAGAACCCTTTTCTGTCTATTACAATAGCCAGCCGCTTTCCTATTATAGGAATTGGCGCCCCTGCCGAGATATTTATTAAAAGGGTTTCTGATATTCTTAAAGCTCCCTTTATTTTGCCCGATCACGCTCATGTGGCAAATGCCGCAGGCGCTGTTGCCGGGTCCATAATGGTAGACAAGGAAGCGATCATCTACCTTCAGGAAACGGAATACAAACGCACGCATGTTGTACAAATCGAAGGGGAAACAACTCGTTTTATGGAAATTGAAGATGCTCGTTCTTACGCCGAAAAGATAGTTGCAAAACTCGCAAGAGATGGAGCTATTGCATTTGGAGCCATAGATCCCCAGGTTGTTATCGAGGATAAGACAGAAGGGGCATTACTGCGTATTCTTGCACGTGCAGTCGGAAACCCAAAACTTTCGGAGCAGTGGGGAAGCTTGAGACCCTAACATGCTTTAAGGGTTAATAAATTTGGGTCTTCTTCAATTTCAGGGATACTGACCTGGCGTAAATTCAGATTCAACATATTTTAATGAAGAATCCACACCTTGAGAGCATATTAAAAAATGAACGTCCAACATCGAACATCGAACGTTGAACATCGAATAAGGAGGAAAATATGAATCTTTATGCAGGAAAATTACTCATTGTAAACCTTACGGAAAAAGAAATCTCCACGGAACCATTACGTAAGGAATGGCTAAGGAAATATTGGGGTTGCTGGGGACTGGCTCTCCGTTATTACTGGGATTTAGCTTCACCTGAGGTTGATCCTCTCTCACCGGAAAATCCAATTGTTATTATGACAGGACCTTTTTGTGGAACGCTGGCGCCTTTAACCTCCAGATTCTGTTTGGTTTCAAAATCTCCTCAGACAGGCACCATCTTTGAATCCAATGTAGGAGGTTCTTTCGGCCCTGAACTCAAACTTGCCGGGTATGACGGAATTATCATTAAAGGTCGCGCAGACTCTCCTACCTATCTAACGATCGAAGACGACCAGGTAAGTTTGGAAAACGGAGAAGCTTTATCCGGAAAAGGAATATTTGAAGCGGAAAAATCCCTCAAAGAAGCCCTTGGTTCTTCAGAAGCCAAAACCCTTGCCATTGGACCGGCCGGCGAGAATCTCATTGAATATTCATGTGTTGGGACAGAAACATATCGTCAAATGGGCAGGGGGGGAGCAGGCGCCCTTTTCGGGAGTAAGAAATTGAAGGGTATAGTTTGCCGAGGTACGGGAAGTGTCAAGGTGGCAGACATACAGGCTTTTATTGAGAAAATCAATCATTATAAAAAAGCAAGTCTTTTAACTGAGGACAATCTTTGGGTAAAAACGGATGGCACTCCAGATTTAATGAACGAAATAAATGATATGGGTGGTCATCCCACTCGGAATTTTACTTATGGCATGAATGAAAATATTCAAGCTATTAATTCAGATGCCATAAAAGCGGCCAAATTGGCCGATAGAGCCTGTATTTCGTGCCCCATGGCATGTGGCAAATTTACGCATATAAATGGCGCAGAGATGGAAGGGCCTGAGTATGAAACCCTGTGCCTGGCAGGCTCCAATTGTGAAATAAACGACTTGGAGCAGATCATCCGTTTTAATAGCCTTTGTGATGACCTTGGCCTTGATACTATATCCTGCGGCAATGTTGTAGGATTGGCCATGGACCTTACGGAAAAAGGTCGCCATGACTTCGGTCTGAGATTTGGAGAGCCTAAAGATTATTTAAAAGTTGTTTCTGAGATCGCGACACTTTCAACGGAACGTGGGAAAGATCTGGCCATGGGCGCAAAGAAGCTTGCCAAAAAATTTGGGGCGCAGGATATTTCTACGGAAATCAAAGGCCTTGAGTTTCCTGCCTATGAACCAAGAGCCAACTATGGTATGGGACTGGCTTATGCAACCAGTGAACGCGGAGCCTGTCATATGAGGGCTTTTACCATGAACGATGACGACCCTTTTGATGTCGAAGCATTGGCTCATTCGGTCGTAAGCGGTCAAAATTTTAATACAACCAAATGGTCAATGTGCTTCTGCGATTTTTGGGGTAACATTAAACCTGAGATCATGGCCGATCTTTTAACTATAGGTCTTGGGGAAGATGTCAAACCTGATCAACTTGACGAAGCGGGTGAAAGAATCTGGAACCTCACCCGCCTGTATAATCTTAAGGCCGGCTTCACTGCGGATGATGATAATCTGCCCCAAAAAATAATGAATCAACCCCTGGAAAAGGGACCCAATGCAGGAAAAGTATTTAAAAAAGAGGACTTTGAAAATGCAAGGGCCATATATTATAATTTACGTGGCTGGGACGAAAAAGGCGTTCCATCAAAGGGAAAGTTAAAGGAGTTGGGTCTGGATTCACTTTAGGAGACCTTTGAAAAACGTCCCCTTTTGCCCAATTTCTGTGTCAGACTCAAATTTTAATCCTCGAAATACTCAATGTATGCCTGTGGTTAAAATTTTCGTCTTTCTTGAACTTGAACAAAATTGAACATTTTTAAAAGGCCTCTTTAACAATTTTATATTAAGGAGAAGGTATTAATTTAGCCTTCTGAAAACAATTAGAACTATATAGCTTCAAAGGTTTTTAAACAGCTAAAATATTACAGGAGAAGATATCATGGGAAAACGTTTATATGCTATTCCGGAACTGTGCACAGGATGCAATCGATGCGCTTATATCTGTTCTGCCGTCAAGGAAGGAGAATTTATGCCTTCAAAATCAAGAATTCACATCAATAATTTTTCTTCCAGAGGTTATTCTGTTCCCAGCATCTGTTTTCAATGTTCAAAACCCGACTGCCTTAAAGCGTGTTCTGAAGAGGCGATTTATAAAGATGAAAACGGAGTTGTGCTTGTTGATAGAGAAAAATGCAATGAATGTGGTGAGTGTGTTGTAGCCTGTCCTTATGGAATGATGGAACAGGATGATGAGAACTTTCCCTTCAAGTGTGATTTTTGTAATGGTGAGCCGGCTTGTATCAAAGAATGTGAACCAGGCGCTCTTGTTTATCTGGAAGTTGAAAAGAAAGTGCTCAAACTTAGAGGATTTCAAATGAAGCAGCGTATCGAATCCGGAAAACCCGAAGAAAAACGACGCCGGTTTGGCTTAAACCTTCTCGCAAAAGCAAGGGTAGACAATATAAGTTAAATCAACCTTTGGCGGATTCAGTGTTTTCAGTGGTAAGCTTTTTAAACATAATGGATAATAAAGGATTTTGTATAAAAGCTGTACTGTTTGATTTTGACGGAACCCTGACTAAACCGGGTGCATTGGATTTCCCCGTTATAAAGCAGGAAATTGAATGTCCCGATAACATAGCAATCCTGGAATATATAGAAAGCCTTAAAGACTCCGACCGGCGGGAAAAAGCTCTTGCTATTCTGGACCGCTATGAGATTGAAGCTGCCGCAAACTCTGAGCCCAACTCAGGCGCTGAAGAGCTGATTCCATATTTGCGTTTAAAGGATCTTTGTGTTGGAATAATTAGCCGCAATAGTCTTCAATCTATAGAGCGGGCTCTGAAGAATTTTAATACTATCGGCCTATCCGATTTTGACCTTATTATCTCTCGCGATGATCCTTTAAAACCGAAACCAAGTGCAGATGGAGTCTTGTTTGCCGCAAACAAGCTGCAACTGGATGTCAAACAGATACTCGTTGTAGGAGATTATATTTTTGACATTCAGGCGGGACGTGATGCCGGGACACTAACTGTTTTACTGGATAACAAACCCGATTCCCTTGCAAAAAAGGTTGAAAGTAACTTTACAATCTCCAATCTGAAAGAATTAAAACAGATCATCCGTATGGGGCTGCCGCTGCCTCAAGGCAAATTACCCAATGATCTTTTAGAGAACTTCCTTGATCAGTTTCCGGTTGATGACCCCTCATTGCTTATTCGCCCGGGTGTTGGTGAAGATATTGCAGCCGTAAGAATAGATAACGAAGAGGTTCTTGTCTTAAAATCCGATCCCATTACCTTTGCCACAGACTCCATAGGACATTACGCGGTTATAATAAATGCCAACGACATTGCCACTTCAGGCGCCGTTCCGAGATGGTTTCTATCCACCCTACTCTTTCCTTATGGAATCACTCCGTCCGAGATTTGGCAGGTTATGAATGAACTAAACAGTGTATGCCGACGTCATGGTATCGCCTTGTGCGGCGGCCATACCGAAATAACGGATGCCGTTTCAAGACCTGTTGTCACCGGGATGCTGGTAGGAACTGTTGCAAAAAAAAATCTGATCGACAAACGCAATATAAGACCTGGAGACAGTGTCCTGCTGACTAAGGCCGTTGCAGTGGAGGGAACCGCCATAATTGCCAGGGAATTTAAGGACAAGTTAAAAGACCTGGATATGTCGGAAACCGAAATTGAAAAATGCAGCGGATTCCTTTCCGATATCAGCATTCTTAAAGAAGCTCAAATAGCAGCACGCTCTGCAGGAATAAGCGCCATGCACGATGTAACCGAAGGCGGTCTTGCAACTGCACTCATGGAACTCAGCGTGGCCGGTCACCACAAGATCAGGATTGATATGGACAGTATCCCCGTCTTTCCCGAAACCAAAAAGATATGCAGAATGCTTGATATCGATCCTCTCGGCCTGATCGGCTCGGGCAGCCTTCTGATTTGCTGTAAGAAAAACCATCATGAAAATCTCATCACACGTATTCGCAATGCAGGTATAAATGTAAACTGCATCGGTGAAGTCCTGGAAAAGGGCCAGGGGATCGATGCCGTAAAAAAAACAAAAAAGGTGGATTGGCCCACCTTTGAGGTAGATGAGATTACCCGCCTGTTTTAGCTATTTCAAAACTTGTAGGTGGAATAATTGAAGCCTCAAATTTGCGAGGTTTCAATTCTAATTCAATCTCTATTGCCCTGAATTAAAAAGATTGATTCAGGGCAATTCACTCTATCAAGATCACCTCTTTGATTTTTCTTGTATTTCAGTATTTGATAATCATATAAAGGGCTACGGTTTGGAGCTATGGCAGCTATGCTATACA
>CAZLRK010000127.1:0-11072 GCA_964561845.1 uncultured Desulfobacterales bacterium | reverse complement strand
CCCTTTTCTTTTCTCAAAATGCCCTCTGAAACAAGCTCTGCGATTGCTTGTCTTAACGTGTTTCTATTGACATTACACATTTTTGACAATTCGATTTCAGAAGGAAGCTTTTCCCCTTTTTTGTATCTCCCGGCCTGAATAAGCTTTTTTAACCAGGAAGTTATTTGAAGATATTTAGGTATCGGATTTAACGGATCAACTATTTTCAATTATTCACCTTCCTTTTAATTTCCATAAAAAAAAGGTGGACAATGCCACATAGATGTCGGCGCTCCTGAAACAGGATTAAGATTCTTAATGAATATGCCCTGACGCCCCGGGATAAAGACATCAATCCCGGTACTTGGACCCGTGGTCACCATCCACCAAATGATATGTAAAATATCTTTTTATAAAATGCAAGTCAAAGATTGAGTTTTAGATTTTTTAACCAAATCAAGTTTTCTCTTTTATCATTTCTCGCATAGAAAAGAGATAAACTTAACGTCTGTGGATCTACATCAATCCTTTTTCCTTGAATGAAAGGTATCCTTTTTTAGTGACAATTAGATGATCCAGGACAGATATTCCAAGGATTTTTCCGGCTTCAACTAGTTGTTTTGTTGTAGCTATATCATTTGGGCTGGGTTTAAGTACTCCTGAGGGGTGGTTGTGTGCAAGGATTATAGAGGCTGCTCGATCGGATATGGCATCTACAAACACTTCGCGCGGATGAACCTGGTTTTTATTTAGAAGGCCTACTGTTACTATTCTGTTTCCGACAACTTCATTTGCACCGTTTAAAGATAAACATAAAAAATATTCCTGCTTTTTATCGGCAATATGTAAAATAAGGGGCAGAACATCTTGTGCCTTTTGAATAACAATGCTTTCCTTTATTAATCTCCTCCTTGCAAGTTCAAAAGATGATATAATCTGGCATGCTTTGGCAAAACCGACACCTTCTATAGAGATGAGGGACTTTACATTTATTTTTTCTTTATTGCTATCAAGTTTACGCAAAATAGCATGAGCTACCTGGAATACATCTTTTCCTTTTATTCCGCTTCCAAGGAGAATAGCAATAAGTTCTGCATCCGAAAGCGCTTTCGGCCCTTTGGCGACCAGTTTCTCTCGCGGTCTGTCAAAATTGGGAATATCTTTAATAGTCTTCAAAGCTATTTTAGGCCTTCTTTTTTAATCTCTATTCAACCCTTAAAAATCAACTTGGCTCTTTGTGCTGATTTTCCATTTCAACAATTCCTCTCAATTGCTTTATAATGCCTTCTCTTACTTTTTTATTTCTTGTTTTTCGGAAGAGTTTTAAAAGAGTAATTTCTTGCTTGTTAAGGGGTGGAAAGGATTCAATCCGATCTTCCCCGGGAGTATATTTTAAAGCAATATCTGAAACTTCAAGTGTTTTTTCTTTTTCCTCAAAAAATTTAACAATATTAATTCCGAATGCCTCTGATAACTGTTGCAAGCGCATAACGGAGATTCTTGTTGCGCCTTTCTCATATTTTTGAATTTGCTGAAAAGAGACACCTATTTTTTCGGCCAATTCAATCTGAGTGAGACCCCAGCCCTCTCTTATCTGTTTAATTTTTAATCCGATCTTTTTATCGATCAATTGATGCTTCCTTCATAAGCAGATTCTCTTGTTGCCAATATAAAATTTCATATCGCATAAAAATTATTTAAAGTCTAACAACTGATGGTTGTATTTACTCAATATTTATTATATGCTGATAGTAGTAATACTAATAGTAAATATAATTGGAGGCACAGATGGAAAAGAAGAGAATTCTTGTGGCTGACGACGATGAGGGAGTCAGGGCTTTAATGGTTGAGGTTCTGGAAGTTTATGATTATGAAATAGATGCTGTAGAAAATGGAGTTGAGGCAATCAAATGTATAGACAATAAAATCTATGACTTAATTATTACCGATTATATGATGCCTGAAATGGATGGACTTGAATTGACGCAAAAGATCAAAGCAAAATATCCTTCTATTCCTATTCTTATAGTTACCGCTACCGGACCTGTTCAGGATCTTTTGAAAAACGGCGCCACGGCTTGTATTTCGAAACCATTCGAAATTGCCGAATTGCAAAGCACAATAGAGACTATCCTAAAAAAAGAAAGATAGGGATGAATTTTGTAGTTACATTTAAATAAGATGACCTTTTAAAAGTCAGAAAAGGGACCATTTTGTGAAATTGTATTGTGTTTGGTGTTTGGCGGTCTAAAAAGCTTTATATTAGGAAATATTTTAAACAAAACACAAAATACTAGACACAATACACTTGATGAATTCATCTTTTTGCGAATTCATCAAATAGTATTATATTTCTTGTTTGTGCTTACAAATATACCGCTTTTTCCGCCTGATTTTTCGAGAAGGTAAATATCAGAAATGGTCATTTCCCTGTCGTAGGACTTACACATGTCATAAATGGTGAGTGCGGCAACAGATACGGCAGTTAAAGCCTCCATTTCCACACCCGTCTGATCCACAGTGCGAACCGAAGCTTCGATTTTGATGGAACTTGTAGCTTTATCAGGGAAAAAGTTGATCTGAACATGAGTGATATTAAGCGGATGACACATAGGAATGAGCTCAGATGTCTTTTTTGCCGCCATGATTCCGGAAATACGAGCAGTTTCAAGGACATTGCCCTTTTTTATTGTTTGATTTCGGATACTTTCAAAGGTTGTTGAGTTCATTGCAACAACCCCCTGGGCAACAGCAATACGCAGAGTCGGTTCTTTATCCGTCACATCTACCATTCGTACACGCCCTTCTTTGTCAATGTGAGTAAATTCTTTCATAAAAGACCTGCCTTAAAGCGCTATTAAATCTCCGTTTTATTTTTACCACGAAGGTCACGAAGAAATAATAAAAAAATCGTAATATTTTAGATAGTTGAAAACTAAATCTTCGTGCCCTTCGTGTACTTCGTGGTTTTACTAAAATATTATGATATCTAGCATCTAAAGGTTTTGTCAAGGATAGGATGATCAATGGTAATTCAAGGCGGCGCCCTTTTCCGCAGACTTAGCCATTCTGGAGTATATGGATAAATAGCCTTTATCCACTTTCTTTTTAGGGGGTTCCCACATTTTAAGTCTTTCTTTAAGTTCTTCATGAGAAATATCGATATTCAGTTTTTCATTTGGAATATCTATTTCAATGATGTCACCGTCTTTAACAACAGCTAAAGGTCCTCCGTCCGCAGCTTCAGGTGCTATATGGGCCACGGCGCAACCCTTGTTCGTTCCTGAAAATCTTCCGTCGGTAATAAACCCTATTTTATTTTGCATACCTTTGGCAGCGAGTCGCCACAAAAAGCGTTGCAAAAGCCTCATTCCCGGATCGCCTTTAGGTCCCACATTTCTGACAACGACGATTTCGCCCGAAGGTATTTTGTTTGCATTCAACGCGTCACATGCTGCTTCTTCATTAGGAAATATCCTTGCCGGTCCCTTGTGCTGATACATCTCAGCAGGCACAGCAGACTTCTTTATGAGCGCTCCTTCAGGAGCCAGATTTCCTCGTAAAAAAATAAGACCGCCCTCCTTTGAAAGCGGATTATCCAGTGAGTATATAACGTCGCGATCCCCTTGCTGAGCCTTATCCAATGTTTCTTCCATAGAACCGCCTGTTACAGTCATGACACTGGTAGCCAATAATGGTTGCAGTTCCTTCATAACGGACGGAATTCCACCTGCCTCATCTAGGTCAACCAGAAAATTCTTTCCTGATCCGGATGGCGCTACGTCGCAGATCAACGGTGTTTCTTTACTCAGCTCATTGAAGGTTTCCAGTTCTAAATCCAAATCGAGTTCCGAAGCGATTGACTGCAGATGTAACACTGCATTCGTCGATCCGCCGATTGCCATGAGTAACCGGATAGCATTTTTGAATGCGTCAATTGTCATTATATCCGATGGTTTGATATCTTTACGGTGGAGTTGAACAACCTGTTGGCCGGCTTTAAAGGCGAGTCTCATCAACCGTGAATCCGCTCCCGGAGTCGCCGTGTTGCCAGGCAACGACATACCCAAAGCTTCTGCCATGGCGGCCATGGTGTTGGCCGTTCCCATCACCGGACAAGCTCCGGTCCCCGGGCAGCCCCTGTCCTTTATCTGGCAGAATTCATCTTCGCTTATTTTCCCTTCCTTAAATTCTGCATAATTTTTAGGTGCAACTGACAACGGATCCAGCACCTCTTCTTTGTACCGATTGAGTTGCATATATCCACCTGTAACAAAGACAGATGGTAAATCCAATCTAGCTGCCGCCATGAGATGACCGGGGATTACATCGTCGCAGACAGGAACGAAAACCATGGCATCGAACAGGGTCGTTTTGGCAACAGTCTCAATATAGCCGGCAACCAGGTCTCTGTGGGGCAAATGGTAGTTGTCGTTACCGGCCATACTCGTACATATGGAACTAATAACAAATTCCCTCGGAGTGCCGCCAGCCGCCCAAATACCGGATTTTACAGCCCCCACAACACGATCCAGGTTTATAGCCGCCGGATTAACTTCACCCCAGCTACTTACGACACCAATCTGTAGCCGTTCGATGGCTTCATCACCGTATCCTAAACCTCTAGTCAGCTCTTGACGTTCAACAAGTGCGTAATCCGGCAGATGACTGTCTTTTTTCTTGATTGCCATGTTGTTACCTCCTGCATATATTTATTCAGGAATTCCTTTTTCATTCCAGCCGCGAAGCTTGTAGTAATCTTTTAGCATATATTCAAGTTCTTCAGCTTTAATTTCATGGCCGGTCTTTTCAAGTTTCCGAAAAAGGCTTTTGGGCAGCCATTCATCTTCAGGTTTTAAGCCTTCCCTTAAATTAAACCGGCGGATTATTGTAGATATGGATGCCGCCCGTGCCCGTAGAGCATCTTTACCGGAATCTACTCCGGTTACCGCATGAATAATTTCTCCCAGGGTATCCCACAGGTAAAGGTCTCTGTAAAAACGGCAAAATACAAGCGTGTCAAAGATGGTAAGACGGTCTTCAAAGTCCAAAAAAAGCTCTGCTTTTCCTTCAATCTGATCCGGCGGGATCATCCCGGTAAGTTCCGGCTTGTAAAAGGTTGCTCTCAAATGGCATGCTCCCCTGTCTGAGGTTGCATAAGCCAATCCCATTCCCTTTAAAACCCTTGGATCATAACCTGCAGGCTCCATACCTTTTACGTGAACTGCAATATCTTCCAGATCCCATTCTTTTGCTGCATATTTTATTCCCCGGGCTAGAACATCCCCTATTCCCTCTCTTCGCGCAATCATTTTCAGTAAGTTGGCTATCGCGTCCACTTCGCCGTAATCGATTTTATAATCGATTTTTCCGCGCTTGTAAGCTTCTATTGTAAAACCGCACAAATTCCCTGCCGTAATCGTATCTATTCCCAACCTATCGCAGATATCGTTTAGATAAGCAATCTCTTCAATACTGTCGATCATGCAAAGTCCGCCAAATGCATATATCGTTTCATATTCCGGACCTTCCAGCTTGAGTCCGGCATGTCGCCCTTCTTTAATTGTCGTCATCCTTCCACAGGCCATGAAACATTTCAGGCAGGCGTTTGGCTTCACATCACATCTTGAATTTAACGCATCTGCGCTGATGTTTTCCCATTTTTCATATTTACCCTCTGACCAATATCGGGTAGGAAATGCATTGGCATTGTTGACGACTTTTACCAGCTGAGAAGTCCCCATGCTCTTATAGGCTGCTGCGCCGGGATTGTCCTTACCATCGGCAGCGATTTGTTTGGCAAGATTTCGAACCTCATCTTCATTAAAAACCGGTCTTTTTCTATCACCCTTAAAAACAACGGCTTTTACCTTTTTAGCACCTAAAACCGTACCGACCCCTGTCCTGCCGGCCGATCTCCATTTATCATTTTTTATGACGCCAAAACTTACCAGCTTTTCCGACGCCGGTCCGATGACTACGGTCCCTGTTTTTTTAAAGTTGCCTTTATAACGCTTTGTAACTTCATCTTCGGTTTCATAGGTTTCTTTTCCCCACAGTTCCCCGGCACCATGAAACTCCACTCCATCCGGATGAACCTCTAAAACCACAGGTTCGGAGCATTGTCCTTGAATGACAATGGCATCATAGCCTGTTGAATCAATTGCTTCAGGCACCTTGCCACCTGAATAGGATTCAGAATAAAAGCCGGTTTGCGGAGATTTTGTAAAAACACCATAGCGGCATCCACCCCAGATTTTGCTGCCGGTGACAGGACCTGTAGCAAAGATTAAACAATTATCCGGATGTAAAGGATCGATACCGGCCGGATTGAGTTCATAAAGGAGATAAGATGCCAACCCCTTCCCGCCCAGATATTTATCATATATCGCCTCTTCCAATTGCTCGGTCCAATATTTCTTTTCAGATAGATTAATTTTTAATATTTTACCGTAATGTCCATACATATGCTTTCTCCTTTGATGATTATTAATTAAGTTCAGATATCGTTAAGTAGTCGAATAGTTGAGTAGTCAAGTAGTTGTGATGATAAGAATAATAATCGTTTTTAAAAATTACATGCAACTCTAATTGAGCGAAAATAATGCTCAATTAAGCGTTAATTGTTAATTGTTATTCGTTATTAGAATTTGATGATCGTCTCATTTTATAAATCTATGATTGATGAAATATAAAAACGGATTTTATTCCTTTTAAACGATTAACCAATTCAGCCGTCGTAGCCGAGGCTACTATGGCGAAGTCGGCTAACAAATAACGAATAACTCCCAATTGGTTTTTTCCTACTCAACCATTTAACGATATCTAAAGTTTATAGTTCAATAGCATTAATGAATCGACAACAAAACAACTTTAACGTTTTAGTACTTTATTTTTTAACCTCATCTCTGTCAAGCATTAAAAATAGAATCTCATTTCACAAAACGATGGACAGATATCTTATGCTTAAGGGGTTCAGGGGTTCAATGAGTCACTTATTTTACAGAGACATCTTTGTGTCTGTATAATTGCACATTATTTACTATTGAATAAGCTAAATCGTTTAAGTATATTTTATCCTGTGTTAATATATCAAAAATTACAGTTAGATATAAATATTAAATATAATTAAATGGACTGCCATACTAATGTTCTACTTTTTACTTGACAACTAATATTTAATTAATCTATAAGAATATTAGGAAATATTTGGTATAAATATGATATTTAACGTTAAAGCTATGGTGCAAAAGAGGTATCATATAAGCACAATCAATACGGGCCGGCTTGAAATAGAATATGAAGAAACGGGACCTGCCGATGCTGAAGCGGTCATCTTAATCAGAGGTCTGGGCACACAATTGATCCATTGGCCTGAAGAGTTTCCCGGTGCATTTGCTGCGGCCGGATTTCGTACAATCCGTTTCGACAACCGTGATACCGGTCTTTCGAGCAAATTCGATCAGACTACAGGGAAAGAACTAATAGCGATTAAAAACAGGGCTGTCTCGGGTAAAGATTTTATTCCGCCTTACATCCTGGACGATATGGTAATGGATGTTATTCATCTTATGGATGCCCTGAACATCAATAAGGCCCATATCGTCGGGATTTCCATGGGCGGAATTATAGCGCAAATACTTGCATCAAAGTATAGCGAAAGGATGCTTTCGTTGACTTCAATAATGTCCGGTAGCAGAAGTCTTCATTTTAATCCCGACTTAATAAAGGAACTCTGGGTGGAATTAAAAGACAGAGATGAGGCAATAGAGGAGTGGGTAGAATACGTACGTAGTTATGGAAGCAAGGGTTACGCTGCCGGCGATGAACACTCCCGCCGTATGGGTGCCGCGGCCTATGACCGTTGTTACTCTCCGGATGGCGCCAATCGCCAACTGCTGGCAATCTGCGCCATGCCTAACATTGAAGATTTGGTCAAAACAATATCAGTGCCGACTCTGGTTGTTCATGGTGCCGATGATCTGCTTATTCCTCCCCAATGGGGTAAGGAGACGGCGAAACTGATACCGGGAGCAAAGTTTGAGCTGGTAGACGGTATGGGACACGATATTCCACCCGCCCTGGGCGAACCGCTTGCCGCTATTGTACTTGATCATATCATACAGACATCGTCAAATAGTTGAGTGGTTAAGTGGTTGAGTAGGAAAAGAATTAGCCTTATAAAAGCAACTACATTAGCAAGCTTTAAAGGTTGTTAAATTTTGAATCGGGTAACTGTCTGAGCGTCTCACTCACTTATATGCGAGTTTTACACGGTCTGCCTTGTTTTCAAGCAGCTAAAGTATTATCATAATAATAATTCATTAAACCAATCAAAAGTAATTATTAACTCTTTTAAAAAGGGAGGGAACAACATGAACCAAAATTCAAATGAACAACTCAGTGAACTTAGGTCTAAATTTATCTCCAACGGTGTCGGTAGTGTCTCGATGAAATTCATCGAATCGGCCCAGGGTGCAATTCTTCGTGATGTAGAAGGCAAAGAATATATCGATTTTGCAGCCGGAATCGGCACTATGAATATCGGCCACAGTCATCCAAAGGTCGTTGAAGCCATCAAAGCGCAGGCTGAGAAACTGACACACACCTGCCTTATGGTGAACCCCTATGAATCTGCAGTGAAGCTTGCTGAAAAACTTTGTGGGATTACTCCTGGTGATTTTGACAAAAAGGCGATATTTTTAAACTGCGGGTCAGAGGCAGTGGAAAACGCCGTGAAAATAGCCCGTTACTATACAAAAAGACCGGCAATCGTTGTATTTGAGAACGCATATCACGGCCGTACGCTTCTGGCCATGACCATGACAAGCAAAATAAAACCGTATAAATTAGGATTCGGCCCCTTTGCTCCGGAAGTTTACAGAATGCCCTTTGGCGATGAAGTAGGTGCTGATAAGCTGCATGATTTTTTTATAAAACAAATCAACCCTGAAGCGGTAGCAGCTGTTGTGGTCGAACCAATACAGGGCGAAGGTGGTTTTATTACACCTCCTATGGATTATTTTCAGGAACTTGCGAAAATTTGTAAAGACAACGGCATTCTGTTCGTAGCCGATGAAATCCAAAGCGGTATGGGTCGCACCGGCAAGATGTTTGCCATGGAGCACTGGGGCGTTGAACCCGACATGGTCACGGTAGCTAAAAGTCTGGCCGCGGGCATGCCATTGTCCGCTGTAGTGGGCAAGGCCGAAATTATGGATTCCGTTCACCCGTGGGGACTCGGCGGGACATATAGCGGCAACCCCGTAGCCTGCGCTGCCGGCCTTGCGGTGCTGGAAGTTTTTGAAGAAGATAATATGTTGGAAAAATCCATGGCATTAGGACAAAAACTTAAAGCACGTTTTGAACAATGGCAGAATAAATTTAACATAATCGGGGAAATCAGAGGATTAGGAAGTATGCTTGGGATAGCACTCGTCAAAGGTCCCAATAATGAGCCTGCTGCGGATGAAGCCAAACAAATGGTTGATTACTGCCATGAAAATGGATTAGTCATTTTAGCCTGCGGTAGTTACGGTAACGTTGTTCGCACATTAGTGCCGTTTATTATCACAGACGAGCAACTCGAAAAAGGGCTTTCGATCATGGAGAAAGGTTTGACGGAAATCAGCAAATAACCGAATGAAACATCATACAACCATAAAAGACATCGCTCGAACTGCCAAAGTGTCGCCCACTGCGGTATCCATGGCGCTCAATGATCGCCCTGGAGTAAGTGAAAAAACACGGCAAAAGATCCGAAACTTGGCGAAAAAGCTTGAATATCATCCTAATTATGTGGCTAAAAGCCTGATTAGCAAACGAAGCTATACGATTGGACTTATTTTAAATAATATTGCCGATCCGTTTTATCCTGAATTGGCCCTGGGAATTGAACAAAAAGCCAACGAATTAGATTACAGCTTACTGCTATGTAACACCGATGGAAGCCTGGAAAAGGAAAAACAATCTCTAGATACGCTTCGCTCCAAAGGAGTAGACGGTGTCATTCTTGCAACTGTGACAGTTGATGACCCGCATATCAAACTGCTGATAGAGGATCAATTTCCGTTTGTTCTCGTCAATCGGTTCTCCATGGATTCCGAACTCGAGAATAAAATGGATTATGTCGTGCTGGATAACTATGCTTGCGGTTATGAAGGGGTGAAACATTTCTATCGCCTTGGACATGACCGGGTTGCATTGATCACCGGGGCGTTGAATACCTCAACTGCAAAAGTACGGACAAAAGGCGCCGCACAGGCATTAAAAGATCATGGAATAAATGCAGACTCAAAACTGGTGGTGGAGTGCGGTTATGTTCGCGAAAAGGCATACAACGCTGCTAGACGTCTTCTCAGCATGAAAAACCGCCCCACCGCTTTTTTTGCACAGGATGACCATATGGCACTCGGCGTTCGTGAAGCGGTTTTGAGCGAAGGCTTGAAAATTCCTGAAGATATTGCGGTGATGGGAGTTGACGATATCGAAATGGCTTCTCTTAGCGGTGTGGATCTAACCACAATCAGTCAGAAAAAATTCGAGATGGGAGTCATGGGTGTGGAAATTCTAATCAATAAGATTGAAAAAACCACACCGGATATGGTAAACAAAGTCGTTTTGGAACCCAAACTAATAAAGCGAAAGTCCTGTGGATATTATCTGCGTGGTTATGTTAGGTAACGGGTTCAAGGGATGATAAACGCAAACTTAACAATTGATTATTAGTTATTATCCCCGCGTCTTTGAGCTGTTTTCACGCTTGCTCTCATGATTCTGCAAAGTTCACTATAATCTTTATTTAACAATTAATAATCAATTGCTAATTGTGAATAGTTAATGTCTCTTTGTTTAAGCTACCACTTATGACAAAAGGGATACTTTTAAAGAAATCTTGCACTTTTCGTTCAGACACTAATTGCTTTCGGAAAGCTAAATGAAGCTCCCCGCCGCAAGCGGCGGGGTATCTATCGGAATTCGGCGTAGCAAACCCATCTTCGCTTTGGTTAGCTTCGACGCGGTTTCGACTCGCCAGAATAACTAAACCACTATGCACTGAAAGTGCATAGGTTTTTTAATGGACTAAAAGTCCA
>CAZLRK010000126.1:8166-11185 GCA_964561845.1 uncultured Desulfobacterales bacterium | reverse complement strand
TATAATCAAATAAATCAAACAGGAGGTACTTAAAATGATTACATGGGCAAAAGAAATTATCGACGAACTTAGGCAAAGGGGTATCGCGGATAGTTGCAATGCAACCATTAATTTTATCAAGGCTTATGACCGTGTTGACGACGATGAGATGGCAGCTTTGGATAATTTTGAGGCTATGGCCGATGAGTCGCATGACACCTATGAGTTTTACCCGCAAGGCAATTATTATTATTTTTATATCTTTGCCGATGGATCGGTTTATTACGATGGCAAAGAGGGTATTGATTGTTTTTACCCTTCCATGTCGGATTTGGCCGACGAAGATGATGACTTTAAAAACTGGACGGAGGAAAAAGAAAATGCCTAAAAAAGATAAATTGGTCCCCATCATCATCCGCAACGTCCCAGAGTCCGTGCGCCGCGTAATAAAGAATGCGCTTAGTAAAATAGACGATGCTATATCTCTGGCCATACTGCTCCGGGATATGCGCAAGAAGGAAATCAAAAGTGCTATTGTGTAACACCTCCGACGTCGCGTCTGCACTCGGCATATCCATACGCCGGGTGCAGGCCCTCATAACATCCGGTCGCTTGCCCGCAACCAAAGTGGGCAGGGATTGGATTGTCAAAAAATCCGATCTCAAATTTGTCAAAAATCGTCCTCCTGGGCGCCCCAAAAAAAGGGGTTAACGTTCAAACATAAATCTGCAATCAAAAATCCTTGTCAACGATTATTCTCGCCCTTTTTTCGATTATTCTCGCCCTTTTTTAACCAGATCATCATTTTTCCCAAAAACCCCATGTTATAGTGTGTGATAATTTTTCAACCATTATACATGGGGTTTTTTTATGGCCGGAATTACACTCGCCCAGGCAGAAACACAACTTGATTTATGGATAACGGCAGATGCGGCGGTTGCCGCCGGGCAAGCTTACTCTATCGGCGGCCGTTCTCTAACCAGGGCAAACGCCAAAGAAATCAGAGAAAACATCGTGTTTTGGGACAACCAGGTTAAAAGACTCACAAATAGCGGCATAACAGTCAGAGGGGTTACACCCGTAGGGTAGGAATGAAAGAGGTCATCCGCAAAAACGAACTGGATTTAAAACAAAATTTCATAGACAAAACCGTTTCCTTTTTTTCTCCGGTACGGGGCGCAAGAAGGATGAAGGCCCGCATGGTTATGGCCCTGGCCGGAGCCTACAAGGGCGCCTCAAAAAGCAGACGACCTCTCGCCGAATGGAACGTCAGCGCGGGCGATGCCGACACCGATATTATAGCGGAACTTCCCGATCTGCGAGAAAGATCCAGGGACTTAATTAGAAACAATCCCCTTGCAACCGGTGCAATCAACACAAAGGTCACGAGCATTGTGGGTACCGGTCTTGTCTTACGCTCCAGGATCGACAGAAACATCCTGGGCATGAGCGAAGATGAAGCGGATGCGTGGGAAAAGAAAACGGAAGCAGAATGGCGTCTATGGGCGGATTCAACCGATTGCGATGTGGCCGGAATCTTGAATTTTGCAGGGATCCAGGATCTCAACCTTAGATCAACCCTTGAAAATGGGGACGTTTTTGTTCTTACACCTGTAAGAAAGAAAAAGGATCGTCCATACCGGCTGCAATTACAAACGATCGAGGCAGATTGCGTTTGCAACAAAAACAATATCGGTGATACCGATACCCTGTCAGGCGGCATACAAAAAGATGAGTTTGGAGCACCCACCGAATACAATATCCTGGAAGGCCATCCCGGAAACATCTATGCCAAAAACAACAAATGGAAAGAAATAAAGGCATACGGACCTAAAACAGGCCGCAAAAACGTTATACACCTGTTTCATAAAAAACGGGTAGGCCAGACAAGGGGCGTGCCCGATCTGGCGCCGGTCATCGAGGAACTAAAACAGCTCGGCAGATATACGGACGCCGAGCTGGCCGCCACGGTTATCGGCTCATTTTTTACCGTCTTCATTAAATCCGAATACACAGGCGGTATGGGTATAATGGAGCCCCAAACGGAAGTAGGCGGGAAAGCAAGCGACAAAGACTACAAAATGGGAGCCGGCGCAATACTGGATCTTGCACAGGGAGAGGACATCTCCATAGCAAATCCAGGACGCCCGAACGAATCATTTGATCCCTTTGTGCTCGCAATGTGCAGGCAAATAGGGACGGCCCTGGAACTTCCCTTTGAAATACTTGTTAAACATTTTACAGCGTCATACTCGGCAGCCAGAGCGGCCATGCTGGAGGCATGGCGTTTTTTTATGGGCCGCCGCAAATGGCTGGCAGACATGCTTTGCCGACCGGTGTATGAACTTTGGATGACAGAGGGCGTGGCAAGCGGTCGCATTGCAGCACCGGGTTTTTTAAACGGAGACCCGCTTATCCGGGCGGCATATCTTGGATCGGAGTGGACCGGTCCGGCCAGGGGTCAGATAGACGAGAAAAAAGAAGTCGACGCCGCAGAAAAACGGGTGGACATGGGACTGACAACCCTCAGCGAAGAAACAGCGGCCCTGACAGGCGGGGATTGGAGTCTAAAACATCCGCAGCGAGCAAAAGAGGTGCAGAAACGGCGGGAAGCCGGTCTTGAACCATCATTGGAGGAAATAAACAATGGGACAAATGAGACGGTAGAATCTGACACAATCGACGATGTTGTTACTTTTTATGAAAATTTAAAAACTAAAGCAGACTTTTATGGTGTCGCTGTGCGAGCGGGTGCCATAACTCCACAAGAATTAGATGAAGAAATGTTTAGAAAAGATGGAGGTTTTCCTGAAATAACAGATCCGATTTCAGAAGCTTGGAAAGCTGATGAAGGAACGCGTCGACCCATAACTTTAAAGGCTGGTGATGCGTTTAATGCCGAGATGGAACGTATAAAGAGGAATAGAGAACAAAAAAATGATGATCCTGATGAAGAATAGACAAAGAGGAAATAAACAATGGGACAAACAAAACAGTGGTACCGGATACGGGCAACGAAGAATAAAACAGCCCAGATTCT
>CAZLRK010000126.1:0-8066 GCA_964561845.1 uncultured Desulfobacterales bacterium | reverse complement strand
AAACAAAACAGTGGTACCGGATACGGGCAACGAAGAATAAAACAGCCCAGATTCTGATTTATGAGCATATCGGCCAAAATTGGCTGGGCGAAGGTGTCAGCGCAAAACGGTTTGTCGAGGATCTCCAGGCCCTCGATGTTGACAGTATAGAACTTCATATCAACAGCCCCGGCGGCAATGTGTTTGACGGCAATGCTATTTACAACTCGCTAAAAGCCCACAAGGCCAAAATTGACGTAAAGATAGACGGCATAGCAGCAAGTATCGCTTCCGTTATCGCGATGTCGGGTAACACCGTTGAAATGCCTGAAAACGCAATGCTGATGATCCACAATCCTTCAGGCGTGGTGATCGGTACCGCAGAAGATATGTCCAAAATGGCCGACAATCTTGAAAAAGTAAAAATCGGGCTTGTGGCGGCATATCATGACAAATCTCAACTGGACAACGACCAAATATCGGAAATGATGACGGACGAAACATGGATAACCGCAAGCGAAGCCCTTAAATACGGCCTTGCGGATGAAATAACCGAAAGAGTTAACATACAGGCAAATTTTGAAGATTTGTCGCAGTATAAAAATGTTCCGGAAAATTTCTTAAACGGAATTACCGGAAAAATTAAAAAACAGGAGGAAAATCCTATGCCGAAACAAATTGTAATAGCGGAAATCACGCTCGATCTCATCCGAGCCGAGCATCCGACAATCGTAACCGACCTGATTGACGAGGGCAAAAAAACCGGCGCAAAGGAAGGGGCGGAGAGTGAGCGTAACAGGATCAAGGCTGTTCAAGACCAGCTCATTCCCGGCCACGAAAAGCTGATTAACGGCCTCATGTGGGATGGCAAAACCACCGGAGAACAGGCCGCGGTGCAAGTGTTAGCAGCTGAAAAAGCGACCAGGGTAAAAGCACTTGCCGACAATCAGGCGGATGCTCCGGCTGCCGTGGCGCAAGCTGCTGCCGACGATCCGGAGGTAACAGATCCAAACCTGCCGATAGAGGACAAGTGCAAGGCAAAATGGGTTAAGAACAAAGCCCTGCAGGATGAATTTGACGGGGATTTTGATTCGTTCCTTGCATACGCAAAAGCAGCGGACGATGGAAAAGTTAAAATCATAGCCAAAAAATAACAGAAGGTTCAAAGTTCAAAAGTTAAAACCCTGAACCCTGAACCCTGAAACCAAAATAACAGGAGGAAAATCCTATGACTACATTAGCAGCAGATACCCCAAGAACATATGAGCTTGGGGAACGAAACGAATATCCGGTAATAGCGGGCGACATTGTTTATGAAGGCGCCGCTATTGGCATTGTGATCGCATCCGGCCATGCAAGACCGCTTACTTCCGTTGATAAGTTTGGCGGTTTTGCGGAAAAAAAGGCGGACAATTCAGACGGGGCCGCAGCGGCCATCAATGTTCGGACCATTAAGAGCGGTTCCGTTAGTCTTTCGGTGACAGGCGCGGTGATTACGGATGTGAATCAACCGGTTTATGCCACGGATGACAACACTTTCACGTTTTTAAAGGCTTCCGCTGTTTTTATCGGCTTTATGCGAAGGTATGTTTCATCCGGGGTTGCTATCGTTGAATTTAACGCCGGAGTCCTGGTTGATCCGCATGACGGCCTTACGGCTGAAACCCTTTCCGCTAACAAAACCCTGGACGCGCTGGACACCGGGAAGTTGTTTCAGGTGGACACGGATGCTTTTGTCATTACACTTCCGGCAGTTGCGAAGATGGGTTTTAGAATTGCCAACGGTGCGGCCTATGGGGTTGCAATCATAACTATCAGCCCGAATGCCAATGATAACATTCAGGGGACCGATTTGACGGCAGTTGACGATAAGGATCTTATCAACACAAAAGCAACCGCAAATCGTGGGGATCTGGTTGATCTGGAATATGGCGATGCTACGGGCTGGACTGTTACCCGGACAGTTGGAACTTGGGCGAAAGAATAACATAAAAAGGTTCAAAGTTCAAAAGTTCAAAGGTTCAAAGGTTGAAACCTTGAACCCTGAACCCGGAACCTTGAACCCAAAAAAAAGGAGACATAAAAATGGGAATCGAAAAATTAACGGAAAGACAGATCATCGGGATATTCTACAAGACGCTTGCGCAGGATCTTGGAGCGTCCTGGGTTAGCGCTCTTTCAAACTATTTCACATCAGACCAGGCGTCGGAAGAATATGCCTGGCTGGGCATGGCCCCGGTATTGAGAGAGTGGGTCGGCGGAAGAAACGCCAAGGGCTTCAGGGAAAGCAGCCAGATCATTACAAATACGCATTATGAAGCTACCCTGGAAATCCTTCTAAGGGATCTCAGACGCGATAAATCGGG
Organism: uncultured Desulfobacterales bacterium; assembly: GCA_964561845.1. Lineage (GTDB taxonomy): Bacteria > Desulfobacterota > Desulfobacteria > Desulfobacterales > JAUVVS01 > JAUVVS01. The sequence goes on along the minus strand of CAZLRK010000126.1, from coordinate 5,721 downwards.
GCAGGCCCGTGTCAGGATCGCGGAGCTCGCAAGACGCACAAACGCCCACTGGGCCAGTCTGCTTTCAACCATCATCGCGGCCGGAGAGTCAACGGTTTGTTATGACGGTCAGTATTTCTTTGATACCGATCACGAAGAGGGTGACAGCGGGTCACAGGACAACGATATCACGGTCGATATTTCGGCCATGCCCTGTGAGGTAACCGGATCCACGACCGCGCCAAGTGTTGAAGAAATGCAGTGGGCAATCGTAAAGGGCATTGAGGCGATATGCGGTTTTAAGGACGATCAGGGCGAACCCATGAACGAAAATGCGACAAGTTTTCTGGTCATGGTCCCCGTCGCTTTCATGAACGTTGCCCTGCAGGCGGTTGACACACCCCGGCAGGTAGCGGCCAGCCAGACCGCCTTAACCGCGTCCAAGAAAAAATTCACCATCGATGTTGAGGCAAATGTAAGACTTTCTGCATGGACGGACAGGTTTCCGGTATTCCGCACCGACGGCGCGGTTAAAGCCTTAATCCGGCAGGAAGAAACCGCCGTGCAGCTCAAGGTCAAAGGTGAAGGCAGTGAGTATGAGTTTGACAACGATGCCCATCAGTATGGCGTCGATACCTGGCGAAACGTTGGTTACGGGTACTGGCAAAATGCTTGTCTGGTAACACTGATATAGGATTAACGATAAGTTCTCTCGCATTACCTTTGCGTCTTTGCGCCTTTGCGAGAGAACAAAAGGAGTTGCCAAATGGAATATATCACAACAAACACAGTAGAACTTTTTACCGGCGAAATCGGTCTATCCGAAAAACAGGCAGCCGTTCGCACCGACAAATTAAAGAGGGTCCGAAAGGGCCTATATGAAATCATTAAGCCGGTGCAGTTCAAAGCCGGAGAAAAGATCAAACTGAGCAAGCTCCCTAAAGGTCTTGGGTACATACTGGAAGAAGCTGGAGCGAAAGCAAAAGCAGAGGCCAAAAAAAAGGCAGAGGTCGAGAAAGCAAAAGCGGAGGCCGAGAAAGCTGAAGCAGAGGCCGAGAAAGCTGAAGCAGAGGCCAGAAAAAACAAAGACAACGAAATAAAACAAAAGGTTCGCGGGTACCGCAACAAGGTTTAAACCCTGAACCCGAGAAAAAAATGGCTTTGATTGATTCGGACTTCACATTTTTTGGTGTTTCAGCTACCTATACGCCCGACGGCGGGAGCCCTGCGTCGGTAACGGTTGTCATTACAGAGAATTTTGACAGCGAGGAAGAAAGCGGTCTGGTCAGACACGAGGCCGAGATCTCGGTCCGCATATCAGATGTAGCCGCAAGACCCGACTACAGAGACACCTTTGTCGTTACAGACGGAGAGGGAAACAACCAGACATGGACAATCGTTGACGATGGTGTGAGGGAAAACAGATCTTTCCGGGACTTTGGCGGCGAATGGATCTGCAAGGTCTCAAGAGATGAAAGGCCCATCATATGAAAGCGGCAAAACTTGTTTGGAAAAATTTCAAGGCCATACACGACAGCCTGGATAAGTACGACAAAAAACGCTTAAAGAACGCCCAGACTGCCACAAAAGTTGAGGGCTTCAAATTGATGGGGCTTTTGAAGGAAGAAATCAAAGAAGGATCCCCGGGCGGCCGGAAGTTTGCACCGCTCACGGAAATAGCAAAAAGACTCGGCAGGGGCAGACTAAACAGAAATCCTCTTCAAAGGCTGGCCGTTGCGGTCAGATACAAAACAGGCTTTGAAGCGGGAAAAATGTTATTCCAGGTCGGTTTTGTTAATCCGACAAGGGGAAGACCCCTTTCAAGGTCCTGGCTCAAGATTGCAAAATTCCAGCAGGAGGGCGGGACCATTACCATGAGCGAAACCCTTCGAGAAACCCTTGCTTCAATGGGCGGCAGGATGAAAAGAAAATCCCGGAAACTTTTTCTTAAAAAAGAAACCCGGACATTTAAGGTGCCAAAAAGAGAAATAATCGATCCATTCTGGAATGCTTACAAAACCAAGGCACAAAAGAACATAATAAGCAACTTTGAACGCAAAATGAAGGGCGAACGCATATGAATATCACAACCCTTCTTGACAAGATCAGGGATGACGCCGCAGATGATGCGGCCACAAAGACATGGTGTCAGTCCAATTACTCAAAGGATCACGACGTTTATATAGGCACCGATACCCGAAAACCGCCCGGCGCATCCGATTTTCCCCTGGTACATTTATTTCCCATAGGAAAAATTGGCGGTTACGAGCTGGAAGAACAGGATCACATTATCGGCGCAACTTGCGGAATAATTGACGATGATAAAGTCTCCGGAGGTAAATCCAACGTAGTTGAATACGAGGGTATACGCAACCTTGAGGCTTTTAGAAAACTAGTGGAGACGGCAATAAAAGGCGCCGCAGATTCTTTTGCCGCAATGACCATAAACGTATTAAATATCGAATATGAAACCATAGAGTTTTTCCCGGCATTTTTAGCAACAATGGAATTTAAGATCACAGGCGAATATTACCAGGGAGAAGACCCTTTTGATTAATAACAAATCCTTAGAGGAGAGAAACAATGAAACCACGAAAAATAATTGGACAAATCTCTTGCACTAAAAAAACAGGTTGCCTTCGCAACCTTAAAAAGGATGTCGAACCCGGCTGCATGGACTGCCCGGCGGCCGTAACAGATATTCTAAATATAGAAGGCAAGACAATATATACATACAAATCACCGCCGAAAAAAACCGGTAAAAGGATTTCAGGCAAGCAATATAAACAAATCTGAAATCTTAAATCTAAAATCTTAACTCTTAACAGGAGGAATAAAAAATGGCTTATAACACAACCCCGTTTCATGGAAAAGCGGTCCGTATCGAAAAAAATGACGTGGCCATGGAATACACCCAGGGATGGACATTGAATGTCACCTTGGACATGGCAGATGCTTCCAGGGCAGGTCAGGACTGGAAAGAAGCACTTCCGGGCCAGGCAGGCTGGTCAGGATCTCTCAACATACATTTTGTGGCAGGCAATACAGAACAAAAAGCATTCTTTGACAACTTGATTACGGCCACTCCGGGAACCAAGTTGACAGATGTTAAGTTTTTGCTTGATGGCTCGACAAATGCGTTCACCGGAAATGTTTTTATCACAGGATTTTCCATGAACCCAACCATATCAGGTGTTGCGAGCGCAACTATTAGCTTCCAGGGCGACGGTGCGGTGACATTAACCGATTCAGCATAAATAAATAGTCTGAAGTCAAAATAAAGGAGATTATCATGGCAAGCCCGACAAGTCCCACACATGGGAAACATTGCGCAATATATCGTTTCAGACCCGACGGCTTCAAGGGCGCCGGTCTTAACGACGTTACCTGGGGAACGGGATTCAATGATTCATCTTCGGCTTATTATGAAGTTGAGATTGACGCCGAAGGAACACCCGACACCTTCAAGTGGAGAAACAATGGAGGGGAATACACAACCGGTGTCAGTATTACCGGTTCAGCCCAGACCCTTGACACGGGCCAGACTATCACCTTTGCCGCCACTACAGGGCACACCCTGGGCGACAGGTGGGTCATAGGAAACCTCAAAGACGAAGCCTGCACGGAATCAGGAGACGAGGGACAGATCACCGATTCCACGAAACGGCTTTTAAATCCTAATGCATCGCCTACCTTTTCGGACAGCGGAAGCGAAACAGTTCTTGTCCTGGATCATGTCAGGGGCAATGCAAAATTTACCGGGAATGTTACCGTTGTAACCGCAACCGGAAACAATGGTTATATTCCCACACTTGCCCTTGAAAAAGTCGGTTATCTAATTGATTGGAATCTGAGCGTAAATCTTGAAATGGCCGACATGTCATATGCGGGTCAGAAATGGAAAAATTCTCTTCCGGGAATGGCCGGTGGATCCGGCGGGGCAAACGCCTTTTTTATAGGGTCGGATTCGTTTTTTGACGCACTAAAGGAGGCCGCGGAAGGCACGGAAAAATATTATTTACTCCAACTTTTCCATTATGACCCCGACCAGGATCAAACAGGGGATCATATAAATTGCTGGGCAACCATCTCAGGAATAGGCGTCAATGCTCCCATAGCGGAACTTGTAAAAGAGGCCGTAACTTTTCAAATTCACGGCATGGTTTCGTTTACGGAAAACACATAAAAGGAAAAACATAATGAAAAATTTAACCATCGACTGGACAGAACTCTCCATGGATCCAAAATGGTACGACTTTGAATCGGGAGAGATGGTAAAGACGCCCAAAAAAGAGGGTGTATTTCTAAATATCAAACCCTATCCGACAGAAAAATCAAACCTCATTGTAAAAGAAAAGGGTCTTGTTTTCACAGGTGAGCAGCAGAAGGAAGTGTTTATGCACTGTCTTGTAGGCTGGCAGGGTGTCGTAGACGCAAAAGGCGGGGAGATTGAATGCACTGAAGCGGTAAAGGAAAAAGTTTATGACTTTAAGCTGGGGGGGATCCCGGACTTTGTTGTCATTAAAAGCAGGGAGTTTAAAGACAAAAAGGACGCGTCGGAAAAAAACTAAAAGAGTGGGCGAAATGGCATTACGCTAAAACAAGAATAACATGCGACATCTGCAGACGCTCACAAAAAGACGGGTTTTACGACGCTGTTAAATGTAAAGGTATTGAATATGTAGATGAATGCCCAAGACCTGATGATCGCATACCAAGGCTGACGGAAGAAAATCAATGGTTTAAGCGTCTTTTTGAAAAAATGCTTCCTGGTTTAACAGATCCTTCCGGCAGCTTTTTTTTTGATGCCATCGGTTTTGTGTTTGGCATATACCGGGTACCGGAAGGCCAGAAGCCCATACTTTTCGACAAATGTTTAATTGTAATATCAGAGCTCAAGAAAACAAGGAGTAAAAACGATTGAGTGCTAAATTAAAACTGGATCTCATAGTTGATGACAAGGGCTCGGTTGTCGTCAAAAAGTTTTCAAAAGGGGCCCAGACGTCCCTTGATATTGCAAAGAAATCCGCTATCGGTCTTGGAGTAGGCTTAGCCGGATCAGCAGCGGCATTAGCAGTGCTGTATAAGGGCGCAAAAGAGCTTATCGGCCCGGCCTCGGATCTGCAAGAAACAACCAGCAAATTTAATGTGGTGTTTGCCGGTCAGGAAAAAATTGCTGAAGAATGGGCAAAGACCCTTGTGGGATCCTATGCCATGTCAAGGCGTGAATCCAAACAATATTTGTCATCCATTCAGGATCTTCTCGTTCCCATGGGCATGGCAGCCGAAAAAGCCGGTGCCATGTCCTTTGAGGTCACAAAACTTGCCGCCGATCTCGGATCATTCAATAACATGCCCACCGCCCGGGTCATGGGCGACATCCAGAGCGCCCTTGTCGGCAATTACGAAACCATGAAAAAATACGGCGTTGTCCTGAACGCCACCGTTACTCAGGAAAAGGCCCTTGCCATGGGTCTGGCCGAGACCAAAAGCGAACTAACCGCAGGTCATAAAGCCCAGGCCGCATACGCCCTAATGGTCGAAGGATCCACAGCGGCCATAGGAGACATGTCCCGCACTCAAGACGACTATGCAAACCAGTTGAAAAAATTCAACGCCCTTGTCGAAGATACAACAACGATATTCGGCGAAAAGCTATTGCCGGTGGCAACCCTCGCCATAAAGAATATAAACGAAAAGATTGTGGAACTTATGGAAACCGGCAAACTGGACGAATGGGCC
>CAZLRK010000125.1:0-11225 GCA_964561845.1 uncultured Desulfobacterales bacterium | reverse complement strand
CATAAGCTCATAACTGCCGCCTGAATCAGTTCGGACTTTTTACGAAGCCATCAATATTACAGTAACTCCTCAAAACTCAAAAAGTAAAGGTCACATTTATTCATTCATAGGGTATCGAAATGTTGGAGCAGGTGATCGGTGATCGGTTGCTATATTGAGAACAGAAGCTATCAGCTTTGTTAATCATTGAATTAAACATTTCTCCGACCGTAGAATAGAGTTTCAGACAAACACCGATTACTGATTACCTATTACTGATCACCGGACACCACAGCGCTTGTAACTTCTCAATAAGTCCGGATAATAATCGTCATTTTCGTTTCACTACGACCGGTTTTTTCGGGTTAGGTTTGCAAAACCATGATTGAAAACACTCCGAATAACCAGGAAATTTCTTTTTTAGCGGCTATTTTTACCATATTTTTATGCATTATGTTCGGATCCAATGCTGTGGCTATTAAGATCAGCCTTTCCGGTTTGGGGGCTTTCACTACTGCAGGGCTCCGTTTCAGCATGGCTTCTATTGTTATTTTTTTGTGGGCAATTACCACCCGGCAACCTCTTAAAATAAAATCAGGACAGGCTCATCAACTGATTATCATTTCTGTAGTTTTCACAGTTCAACTATCACTTTTCTACCTTGGGCTAAGCAAAACCAATGCTTCCCGTGGGACTTTGCTGGTAAACCTGGTTCCTTTTTTTATTCTTTTTTTAGCGCACTATTTTATCCCTGGAGATCACATTACGAAAAGAAAACTCTTAGGTATCCTGATGGGATTTAGCGGAGTGGCTTTTGTGTTTCTGGAAAAAAAAGGTGTAACAGCGGATTTTCAAACCGGCGATCTTATGATTCTTATAGCTACACTGGTCTGGGCCTGTAGTGCGGTATATACGAAGAGGATAATAGATAACTATGAACCTTTTCATCTTGTGCTTTATCCCATGATCGTGTCCGTGCCTTTATTTTTTTTAGGAGCTCTGTTTTGGGACGATACCATGGTAACCCATTTAAACTTAAAAGTCCTGGGTTCTCTTTTTTATCAGAGTTTTGTAACCGCATCTTTTGGCTATTTGGCCTGGACTATTCTCTTTCGGAAATACGGGGCCACATCACTTTATTCCTTTGTTTTTATAATGCCTATCGCCGGAGTTTTTTTGGGAGGACTGGTTTTAGGGGAACCTATCACTTTCAAAATTCTGGTGGCCCTTATCTTGATAGTATCGGGAATTTTGATTGTCCACCTTAAACCCAGGAAACCACCACAGGTATTTCCATTAGAGAAGGGGCTTTAGGCACTTAGGCCACATCGACAGAATTTTTTCGATGTGGTGATCGGTCACCAGTGACCGGTGATCAGGTACCGATCACTGATCACCGATTACCGATTACTTGTTGGAGATCACTCCTACACTCCAAACTTATTGACGGGGAACTAGTAGTATTTCAGCATTACGTTAAATTATTTTTCTGAATGTTGTACTTTTTGATTTTTCTTGCCAAAGTCGAGTGATCGACACCTAAATGTACTGCGGCCTTGCGTTGACTCTCATAAGCCTTTAAGGCTCGAGCTATCAACTCCTTTTCCAGTTTAGCTTTCGCTGCCGGAAGATTCAATTTATCTGATTGTAGAAAATGATTTATGCTGATTTGCTTGTTCCGAATGTGGGAAGGAATATCTTCGATATCAATCTTGTCACCAGGCAATAAAACTACGAGTTGCTCGATAAGATTTGAAAGTTCCCGGATATTCCCAGGAAAGGAATAAGAACAAAGACATTCTAGTGCTTGCGGAAAAATTGCTTTCTGCGTGGAATACTTTTGGTTAAATTTTTTTAGAAAATAGTAAATAAGAGGGGGAATATCCTCCACTCTTTCCCGTAGCGGTGGAATCGTCAGAGGGATAACATTCAACCGAAAAAAAAGATCTTTACGAAACTTGCCCTCTTCAACCATATTATCAAGTCTTTTGTTAGTGGCGGCTATTACACGGGTATTAATCGTTTTTGTTGTTGTATCGCCAACCCGCACTATTTGACTGTTTTCTAAAAACCTTAGAAGCTTTACTTGAATTTGCAGCGGAATTTCTGCAATTTCATCCAGAAATAATGTGCCCTCTTCCGCTATTTCAAAATATCCCAGTTTCCCTTTAATCAGAGCGCCTGTGAAAGCCCCGCCTTTATACCCAAACAACTCTGATTCGATGAGCTGTTCAGGAATAGCACCGGCATCCACACGAATAAATGGTTTATCCTGTCGAGGCGAGGCATTATGGATAAGATTTGCAAAGTATCCTTTACCAACACCGGCTTCACCTTGTAATAGTATAGTCGCATCGACCTGTGAAAGCCTAACCGCCTTTTCCATCACTTTATACATTATAGCGCTCCGAATGTTAGCTTTAGACCAATGCCCATCCCGGATGGCAAGTTGTTTTAGCTGCGACCGGTATCCCTCGCTAATCGCATGACTTTTTTCTAAATCCGTTTTCAATAGATATAGCTCCGTCATATCTCTTTCATGTACGATGACAAGGTTTAATTTTCCGTTTTCATTAAATATAGGATTTGCAACCCTAAATAATTGTTTTCCATTTTTAAGCTTATTTATTACCATATGAGATTTTTCAGTTCGAATGACTTCCCGGATGATTGAACGTTCGAAAACACCTTTTTCTAAAAGTTCATCTACATTTTTATTGATTACGTCATCCAGTGAAAGATTATACAATTTAAGTCCGACTTGATTAACCTGAAGGATTTTGCCATTTTCATCCGCAATCCAAAGGCTATCCAGAGCTGAATTAATGATCTTATCAAAATTCATAATTGCTTTAAGTTTTTCTTGGACTGCACCGTTGTTCTTTCTATTTATCAAATTAATTTTGCTCATGTCTTTCAAATTCCCATGCTTAAGGATTGATAATTTGTGTTGTATTTTTGCAACAAATTATACATCAATCATTGTATAGTGTCAATAATTGATCTATAAACAGCTATCAGCTTTATTAAGCTGGCAAAAAAGACAGACAATACTTGCAATAATGCAACGTGTTGTAAATTAGCAACGCTTTCTTAACTTAATTCGATCTCGTCTCTTCAGCCATCCATAATTATATCAAAAGCGATTTGTTGTTCTCTGCACGATTTAATATATTTATTCTTTTTAAATACAATATGTTATCATCTAATATAAGTCAAATTTGAAAATATATCTTTCGGTCAAACTTCTCCATCTTTAACAAAGATGTCACAATTTCCAATTGGATAAATTGGCATATCTATTGCAAACTAAAGGGATAGAAATTTTGACGGTCTCGTAAAAAGCCCAACTTCTGCGTTGTGCTGCATTTCGTAATCATTCAACGTACGATAAGTACGCCTCATAATTACAAAATTTGCACGCCTTTTTATCCCGCTGATTTTTAGCGGGGGAATTTGAACTTTTTACAAAACCGTCTAAATCGGACTTTTTACGAATTCATCAATTTTAGCCCGCCAGAATAAAGGCGAATAAACCTTTCACCATAGGAGCGACAACGTCGCGTTTCATAAAATCGTCATACGATTTTATTAAGGGAGAAATTTATGGACATTCATGAAAGCATTTTAGAGTGCATTGGCAATACGCCAATGATCAGGCTTAATCGTATTGCCAAAGATAATTCTGCAGATATTCTAGTCAAATGTGAGTTCCTCAATCCAAGTGGGAGCATGAAAGATCGGATGGCCCTAAAAATGATTGAGAGTGCAGAAAAAGAAGGCAAGCTGAAAGAAGGCGGAGTGGTTACAGAATCCAGCACCGGTAATACAGCAACTGCCTTATCTTTTGTAAGTGCTGCCAAAGGCTACAAATCAGTTATGCATATGCCGCAAGGATGGATACCGGAAGATAAGCGCAAAATGATTGAATCCTATGGCGCAGAAGTGGTGGAGGTTGATCCGGGAAAAGAGATTCTTGATGAGTTGGAAGGAAAAAGCGTTCATGGGGGGGTCGTGGAGATCATCCCCCGGATTAAAGCTCTTGAATTGGAAGAAAATAATGAGAATGTCTGGTGGGCGCGACAGGCCATGAACCCGGATAATATTTTAGCCCATAAGGAAACAACCGGAAAAGAAATAATTGAGCAAACCGATGGAAAGGTTGACGCCTTTGTCGGTGCTGTCGGAACAGGAGGAACGTTGATGGGAGTTAGTGAGGCATTACTGGAAGTCAATCCCAACGTGAAAATTTATGCTGTTGAACCCGCCAGTTCGTCGCTGTTTCAAATGGCTCCGGAGATAAAATTCTATATGGAAAAATACGGCGTTCCCGGGGTAGCCGGCTTGATTATCAACAAGATTGAGGAAAAAGGATTTGTAGAAAAAGCATTCCTGGTGAAAGATGAAGATGCCATCTCCATGGCCCACCGATTGTGTGAGGAAGAGGGGCTGTTTTGCGGTATGTCAGCCGGTGCAAATGTTCATGTGTGTATGGAGGTTGCAAAGGAACTCGGTCCGGGGAAAAATATCGTTACGATTTTAGCTGACAATAGATATCGTTATCTTTTCTCCGAGCATTTTACGACATGATTTATTTAAAGGGCAGGCGTTCACGGTTACTTTAAAAGATAAGGGGGTGTTATGCTGCTTAATAGGGATCGAGCCTACAATATAATGGAAAAATACGACATTGAAGCGATCATTGCCACGATGCCGGAAAATGTGACGTATTTAACCGATTACTGGAGTCTTACCCACCGTCTTATAAAGGCGACTCAAAATTTTGCTGTAATTACTCGAAAGCAGGATTTAGCTCCTTTTATCATTACCTCCGTTGGCGATATGGACCTTGCGGCCGACCAAGAAGATTGTTGGACAGACAATTTCTTGACCTATGGGACATTTTATGTGGAGCGTCCGCCGGAGGTAACTCTCAGTAACACAGAAGAGCACTTTCAAAGGCTCCTGACTTCATCAAAACCCAAAAAGGATGCGTTGACAGCATTGACAGAATGTTTGGCAGATAATGGCGTGACTAAAGGTAGGATCGCCATTGACGAAGGTAATATTGCTCCATCTGCATACAGTACGATCAAAGAGAAGTTGCCAAAAGTTGAATTTATTCAAGGATATCAAATCCTGAGAGAAATACGTCTCATTAAAACGCATAATGAGGTGAGTAGATTAGAGCGTTCTGCCGAAATCGTAGAATCAGGAATCAACAATGCATTAAAGGTCATTCGTGAAGGAACTACCGAATTTGATATATGGCAGACGCTTTTTAAAAAGGTCATAGAAGATGGTGCTTTACCGTCCTGGCCGTGTGTCGGTGTTGGCGTACGAGGTGTCCTCTCTAATGTAATCTCCGCTTCACATCCAGTAAGAAATGGAGATCTCATCCGCTTTGATGTAGGTTGCGTTTATAAATATTACAATTCGGATTGTGCGCGTACAGTTGTTCTGGGAAAATCGAATAAAAAACAGCGAATCTATCATCATGCCATTCAAACCGGACTAGAAAGGGCATTAGGGGTTGTTCGCCCCGGTGTACGCGCTTCAGAAATATTCAAGGAGGCTGTCGAAGGTGTGCGAGAAGCGGGCATTCCACACTATCGCAGGCATCATGTTGGCCATGGAATCGGTATTGAGCCTTATGAACCACCATTCTTAGCCGAAACATCCGAGGACATTCTAGAGGAGGGAATGGTTGTGAATGTGGAAACGCCTTATTATGAAATGGGATTGGGGGGAGTTCAGTTGGAAGATACCATCATGGTGACCTCTGACGGTTATCGACCGTTAACTAAATCGCCCCGTGAGTTGTTGGTTTTATAAAAAAAGAAATAAAAAATTAAATCATGATCGGGGGCTTTAATGAGTGCAGAAAAGATAATTGAAGATCTAAAGGAAGCAATTATAGAGTTGAATGAAGAAAAGGCGGTGGAAGCTGCAAACAATCTAATTGCTCAGGGCATAGATCCCTTAGTCGCTATAGAAAAAGGACTGTCTTCTGGTATGACTATCATAGGAGATAAATTCAACCAGGGTGAATGCTTCTTGCCGGAGTTGATACGCGCCGGCAACGCGTTCAACGCTGCGATAAATGTGCTGGAACCCGAGATTATGAAGCAAGGGGAAAAGCAGAGCCAGGCAGGGGTTGTCGTTTTGGGAACAGTTACTGGAGATGTTCACAAGATTGGTAAAGAAATATTGGCTATGTTGTTAAAGACACGAGGATTTTTGGTGCATAATCTTGGTGAAGACGTCTCTATGTCTACATTTGTGAGCAAGGCAGAGGAATTAAATGCGGATGTTATCGGAATGTCGGCATTATTGACGACCACCATGCCTGCCCAGAAAGAAGTAATAGATTTTTTAAAAGAGAAAGGGATACGCGATAATTTCCTTGTTATGGTTGGTGGCGGCCCCGTCAACCAGAAATGGTCAGATGAAATAGGTGCAGACGGTTATGCAGAGACTGCTGAGGAGGCAGTTCAATTGGCGTTGAGACTTATTGATACAAAATAGAAATACGTTTCGAAAATCAAGGAGGTAACTGCATGCTCAGTTTTTATGAGGTTTTTTACAGATTTTTAGAAGGCCCGCACGTTGCTGAAATGGATTACGATCTGGATTTTGACGAAAAACTAAGAGATACGGTCAATAAATATGGCATTAAATATGATCCGGAAAATCCGATCCCTCAAGATGATCAGCTGGCTGATAACGTGTTTGCGGCTGGTTTAGAGTTCTATGAAAAAATCGGCAGTTACTGTGTAGACACTTTACGTGTTGCCAGATTTACAAAGAGGGAAATTATTGAAGCCCTTGCTGAGGCGCCTAGGGAGCCCGTCTTTGGCAAAGATAAAGATGCTAAGAAACTGATCGCCCGACCTCCCGAAAGCGACCAACCACCCTGGTTTTTCATTGGGGCAGCAGGAGCAGCAGTTACAGATGAACGGGTGTTGTCTGCCATTGTGCAAGGATATGGCTTGGTGCCTTATGGAAATTCTATTACGACACCGTCAATCACAAAAATTAACGGCAGGCCCATTGTTGCAAAAACACCTTTAGAGATCTTAGGGGCAATACGAACAGTAGAGGTTTCCAAGGCAGCTTTGAGAAAAGTGGGAAGAGCGGGAATGCCGATCATGAACGCCATTTCAACAGCAACTTCCGACGCTGCCAAGATTGTCGGTAGTCAATTTGGTCTAAATCCGTCGGACGGATTGATGGTGGGGTCAATGTCCGAGCTGAAGCTGGATTTTCAACGATTTAACGAAATTGCATATGCATTACATTTCGGAAGTAATATTGTGGCAGAATCAGGGCCCTTATTGGGAGGTTATTGTGGTGGCCCGGAAGGAGTTGCTGTAGCTAACGTGGCTTATCATTTGCAAGCAATCTTGGTGCAGCGCGGATCAACCCATTTTACTTTCCCCATCCACTTTAAATTCTCTTCCAATACAACTAGGAATACCCTATGGGCAACCAGCATAAGCAACCAGGCAATATCTCGAAACAGCAAACTCCCTCTTCTTACTTCCGGGATTTTGGCATCAGGCCCTGGGACAGAGATGTGTTTTTATGAAAACACTGCCAGAACCATAACAACATGTGTATCCGGTGGTGGAATCCTGGCCGTAGGTCTTGCCAAAAATGTCCAAACCGACCATCTAACGCCATGGGATCCGAAGTTTTCGGTTGAAATAGCATTAGCATCGGTTGGAATGAAAAGAGATAATGCCAATGAAATTGTCAAAGATCTCCTGAGCAAATATGAATCAAAAATTCCAGAGGCGCCTGTTGGGAAAAGCTTTCAAGATCTTTTCGACATTGAAACTCTGGAGCCTAAAACTGAGTATCGTGAACTTTATCATAAAATGAAAGATGAAATGAAAACATACGGTCTCAAGCTCGCAACCTGATTGGCGTTGCGGTCATTTGACCATTTTAGATGATAAAGGATGAAAATGAAGCAGCAGAATTTAAGTGAAAGTAACTTAGCGAACATGATGCCGAGCGAATTTCGGGATCTTGTTAGACGCGGAGAATGGAGCGCTGTAAACACAAATGCTTGTCGGGGGTACGCTCACGCGAATTTGGTCATCGTTCCGAAATCTTTTGCCTTTGAATTTCTCCTGTTTTGCCATCGTAATCCAAATCCTTGTCCGGTAATCGACGTTACCGATCCCGGAGAATATCACCCTAAGTTTTCAGCACCGGAAGCGGATCTTCGAACTGACCTGCCAAGATATCGAGTTTTCAAGAACGGCGAAATTATTGATGAACCACTCGATCTTATTCAATACTGGGATGAGAATTTGGTTGCATTCCTTTTAGGTTGCAGCACTAATTTTGATTCGAGCCTTCGTGCTGCAAATGTTCAATATCGGTATATCGGGGATTACACCACAAACATCCAATGTGTTCCAGCCGGCAGTTTTCATGGAACCATGGTCGTATCAACCCGGCTTTTCAAGTCGAGTCATGATGCCGTTCGTGCAATCCAAATCACGTCTCGAAATTTGGCTGCCCATGGTCCACCGGTTTATATTGGGAATCCTGATAATATTGGAATAAAGGACATATATCACCCCGATATGTTTTCTTTTCATGAATATATTGAGCCCATAGAGCCGAATGAAATTATCATGAGTTGGGCATGCGGTGTAACACCACAGACAGTTGCATTAATTAGCAAGATACCGTTTATGATTTCTCATTGTCCAGGGCATATGTTTGTAACTGATAAATTGTCTGAGGAGTTAGCTGTTTTATGAGGGGGTGACGCTTATAGATTTGAAACTCATCCAAAATATCAACTAATCGTTAAAGACGATTAATAATGAGAGGAGGAAATTAAAATGTTTAAATTAAAAAAACTTGAGAAAATGTTATCTAATGGGAAGATTAACCGCCGTGAGTTTCTTGCCCGAGTGTCCGCATTAGGCCTGGCAGCTGCAATTTCCCCTGCATTTTTGACTAATCCTGTGCATGCAGCAAAACCCAAAAAAGGTGGTCAGCTGAGCGTTGCCTGTACAGGCGGTTCCACAACCGATTCCTTAGATCCGGGGGCATTGACTTCAACGTATAATGATTTTCTGAACTTTCAAATGCGCAATTGTTTGGTGGAGGTAGATCACAATTCAAATGCAATTCCCGAGTTAGCTGAAAGCTGGGAACCATCACCAGACGCGATAAAGTGGACTTTCAAAATTCGTAAAGGCATCGAATTTCATGACGGGAAAACGTTAGATGCTAATGATGTCGTATATACAATGAATCATCACCGTGGTGAGGATTCGAAGTCCGGCGCAAAAGGGCTTTTAGACCCGATTCAAGATATTAAGGCTGATGGAAAGGATACAGTCATATTTACTTTAAAAGGTGGCAATGCAGATTTTCCCTATATTTTGGCTGATTATCATTTGACCATCTTTAAGGCCGGTACCATGGGAAAGGAATTTGAAAAAGGTATTGGCACTGGCGGATATATCCTTAAATCCTGGGAGCCAGGGGTGCGTGCCTTTACCGTTCGAAATCCGAATTATTGGAAAAAAGGTCGTGCGCACTTTGACTCAGTAGAAACGCTAAGTATTGTAGATACCACTGCCAGGACAAACGCATTAATGACTGGTCAAATAGATGTTATGGACCGTCCCGATTTAAAGACCCTAAAACTATTCAAAAAACGAAAAAGCATTCAGGCTATCAGTGGAACAAGCGGGAGCCACAGTACCATTCCCATGTTGTTTAACAGCAAACCATATGATAATAATGATGTCCGTCTTGGATTAAAATATGCACTTGACCGTGAGGAGCAGGTAAAAAAGATCCTAAAGGGATACGGTTCTGTTGGCAATGATCACCCGATAGCTCCTGTTTTAAAATACCACGCCACAAAATTGCCTCAAAGATCATACGATCCCGATAAAGCCAAATATCATATCAAAAAAGCCGGGATGCTGGATCATACTTTTAAGCTTCATACCTCCGACGGAGCTTTCTCCGGTGCAGTAGACTCAGCACTACTTTACCAACAAAGTGCTGCCAAAGCTGGTATAAAGATTCAGGTAGTCAAGGAGCCAAGTGATGGATACTGGAGTAACGTCTGGATGAAAAAGTCTTGGAGTATGAGCTATTGGAGTGCTCGACCTACAGTAGATTTAATGTTCACTACTTGTTACGCAGCGGATGCCAACTGGAACGAAACCTATTGGAAACATGAGCGTTTTAACAAGTTACTTATAGACGCGCGCGCTGAACTGGATGATAAAAAGCGCGGTGACATGTATTTTGAAATGCAGCAGATTGTTAGAGACCAGGGCGCCACTGTAGTACCAATGTTTTCGGATATTGTTATCATGGCAAGCGATAGACTCGGATATGAAAATTTTTCTGCCACTTTGGATTTAGACAACGGTAGAGGCCATGAACGATGGTGGTTTAAATCGTAATGCTTAATTCAGTATTTGCGAATGCATCTACCACCGTTGATCGAATGAGAGAGACCTTTGAAAGGGTCCAAGCTCAAGGCAGAAAACCAACCCCGCCCAGCTTGTCCCGACTTGGCGGGGCCTCGTCTGAGTGAGAACAGACTCGCGACCCGCCTGCCGGCGCCTGAAGCGCAGCTAATGGCGGGCAGGTGGCGGGTAAGCCTGAACGGAGAGCGTTGAACTTGAGACCTTGTATTTTGCTTCCGCTCCAATACCCCACTTATTTTAGCTGCGAGACCGGAGCAGCCATTAAAGTAACCATAGCTTTAGAGACAATTTTTTCTTTTTCTTGAAGCACTGAAAACACTTCGGATTCTGAAACTATGATTTTCTTACCGCTATTGATTACTCTTGAACGACAAACTATGGCTTCACCAACTGCAGGTTTGAAGTAATTGATTTTGAACTCTATGGTTAGGATGCGAAATTTTTCAGAAACGGTGGTAAATGCTGCATAACCTGCCGTATGATCGGCCATTGTGGCAATAACCCCTGCATGTACAAATCCGTCCTGCTGTTTATGCTCCGGTCGAACTTTTAATCGGGTTTGAAATATTCCATACTCTACTTTCTCCACTTCAAAGCCACAAAAGGCAGGAAATCCCTGAATATAGTCTTCTTTTAAATATTCAATCCTATCACTATCCATTTGCTCCTCCTCAACTATCAACCTGACATGTACTGATCATAACCAATTTCAGAACTCCTGATCTCTGGCGAATAAATATCTGATTTTACTTGACAGGG
>CAZLRK010000124.1:0-11239 GCA_964561845.1 uncultured Desulfobacterales bacterium | reverse complement strand
ACAGATTTTACCGAATTTTGAAAGAATTATGATAATATTTAACCATACAAGAAAAACGGGTTAAAGACCTACCGCGGACATATTCAATAGCGCGAAATGTCAGATAAATACCGCTCGAATCAATCCTGCAACAGAAAGTATCATCAATAGAATCAATACATGACGTCGAAAGGATGTCTCATCGACGTTAATAAACAATCGACTACCGACAACTATACCAATCAACAACGGAAGAAGGCAGACTGCACTTGTTGTCAGTGTTTTCAGTGTCATCAGGCCTTGAGTTGAGGCCATTGTAAGGGTCATGGTATCTATTCCCAGGAAATATGCAATAATCGAAGCACGAGAAACTGCTATTCCAGCCGGTGAGGATAAGTAAAAAAGAATCACGGGCGGGCCCCCAATCGCAGCCCCACCGTTTAACATTCCGCACGCTACTCCGGTTGTAAGGATTAGTGGGGTGCCAGGCATTTGCCTCCACGCAAACCCCACCATTAGTAAAATCGCGGCGATGAGTACCAACAGAGAGATGGAAAAGCGCATTGGTGCCGGCGGTAAAGTGGCAAGTAGGTATACTCCGAAGGGTGTTCCAACAAGGGCGCCGAAGAGTAGCCATCGAAGGGAGAACCAATCTATATTCTTCCATACCTGGGGCAACAATTTTATGCTTGCCAGTATTTCAAGAATAAGCACAACGGGAACAACCTGAGAAGGCGGGAGCACAAGCGACATGCTGGTGACAGCAACCATTGCAAAGCCAAAGCCACTGTATCCCCGAATGATACCGGCCACGAATACGGCAATTATCGTGACAATCAGCGATAAGAGATCAAGATCCAACAAGCCCAATGCTGCCCCGTTTCCAACAAAATATGTTTTTGTGTAACTATTCTCATGTTATTCTAATAAAAATAAATGGATATGTTTTGAATCAAGGTGTTTTTCATCAACGTCACCATATTCACCTTCAATTTCACAAAAAAGATTTTCCAGTGTTTTCTCCATGCGCCGTGTTATTTCGTAATCAGCAAGGCCTGTTTTATCAGCAAGCCATTTTAAAAAAGATTCTTTCATGGATATGCGTATAAAGCGAGGCTTCTCTTGATCTGTCCACAAATCATTAAAAAAGGATTTGAATTCACCAAGGATTAAAGGGCTAAATTCTTCGAAATCGTTCGATCCCTTTGACAGATTAAGATAATTCTTGGCCCAGAGGGTTAAAATTAAATTTTTATAGGTAAGAAAGTCATAAGACAGGATTTTTGGTTTAAGTATAATTAAAGAAAGAAGATTGTCTATAGATATTATTTCATCTAATATTTTTTCAATCTTCTTTATGTCTTCATATGAAAAAAATTCTCTATAAAGCACCCCGGTTTTATAGTTGTCGAAAAACAACGGTCGTTTTATCAAAAGACCTCCAAGGACACCAAGCCACGTCTCATCCCAGAAGTTTAAAGGAAGCCGCATTTTCGTAAACCAGCTTTTTTGTTGCCATTTTTCAGTTTTTTTCTTCAAATCCATGGCAACACCGTAGCCTACCCTAAATATTTGAAAAAGAGGATACTCCTGAACTATCACTTCAAAAGGGATAGTATCTATTGTCTTTTTATCTTCTTTTAGCTTTTCAAGGCCGATACTTATATAGCCACATGCCTTTTTGACAATTTTGTTTAATTCCTCACGGTTTCTTATTGTTTCCTGATCTGAAACGATAATCTGGTTGCAAAGGCCTGCAAATTCCACTTCAATTTGTTCCAAAACATCGTCAATATTTATCAACTTTAATGAACGAGTAAACGTATTGTTTTCTTTGAGCATATCTATAGGATAAAACGGAACGGGAAAAGGTAACATCTGAATAGAATTTTTATAGATTCTTTTTTTACTTAATTTTTTAAAATCATGGGGGTTTAAGGGCTGATAGATAGCGATTGCCTCATGGAATGCTAAGAATCCCTTTTCCGCCACTCGTACATTTCGCAATCGATAGATTTCTTCCTCGGTTTCAGCCGGGATAATGTTTGAAGCGTCAAGTAAAACATGTTGATATTTGCTATGGTCATATTTCGCAAGGCGTTCTAAAAATTGTAAAATAAATTCTTTATCAGGGTTTACTGAGTTGCCTTTTGTTTTGCTCTGAGAAAAATCATCAGTAAACCGAATATAAAAAGTATCGTCATGAGTAAAAAAGTTTTGGTCAAAAACCGAAGGATCCTGATCATGCTCTCGAATCCTTACCTCTATGTTTTTAAATAGATATAATTTAATAAAATCGATTCGTTCGTTAAGAAACCTGATTAAACGGCTTGAATCCGCCTTAAGAAACATATTAAGCCATTTGGTAACAGATCTAATGTTAATTTGATCCCTTTCCCATACTTCCATATCTAAAATATAGTCCCACTGTCTGTCAGATGCCATGGATAAAATTGGCAAGGCATCTCCAGGACCAATATCATGTAGCAGAAAATAAAGATCTTCTTCCGGGAATGAATGAACGAGAGCTGTCGGTTGATCGGCATCCATGATCCGTTCCATTGCTTTTTTCGGAACAAATGCAAGGATTTCCTTTCTTTCTTTGTTTAGATTTTTAATTCGTTCTATGGATTGTCTGTTTGGGATGTCTTTATACATTAGTTGTGAAAATTTGCGTTGTAGGTGATAGGCTGTTAAAGATATTTTTGAGGCTTATATTTTATAAATTATCCGTTCATCGGTAATAATTATATCTACGAACTTATCGTGAGGTTCCATCGGCACCAGCGGAACTATTTGACTTTCAAGTGATAAAGCCACCTTTCTTGTGGTGATTGAAAGATTTGGAATAAGTCTGTCATAATATCCGTTGCCTGAACCAATTCTTCCTCCCTTTTCATCAAATGCGATTCCTGGAATGATTGCGATATCGATAGATTGGATAGGTACAATTTTGCAGCGACTCGAGTCAGGCTTCAGAACACCTCCTTGGCCTGGTATTAAATCAGTATCAATATTATCGATCTTCATCAATTTCATTTCAAAAGTTTCAACATTAAAGGATGGAAGAACAACAATTTTGTTATGGTCGTAACATCGTTTGATAATATTTATTGTTTTAACTTCATTATTTCGATCAATATAAAGTAAAGCAATATTTGATTCGAGAAAGTTGGCAAATTCAAAAAGGCAATCTTCTAATTTTTTGGTTTTTTCTATTATTTCGCTTTCTGAAATTGAGCTTAACTTTTTTATGATATCTTCTCTAGTTTCCTGCTTGTTTTCCCTAAGTTCCTCTATATATGATTTTCTAAGCATAATTTCCTCTAATTTATAATAGCAACACTTACAAATAATGTGAACACTTTTGAACGTTACTAATTTTTCTGGTTCTTTGTATCAAGATTTAATCTTATACATAATTGTGGATCAAAGTCAACTCACAAAAATCATTGACTAAATAGCAGGTTAATGATATTTGCTATTTTATTTTTGCGGATTGATGATATAATAAAAAATATACAACGCCTACTAACAAATTTGATGGCTTTGTAAAAAGTCCATTTTCTGTGTTCCGCTTCATTTTGTTATCATTGCAACGTACTATAAGTACGTCTTATGATATGAAATTTGCGCGCCCTTCTTGTCCCGCTGCTTTATAGCGGGAGAACTGGAGCTTTTTACTTTGTTATCCCAATAATTTTGACTTTTTACGAGTTTATCAAATTTTAATTAAATATAAAATATAGGGATTATTTTGCTGGAAATCAAGTTTGTGAGACAAAATTTGTCAGATGTTAAAAAAGCGCTGGAGAATAGAGGGGAAACAGCAGACCTTCAAACTTTTTCGAATTGTGATGAAAACCGCAGGGCTATTCTTCTTGAAATCGAAGAATTGAGGCATCGTCGTAATGTGGTTTCTGAACAAATTGCCGATTTGAAAAAAGAGGGTGAAGATACAAATGATCTTGTATTAAAGATGCGTGAAGTTTCGGTAAAAATAAAAGGAATGGAAAAAATTTTATCGGAAAACGAAGAAAAATTAAAAAACGTTCTTCTGGGTTTACCTAATATTCCCCATGCATCGGTTCCTGTTGGAAAGGATAGTTTTGACAATCCTATTGTAAAACATGTGGGTAAGCGTCCGGAGTTTCAATTCGAGCCACTACCCCATTGGACCTTGGGTGAGAAATTAAAAATATTGGATTTTGAACGAGCGTCAAAAATTGCAGGCGCTCGATTTCCACTCTACTTTGGTACAGGCGCGAAACTTGAGAGAGCATTGATAAATTTCATGCTGGATGTTCATACAGAAGAACATAATTATAAAGAAGTGCTTCCCCCTTTTATTGTGAATAGACATAGCATGACCTCTACAGGGCAACTCCCAAAGTTTGAAGAAGATCTTTTTAAAATAGATGGCTGGGAGTATTTTATGATTCCCACCGCTGAAGTGCCGGTCACCAATATTCATCAGGGCGAAATATTAAATGAAAATCAAATGCCGATTCTGTACGTTGCATATACTCCTTGTTTTCGCAGCGAAGCAGGTTCTTATGGCAAAGACACAAGAGGATTAATCAGGCAACACCAGTTCAATAAAGTAGAGTTGGTTAAATTCACCAGCCCTGAAACATCTTATGAAGAACTCGAAAAACTTTTAAAAAATGCAGAAAAGGTTTTAGAACTATTGGAACTACCATATCAGGTTATTGAGCTTTGTACAGGGGATCTTGGCTTTTCCGCAGCAAAGACCTATGATATTGAAGTATGGATGCCTGCCCAAAATGTTTACAGAGAAATTTCTTCGTGCAGCAATTTTGAAAGTTTCCAGGCCAGACGTGCGGATATCAGATTAAGAAAAAAAGGAAAAAAAGGGACGGAGCTTGTCCATACTTTGAACGGGTCGGGCTTGGCCGTAGGCCGGACGGTTGCGGCCATTCTTGAAAATTGTCAACAGGCCGATGGGTCTGTAATTCTCCCTAAAGTTTTGAGAAATTATATGGGAGGTATGGAAACAATAGAACCTTGAAACTTGAAGATTTCCCAAAAGAAATTCGGCAAAATATCATTCCATGTCATAAAGGTAAGCTTGTTTATCGCTGCCTTAGTTGTGAGATGGAGTACGATATTGAAAAATTGCTGTATACCTGTCCCGGTTGTGGCCAGGTACTGCTAATCCATGATATTAATTTTGATAAATTGAAGAAAACACCTGGCGAGATATGGCGCCGCATCTTCGATTATCGAAAGATGCTTACAATTCCAGCTTTAAAGGGTATCTATATATATCATGAATTCATTGGCCCAACTATACCTCTTGAGGCAGTGGTTTATCTCGGAGAGGGACATACGCCTGTAATAGAGGCAAACACTTTTTTGCAAAAAAAGGTGGAAGTTAAGTTTTACTTTAAAAATGACGGTCAGAATCCGAGCGCTTCATTTAAGGACCGTGGGATGGCAAGCGCACTGAGCTATATTAATTTTCTAATCCAAAAAGAGTATGTCTCAGACGTTTTGGCCATATGCGCATCTACTGGAGACACGTCTGCAGCAGCAGCGCTATATGCTTCCTTTCTTCAACCACATGTTAAATCTGCTGTCATTCTTCCATATAAAAAGGTGACGCCACAACAGCTTTCCCAGCCTTTGGGATGCGGAGCCAAAGTTTTTGAAATTCCGGGCGTATTTGACGATTGCATGAAGATTGTAGAGCTCTTGTCAGACAGTTACAATGTGGCCCTGTTAAACTCTAAGAATGCCTGGCGGATTCTGGGACAGGAGTCATATTCGTACGAAATCGCACAGAATTTTGAATATGATATGCTCGACAAGGTTATTGTTGTACCAATTGGCAATGCAGGTAATATTACTGCTGTTATTAGTGGTTTTTTAAAATTTTATGAAGCAGGCATTATAAATGATCTTCCAAAAATTATAGGTGTTCAATCGCAACATGCCAATCCTGTTTATCGTTATTATTTGGAACCTGATCCTTGCAAACGCAAGTTTGTTCCGGTGACAGTAAAACCCAGTGTTGCCCAGGCAGCCATGATAGGTAATCCTGTTTCTATGCCGAGAGTAATTCACATGGTAAACCTTTATAACGACATGGCCGGTAAAAAGAAAATCTTTTTTACGGAGGTTGCTGAACAGGACATAATGGATTGGGAGCTTTTGGCAAATCGTAATGGACATATTTCCTGTACTCATGGAGGCGAATCTCTTGCCGGTCTCGTGGCGGCGAAAAAATTGGGGTTAATCGAACCAAATGATGTTGCAGTAATTGATTCAACAGCGCATGCACTCAAATTTTCCGGTTTCCAGGAGATGTATTTTGAAAAAAAGTTTCCCGCAGAATTTAAAATCTCTCCTAACCCGAACCTTGTAAATTCTCCTGTTTTGATACATCCAAAAGATCTTCAAAAGGTTCCGGCTCCGGGAAAACCATTAAAAGGGAATGATTTTCATCGATTTGTCAATCGAATATCAGAGGAAATCGCAAAGGAATTGAATCTTAAGAAGGTGCAGAAGGCATGAAAACAGTGGGAGGGTATATATTACTGACTGTTGTATTATTATTTCTTTTAGCGGGTTATATCAGACCCATTCCTGCACACGGCTCCATATTGTATAAAAGTTATATTGTGCGATATGATCGAGGGTGGGATATTTTATGCGAGCCTTATATTGTTAAAAAAAATGATTGGGTTAGTAAGCTTTTTAGGCAAAAGGGGGAAATTGCACAAAAAGATTATCCGCAATTTATCAATATATTTAGACGGTTAAACCCTAAAATTTATAATATAGACCTTATACGACCCGGACAATACATTCTGATTCCCTTAAAAAAATTACGCAAGGACTCCTTACCGGGGCAATCTTCAGGAGTTGTAACAATTCCATTTGTAACTATCTCTAAAATAACTGAAATCCTTGAGACTCATTCAATAAAATATGAAGTTCAAAAGGGAGACTGCGTGTCGGTTCTTGTCGCACGCAGATTCGGAGCATACGGAACAGAATCTTATAAAAAAGGATTTGAATTGTTTAAATTTATTAATCCTGATATTACTGATATACATTATATTTATCCAAACCAGATACTTCGAATTCCCGATGCGTCTCTTCGGAAACAGCCATGGTATTATTCTCTTTTTGATGGATTCGGTAAAATTAAGAGGGATGTGACCCATAAGGATCCATCCGATACCAAATTCTTTACCGTGAAAAATCAAACGGTTGCCTTAGGAAATCAAAGAGTCAAACTAGGCTCCCCATTTTTTAAGACTGCTTCTATTCTAAATGCAAAACTATTAGATAAAGGAACTTACCATTTTCCCGGGAAAAAAGAAGAGGAATTTGAACTCGATCTTTCCAAATTTCCCATGTTTGAATTTAAAGATGGGACAATGATAATTTTTTCCGGAAACAGCCGGATTAAAGAACCTGATCTTAGTGTGTTAAAATCATTTTGGAGCGATGTAAATGTCGTTTCAATTTCGCATGATGCCTCCATGGAGCAGATACTTGATTCTGTCTTTAAGGTAATCAAAAAAGCGTCATATGACAACCGGGTATCATTTTCAGACCGAGGTATTAAGACGGTAGTAAGCGCCAGATGGATAACCGACAAAGCTTATGCGACTGAAAAGAAGAGGCGGTTTGTTTGTATAACGTTGATCGAAGATTTAAGTGAACGCACTCCGGAATCTATCTCTCGTTACCTGGATCAAAATGGTATATCAATTATTGATATACTTGACGATAACAAGGAGACAGAGCAAATATCAACAATTATGGGGCAAGAAAATAGCATCGCTGAAGAAGTAACAACAATTGACACCATAAATTATAAATCCTTTGTTAATGATTTGGTAACGGCTCTTGGTTTTAAATATTCAAAAAATGTCAAAATTACATTTCCGTATGCCGGAATTCAGATTAAAGCGATGTCCAATCTCATAACGACTAATGATGGAAGCCACTTGCTAGTAGATTTTGAAGATCTTTATGGAGATGCCGTTAGTTCCATACAAAAAGCGGGTTTTGATATTATACAGGTAAAAAAGAAAGACAACCCATACACTATTATGCAGAATCTTTTAAAAGGAATGGGCATTTCTTATAAAAAAGATCCGACATTTTTTGCTGCAAAAAGACCAGCTACCTATAACACGGCTTTAACCATGCACGGTTTTCTGATTAGAAATAAAGACGCAGGTACTTCGCCTGAGCAAAAGTTGAATAAATCAGATAATTCAAGTTTCAATTTGCAGGCAAGAAAAGGAAAAATATTTTTAGCGGCTTCCCCTCTCCATGATGAGGTTATACAATTCTTAATAAATGAGGGAGTAAAGATAATAATGATTGGCACCGGCAAGCCTGAAACAAATTGAATATTGACGATTTAACGATATCTGAACTAAGTGCTTTATTTTGTAAATATTATAATGCATTTTATTCAAATGGTATTAAAATGATTCACCGCAGAGACGCAGAGAACGCAGAGGAATTTGGCATTTTTCGTTTGTCGCTGAGACACCGACAAACGAAAACCATCATGCCTCCGGCAATCGGCTCCCATGCACATCTTGCCCGAAGGGCGTTGGTTTATTCCTTTTCGCCCTTCTCAGCGAAAAGGAATAAGAAAATCTTCCTCCGCGAACTCTGTGCCTCGAATGAGCGAAGCGAATGGGCGGTGAAAAAAACCGTAATTAAGAATGAATGTACTAGGGGCCTAAGAGGCAAAAAGATATGAAAAAGAATCTACAATTATGGGCGGTATTAGTAATTTTAATATTTATTGTTGTTTCATGTGCAACAAATATAGAGGAGCGGAAGAGACAGTCCGAAGCAACAAGAAACCTTGGTGAAGCCTACATGGTGCAGGGTAATTATACATCTGCTTTAAAAGAGCTTCTAAAGGCGGAAAAACTTTATGCAGAGGACCCATATCTTCAAAACGACCTGGGGCTTGCCTACATGGCAAAGAAAAGGTTAGACCTTGCAATTGGTCACTTTAAAAAGGCCGTGAAAATAAAACACGATTATGCCCCTGCAAAAAACAACCTGGGGACAGCATATCTTGCGAAAAAGGAATGGGATACTGCTATTAAATATTTTCAGGAAGTTACCGAGGACCTTCTTTATGCTACGCCCCATTTTCCCCTGGCAAACCTGGGATGGGCCTATTACAATAAGAAAGAGTATATTCTCGCTGAAAAATATTATCTTAACTCCCTTAAAATAGAATCCAAATTTATTGTTGCCCTGCGGGGTCTTGGGCGGACATACATTGCCATGGGAAGGATTCCTGAGGCTGTAAAAACGCTTGGAAAAGCAGTAAAGAATGCACCAAGGTTTGCCGAGTTATATTTTGACCTGGGTAGAGCGTACACTTTGTCACGCAATTTTCAAAAGGCACTCAATGCCTATGACAGAGTGATGGAACTTGCTCCTGATAGCGAAGTCGCATTAAAAGCAAAAGAAGAGGCCCGGAAGATAAAGAAATGAGGGAGAAATAGAATGTAAAAGTTGCTTTCCGGAAATTATGGGCAGTTGTAAGGAGAATCCGGCAAATTGCACTCTTCACCTACTAACCATCTCAAACTGAAAGTGTAAGTAGACTAAGTCTCCGTTCCAAGTACTATTGTACTGGCTTTAATTCTAGCCGTAATCCATGCGGCAGATGATTTTGGATATACCAGATAGAAAGCTGCCACACCATTTTCATCAGTAGTTACATTATTCGGAACAGACCCTGCCGCAGAACTGGGAGGTGTAAGTTGTCCATCCCCGTCACAGGGGTTTCCGCTGGCCCCGGTATCTTCGGCTGTATCATTAATTAAATTTTCATTTGAATCCTCATTGGGGTAAAAAACCACAGGATCATTAATGCCACCGACGCCACCTGGTGTACAATCATCAGTCCCATACCAATAGCCCGGTGCAAAAGATTGAGGCCAGGCGCTAAGTGAGACGTTAACACCGCTCAGACTATTTCCATTTGAATCGGTAACCATTGCGCACATGGGTAATTTATATGCCGCATCATTGTTGATTGATTCAATTGTTGTGCCCACACCAATTGTCACTGATCCGGCAGTCCCCCCGATAACAATACTAATACTGCCACTGATAACTGTGTCGATAATAGTAGCAGTAACGGTGACACCGCTCTGATTAGAACCTAAGGAACCGGAAGAAAAGATCGCATTTGCAATACCGTCGTCATCCGTAAATACGATTGTAGGCGACACGGTTTCTCCGCCCCCCGTGGTGTTATCAAGCGAGAAGGCAACCGCAGCATTGCCCACTACCTGTTCTGCTGCATTTTTTACTGTTGCCGTCAACGTAGCTGTATTGGTTACATCTGTGGTAGAAGCAGCAACTACCGTGGCACTAGCCTGGAGTGAAATCTGAGAGGCTTCGGAGGATGGCGCCGAGATAGCCACTTTTAAAGAATCTGTGGTTGACGTTGCATCACTATCATAAGCTTGAACGGTTGCAACACCTGCTTCACTCGATTTGAGTACGGCTGAAGCCTGACCACTTGAAACGGCTTTTGTAACCACCTGATCCGCCCCCCCGTCAAAAACGCCGAGCGTAGTACCAAATACAACATTTGTTGAATTCGGGGCACTGACCGTAATAGTTAGATTTGTATTAGTGTAAAGGCTTGTTGGATCACTTGACGGTGAAGTAATACTAAAAACTTGACCAACTGTACCCACTGTATAGGTTTGTGAAGCTGTTGTTCCCTCGGCCTCTACTTTTATAACTACAGCACCTGCTCCGGTACCGGTAACTTCGACTTCCAACTCTCCTACAACATCAGTATTTCCGGATGTTGCAGATAAAGTAGCTGCACCTGTTGAGGATGTATCAACACTTATAGTGACTGGCGCATTATATCCCCTGCATCTTTAATCGTTATTGTGAGCGTAGTTTGGGCCTTGCTTGTATCTAGTGGATCAATTTCAAGATTCGTACTTCCAGTCGAAAGGGTTATTGTTGTTCCCGTTATCTGAATCGGTATCTGGGCTGAATTAAGATTAGCAACAGACGCGGTTATCGTGGCTGTTTGGTTTGACCTGTTTATAGTACCTGAAGAAAAGTATGCTTTGACCTCTCCGTAAACATCTGTTCGTGCCACACCATCTGAATCTAAATAATCATCAAAAACTTAAGCATTCCTGCAGTGGTGTCAACGGTCGTTTAAAAATGAGCCATTTTTGGTCGTGAGAATTGAGCCACA
>CAZLRK010000123.1:0-11333 GCA_964561845.1 uncultured Desulfobacterales bacterium | reverse complement strand
AAGCGCACCTTAATTTAGGAAAAAATTGTCCTTGACTTGGGGTCCACTTCCTTTTGTATTTAATCCCAATGACAAATACAAACCCCTATAAAACAATAGGAGTATTTATCCTGTTGCGCGATCGATGATATTCGATTTTTTTGGAGAGAGTATAAAAATAACTGTTTTATGTGTCAAGACAAAATTCTATGGTTGTATAATCAACACCGTAATCTTCATTTTATTGAACACTTTTAGAAATCAAATGTTTTATCCATCTCTTCATCGCTGATGACGACCACTTTATTGTGCGAAGGCAAAGGCTCTTCGTAAAACATTTTGGGCAACCGGTCATCCTTGTTCGTAAATCCGGCGTTGCGATGGCATCCACATCGTCATTACCGATCATGCCGCCCATGGATCATATGGTTTCGTATTCCAGTGAGGCAGTGATGTAATTGCCTTGCGAATCGACGTATTCATTGGAACAATTGATGATGCACTGCGCACAGCCCCTATGGGTCGTTTTACCGCCACGCTCTTTAATGGGGGAGGGATTTTTTACTTGATTCTTTTAGCCACTGCTCCAATGGCATCGGCGGCCGTCTCAATAGTAAGATCGATGTCCTGTTCCGTATGGGCAGTGGACATAAAAAAGCGTTCAAAGGGGCTGGGATGGAAGTAAATCCCGCGCTGCTGCATCTCTTCATGCCAGATGGGGTAGATATCCTCACGGACAAAGGCGCAGGTATCGCGAAACCCATATAGCCGGTCTACTTTACTGTCATCACCGAAAAAGAGCTGGAAAAACGGCCCCACACCTTGAGTGAAACAATAGATCCCGGCGTCCCGAATGACCCGTTCAAGTCCCTGGCGTAAACGTTCCGCCATCTTGAAAAGGTTGGGATAAAGGGTATCCTTCTCCGTTTCAATTTTCTTTAAAGTTGCATATGCAGCCGAAAGTCCCAGAGGGCTGGCCGTATAGGTGCCTCCGTGGACAACTTCATTTTTCGCTTCAAGGGCCATGACTTCCTTTGTGCCCCCAAAACAGGCCACCGGAAACCCGGATGCCATCGCTTTAGCAAAAGTGGAGATGTCAGGCTGGATATTGTAGTACTCCTGGGCACCGCCGGCCGCTACGCGGAACCCGGTCATGACTTCGTCGAAAATCAGCAGGGTACCGTACTCTTGGGTGATGCGGCGCAGGCCTTCCAAAAAGCCCTCTTTGGGCGGGATGACGCCGCAATTGCCCATGATGGGTTCCAGCATGACGGCGGCGATCTCAAAGTGCCGCTCGCGGATGGTTTTCTCGATAATTTCCAGGTCGTTGAAGGGCTGCACGATGAGGGCCTCGGCACATCTCGCCACCATTCCGGTACTGTCCATAACAGGGCGAGGGGCATGATAGAGGCCCGAGCTCTGGTAGGACGGCGGATGATAACTGACGAAATGCAAATCACTCCACCCATGATAGCAGCCTTCGAACTTGATAATTTTTTCCTTACCAGTATAAGCCCGCGCCAGCCGCATAGCCGCCATGGTGGCCTCCGTGCCCGAGCAGGCAAACCGGATCAAATCGATGGAGGGCACCAAACGCTGCATCGCCTCCCCCACTTCATAATCAAGTTGATGGGGAAAGGTGAAGTGTACCCCTTTTTGGGTGATTGTTTCAACCACCGCATCGTTGATTTCCTTGGGCTGATGCCCGAAAATCATCGGCCCGTAGCCCAGGCAGTAATCGATGTATTCATTGCCGTCCACATCCCATATACGGGCGCCGCCGGTACGCTCGATACATAATTCGATACCGGCGCGCAACCGGGCATAGGAACTCTCACCGCCGGCAATGCTGTTGGTAATGCGATTGAACATCTCCACGGATTGTTTTGTTTGTAGTTCTTTCATTTTGTCCACCATACCTCCTATAATTTATATTTTTGTCCTGTTCCCTGCTGACGTGAAGCTCAAATACTAAAGCCAAGACGATAATCGATATACCGATTGTCATCTTGGTCATATAGATAGCCGCCGACTCCCTTTTTTACGATTAGGATGTGTTCGTCTCACCAGTACCGAAAATTGGAATTAACGCCGAGGGGTATCGCCTTTTTTGCTCTGTTGATGAACATGTCTCTGGTTATAGGATTGTTTTTCATAGTCACCTTCTTGATCAATTGAGTGTGTTCGCAGATCTAATTCATCTCTTCATTGCGATGATGGTATTGAAGGTTTTAGGCAATTCCATAGACCTCGGAATAATTCCTAAAAAACATATCGATCTTGCTTTGTCAATAAAAAAAAATTTATTTTAGCAAAAAATTAATTGTTAATTGATTTTTTAAATATATTTTTACTATTTTTCGCATTTCAATAAACTGTTGGCTTTTATTTTGTTTTATTGTAATATCCATGAAAAGCATCATTTCTCAAATATGAATTCAGCACATTTTTATCAGGAGTACAATGGACAGGCATGAGCTAGACTTCAACATTACCCGGCTTTTATGTCAGAATGGACGTGCCTCTAACCGGCAGTTGGCGGATACACTTGGGGTTTCGGAAACATTGATCAGAAATCGTGTACAGCGATTGTTAAATGAAGAGCACATCCACGTCGTCGCTTTCCCTAATTCATCGAAACTAAAAAATGGAATTACAGGCAATATACGAATCAAAACAGAACCTGAGAAATCGACTATAATCGGTAGGCAACTGAGGAAGATCAAAGCACTTTGGTATATCGCTCGGATAATAGGCCCGTATGACTTTGACTGCGAATTTTTTATCCGATCCCAACAAGAAATCGGACCGTTAAGGGATCAAATCGAGAAGATAGAAGGTGTTGCTTTATTAAACCTATCCCTTCTCGTACGCTACTTGAAAAATTTCATGGGATTTGGACTTTTCGACTCTCCTGAGGGTGACGAAAGTAACGGAAAAGCAAAAGAACTTGATCACAAAATTCAGCGTATACTGGGCATCAATGGCCGGACACCTACTAAGGTTATAGCTCGTAAGCTTGGCGTTTCTGAAACAACGATTCGAATGCATGTTCAGAATTTAATCGACGACCGTCACTTACAAATTGTAGCTATGCCGAATCCACAGAAATTGGAGGCTGGTATAACCGGCAACATCCGAATAAAAGCCAAGGCCGGGAAAACAGAAGCAATTGGAAAATGTCTGAAACAAATCGACATGCTCTGGTACATCGCCCAAATTCAGGGGAATGATGATTTCGAAGCCGAATTCTTAGTTAAATCGCACCAGGACATAGTAAATGTCCTCTATGAAATAGAGAAAATCCAAGGCATTGTGCACAAAGATCTTTCACTTCCCTTGAGCACGATTAAACATGATCCGGCAAGCATCATAACAAGGATTAACTCTGATACATAAATTTATTTGATGGATTGACAATGCGTGTTTCGGGATGTCCATAAACAAGTAAATAACTTGACAGACTGTTGCTTAAATAATGGTGAAAAGATAGCAAAAATAAAAAAATCAATTGCTTGATTTACTTATTTTTTAATGATTCCCCAAAGACACCAAATGAAAATCAAATATCAAACAAATAACACTTCAGCCGTCGTAGCCAAAAGGCTACTATGGCGAAGTCGGCTGACCGAAATTCAAAATTCCAAACAATTGATATTGGATCTTATTTGAGATTTGGATATTGTAATTTGGTGCTTGTAATTTGAGCTAAGTACTAGATTGATTTTTATTTACTGTAAATATAGGGTACAAAACTTGAGAAAATTATTATGAACTATCCAGCGCCGCACTCATAATCTCAATAGCACAGCGTGCAGCCAGATGAGCAGTAACATCTCCTTTACCGTCAAGAAAAGGACTAACCTCCACTACATCAAACCCAATGATATTCCCACGACCGGAAATCAAATGAATCACATCGGAAAATTCCGGAAAAAAAAGCCCGCCGGGCTCGGGAGTCCCGGTGCCCGGTGCTGCGGACGGATCAAAAAAATCGATGTCAAGACTTATATAATAATCGCCTTCTTTAAAAAAATCTAGTTCCTGTTTCAGTAATTTGTTTCTTAATTCCCTGGCCGTGATAATCGTTGCGCCCTGCTCTTCCGCCCATGGGATGTCCTGGCCTGCGTTTGTAAGCCCGCGAACACCTAAAAACGTTATGGATTGAGCCAGTTTTTCTTTCATAATGTTTAATACGGGATTCCCGTGGGTATACATGCTGTTAAAATCCCTGTCGCAATCTATATGGGTGTCAAAATGGACATAGTGAAACTTCTTTCCTTCAAACGCCTTAACCACCGGGTAAGTTATAGAATGGTCTCCCCCGATTACAGCAGGCATTGAATTTGAATCAAGAATAGATTTTACCGTCTTAGTTACCAATTTCCAGTTTTTTTCAAGGCTTAAAGGTTCAATGGCTACGTCTCCGGCATCAGCAATCTTTTTCCCGGAAAGGATCCATTTTCGACGATCTGCATCATAAAATCGATAATCCTCACCTTCATAAGTATAAAACATTGAAGCATCCCGAACGGCTCGAGGCCCGAACCGTGCACCGGGCCTGTAAGTTACACCCTCGTCATAAGGAACTCCCAGGACAACTGAATCCATATCCTGATCTGGTTGCCATAAAGGATAACCGGCAAATGTAGCGATTCCGGCAAAGGGCATGCTTCCCTTAGGAGGTTCAAGAAGTGAATGTGGCAACGAATTTTTCATGTTTGAATATGCCTTTCGGAATTTTTTTACTATTTTAGCCTTCTGAAAACAAGGCAGCTTCAAAGGCAATTAAATTTTAAACCGTGTAAAACTCGCGTATAAGTGAGAGTAAAGAAAGAACAGTGCATGACATATTAATAAAACAAGTAAGCAATAAATGCCGATTAGCCTTTGAAACACACCAATTCAATCCCTGTTTTTTCTTAACTCTCACTAATACGCTCAGACAGTTACCCGATTCAAAATTTAACAACCTTTAAAGCTTGCTAATGTAATTGCTTTCATAATGCTAAAATATTATCTATAAATTTTATTAGGTTTAAATATGATGAATTCGTAAAAAATCGAATTGATCAAATATGAGATTTCAACCCAAATAAGCGTTTGTTCGCGGAACGCGAACAGCGTCCTTAAGGATATTCGCTGCCAGCTTGTACCGCTTGTCTTCTGCCGAACCTTCTGCAATACGCTGTTTCATCTGAATCCCACGCTGCTTGAGCGAAATTTTATCTGGTTTTTTGAACACCAACGCCTCGAATTGACACTCACCAACACAGGCCGGAGTTCCCCCGCAAAGATCGCATTTAAACGCTATTCCCGACCCATACTGCTCTATCATGCCGTATGAACAGGCCGAAACACAGTCACCGCAACCATTGCATCTTGAAACGTCTATAGCCACCACTTCACGCTCGTTCTTAAAAATGGCCTCCTCTTTGCAGGCTTTCTCACAATCAGGCTTTGGACACTGAAAACATATGCTGGGCACCGAATAGCCCTCAAGAGGAAAATTATTTATCCTTATACGTGCCTTTGAAGGCATGAACACCCCTTCTTTAACCGCGGCACACGCGTAAACACAGCGATTACACCCCGTGCAGCGATTTGGTATGGCAAGTAGATGCTTTTCCATTTATATCCTCCATTCGAGTTAGTTAAGTCGTTGAGTAGATAATTAGTTAAGTAGTAACTTCTCAAAAAGTTATAGTAAGCGCCAACTTAGCAATTAATTATTAACAATTGATAATTGAATATTTTTTCCTGCGTCTTTGAGCTGTCTTCACGCTTACACTCATGATTCTGCAAAGTTTGACCACACTCTTTAGTTAACAATTAATAATCAATTGTTAATTGTGAATGATTAATGTCTCTTTGTTTAAACTACCACTTATGACAAAAGTGGGACTTTCCAAGAAATCTAGTACTTTTCGTTCAGACACTAAATAGTTGTTTTGACGATGTCTGTAATTGAAAGTATATTAAAGGTTCTGTAGCCCCAGTTCCCGCAGTTTTGTTTCTCCCGGTTTGCCTTCCTCATCCCAGCCCCGGAGGTGATAATAAAGCGCCTTCATATCCTCCAGGTCCTCTTTACTTAAAACACGACCTTCGTGCGGCCCGTTTTTTAGAGCCTTTTTCGTCATTTTTTCAGACAGCACATCGTCTGCAGCGGTAAAGCCGGCCTTGTAGTTATAAAGCCGTATCAAGTTCCAGATCCGCTCGCCCGCTTTGTCCAGGTCCTCCGCCGAAATCTGCCTATCAAAACCGGCTGTCAACAGCTCGGCCATGATCTTCGTGTCTATGGATCCCCAAAAATCGCAAAAACACATGGACCATTTAACGGCATTACTGTTTTGCCCCTCGATTACATCTTTAGCCATGGCATTCAGCTTGAACGGATCGTCCGCATATATGGGAAAAGCCCTCAAATGGCACGCGCCCCGCTCACTTGTAGCATACGCAAGTCCCATACCGTAACTGCCTCTCGGATCGTACGCGGGTATCTCGAGACCCTTTACATGTGCCGCCTCGTCGTGCGCCTCATATTTAGCTGCAAGTTTGGCTGATCCAAGAGCCATATCCCGGCCCCGATCTGTTGATAATCCGGCAATCTCTTCAACCACAGCCAAATATTCATCAGCATGCCCAAACCTTAGTCCGAAATCATGAACTCCAGATTCGCTCAGATCCATTGCCAGTCCTATGGTAGCGCCGGTTGACATGGTGTCCAGGCCAAGATCGTCACATATGCGGTTAAAGCGCATTACCTGCTCCAGATCATTAATTTCGCAGTTAGAGCCCGCCAAACACAGCGTCTCATATTCGGGTCCCTCCATCTGGACGCCATTTACCGATGTAAAATTACCACAACCCAGAGGGCATGAGGCGCATGCCCTATCTCCAATCTTGATCGAGTTGACGGCTTCTGAATCCAGGCTATGACGGTTTGGATTAACTCCCAATGTATAGTTTCGAGTTGGGTGAATTCCTATTGCGTTAGTTACATCAATCAACATCGGGGTGCCTTCACTTTGGGCCCAAAGGTTGACCTCTGTCAATAAATTCGATTCCTTGGCATTTGATACCTTCTCCCAGAATGTGCCCATATCAGCCACCTGAACTCCGCCGGTTCCTTTGCAGGCAATGGCTTTAAGCTTCTTTAAGCCAAAAAGAGCACCTGCTCCTCCCCGCCCCATTTGACGATAAGCTTCAGAACCTATACAAGCATAAGGAATTCTGTTTTCACCTGCCGGCCCGATGGAAAGACTCTTGACGCCACGACCCATTGCATCGCCAAGCAATTTTTCAGTCTCAAAGATACCATTTCCCCATATTGAATCAGCATCTTCAAGACTTACTTTGTCATCCTCAATCCGCAGATACACGGGACTATCCGCCTCACCGGTGATAATTATTCCGTCATATCCTGCAAATTTAAGTTCCGGGCCAAAAGCGCCGCCGATATTAGACTCAAAAATAGTGCCGGTAAGTGGTGATTTGGAAATAAGACAGGTGCGCGAAGCTGTTGGCGCTAGTGTTCCGCATAAAGGGCCGGTCATTATAACAATGGCATTATCCGGTGATAGAGGATCTGTCCCGGGATCAACAAGGTCATATAAATACCTCACTCCAAGGCCCCAGCCTCCAATGTAATCCTTCTGCCATTCCCGGTTAATCGATTTGCTCTGTATCTTTTTCCTGGTTAGGTCCACATGCAATACCTGACCGGCATAAAGATTCATCGGTTCGACCCTCCTGGGCAGTTCAATCGTCTTGAAAACGTCTTCTATTCGATTAAGTATTTCGTCCAAAATCTCTTGAGGAATATTAAGGGCAGGTTCAAAACGGATATTCTTTGCATTGGTCAAAGTTCCCGCTGTCAGCACTCCTCGTGAAAAAA
Source organism: uncultured Desulfobacterales bacterium (assembly GCA_964561845.1). Classification (GTDB taxonomy): domain Bacteria; phylum Desulfobacterota; class Desulfobacteria; order Desulfobacterales; family JAUVVS01; genus JAUVVS01. Next base: position 3,457 of record CAZLRK010000123.1, on the reverse strand, counting down.
GGCCTGACGCAACTTTGTAGCCTATCCCGTCGGTGGGAAACTCCATACCGATTAACAACCCCAACCCGCGAATCTCAGCCAAAACACCGGGATACCTGTCCTGGAGCTGCCTCAACTGACTCATCACGTATTCACCTTTTGCCTTGGCCTGTCCGGCCAGATCTTCTTCCAGAAGAACGGTAATGGCCGCTAAGGCGGAAGCACAGGCCAGAGGGTTGCCTCCTGTGGTTGTCGTATGCATGAATGGATTGGGCTCCATGCATTTCCAAATTTTAGCTGTTGACAAAAAGGCCGACATTGGAACAACTCCGCCGCCCAGGGCTTTGCCGAGGCAGATAATATCCGGGGCAACGTTCCAGTGGTCTACACCAAATATCTCGCCGGTTCGGCCCATTCCGGTTTGGACTTCATCGGCGATAAGAAGAACGCCGTAATGATTACAGATTTCCCGCAGGCGCGGCCAGTAATCATCCGGCGGCACCACGGCGCCGGCTTCACCCTGGACAGGTTCTGCCACCACGGCAGCTATGTCATCACCCACGGCCTTAGCGGCCGCCAAAACCTGCTCCACCGCATCCGCATCGCCGAAAGGAACATGCCTTACACCATCCAACAGAGGCAAAAGAGGTTTTCGAAATATTTTTTTCCCCATGAGAGAAAGTGATCCCAGGGTCTTGCCGTGAAAGCCCTTTAACATGGCAACAAAACCCTTTCTCCCGGTGTAAAGTTTGGCCAGCTTCATTCCTCCTTCAACTGCTTCCGTACCGGAGTTGGAAAAAAAGCCGTATTGTATCTTCCCCGGAGTAAGGAGAGCAAGAATCCTGGCAAGCTGAGCCCGCAACGGATCGAGCATCTCCTGACTATACTGGGGTGACCGGTCCAACTGGGCCTTGACCGCCGCAATAATCTTAGGATGGCGAATTCCATAGGAATAAAGCCCAAAAGCGCCTAAAAGATCTAAGAATTTACGGTCCAGAGCATCAACAAGAACAGAACCTTCACCTGTCCACTCAGTTATTGCGAAATTGGTCGCCTCGGTTACGGATTTTCTGTAATCCAAAAAACCCTTGTTAATATGATCTCGGAAATTACGGACCGTCTTTAAGGCAATTTCCTCACGAACCTCAAGTGGGGTCTTTTCAGGAGGATCCAAGATGGTGGTTACCATCTGCTTGGCCTCTTCCAGGGCCGTATTTATGTCTCTTCCCTTATAATCGCTTGCATAATCGTCTTCAAAATCACGCATTCTTATTCTCCCCTCTTAATATAGTAACTGCCAATTTCTTTGCAGCATGGGCAAAATGTTCAAACGGCTGACCTTCAGTTAGAAAATGCGCATGAAATTCCAGACCTTCCATCAAAGTTACAATCATGTCCGCCGCCATTTGTGTGTCCTTTACTTTTATTATCCCTTCTTTTTTGAATTGGTCCAATTCACCAATCAGATAATCCCTGAAACGCTTAATCATTTTTTTAAAGCGTTTTTGTATTTTCGGATTTCTGAAACTAAGGTAATAAAAGCCAAAATGTACGCCCGGATCCACCGTCCTTGACCATTCAAAAGAAAAAATAGTATCCATCAGCGCATTAAATCGCTGTTTTACATCTTTAATATGGTCGAACTGAAGAAATTCAGGCGCCTCATACTTTTCAATAAGCAAATCTACCAGCTCTACGGTCATATTTTCTTTTGTTTTAAAATAATGGATAATCAGGCTGGGATGGATATTCATCCGTTTTGCAATCTTACCGATGGACGTCCCCTCAATACCCTCTTGAATAATAACCTGATAATAATTTTCGAGTATCTCGGGCTTTCTTATTTCTGCATTTAGGTTTTTTCGCATGGATTCAATTATTGGTATTCTAATTCGTAAGTTTCGATGACGTATTTTTTTATATTGTTTCACCGCCCGCTTCGCTTGAGACGCAAAGGCCGCAGAGTTAAATATTATTTCTTTTGCCGTTGAGGGGACGGCAAAAGAAAATAGCTCAAGCATTAAAAAGTAATATTGTATTGATATATAAGTAGTTATTTCTTTGTCCCACAGGGATGCATGTTTTTGCTTTCCGCCCTCTCAGCGGAAAGCAAAAAAGAACAAATTCTCTGCGACCTCTGCGTCTCAGCGGTGATTATAAATTATCCAATTATAATACGATACCGTATTTAAGAATACGTGTACTTAGTAAAAAGATTATTAACTGAATGTTCAGTTTATATTTGAACAAGAAATGTTTGTCAAGAAAAAATATTAATTATTTTTTCCTGCGTATCTGAGCTGTCTTCTCACTTTAACTTACGATTCTGCTAAGTTCACCACACTCTTTAGTTAACAATTAATAATCAATTGATAATTGTGAATAATTAATGAATTTTGGGTTAATGGAGTGTCGGAATGTCGAAGATCCCACCTATGGGGATTGGGATAATGTAAAACAGGTGTCCTATTTGGATAGTAAGGCTATCCGACCACTTATCTTTATCGATAAAGGGTCTTTTTGAAAACCAACTTTTTCGGCAACGGAAACACTTTCTTTAAACTGATCGTTAGAGACATGACCCTTTGGCTCGATAACAAGAAATTTACATCCGGGTTTTAAGGCCTTCCAAACATCGGTAAAGAAAGAAGATTGATCGGGTACTTCATGTACCACATGAATAGCTGCGGCAAAGTCAACCTTTTCTGAAAGATCCTCTATGCCAAGGGTTTCGGATTCAATCAGGCGAAGCTCTATTTTGTCCAAAAGCCCGGCTTTTCCGGCTCTACGCTCCAAAGCCGATAACATCTTGGTCTGGATATCCAATGCCACTACCCTGCCATTTGATCCGACCATCCGCGCTAAAGGCAAAGTAAAATAACCCATGCCGCAACCGGGTTCAAGAACGGTCATCTCCTCATGAACAAACGGTCCTAAAATCTTGTCCGGGTTCTCAATAAATTTCCTTAAAGGGTTTATTAAAAAACATCCCAACCAAGAAGGACAAACTCGATTAGACATAGATGCACCGCCTTTTTAATGTGATAGAAGTCCAGTAAATTTGCAAAGGTCTCAATATTATATCCCACTTTCCGCACATAAAAAATTGACTTTTTACGACTTTTTCAATTGTAAATCATTAAAATTATGGAATTTTTCATTTTACATTTTTTGCATCAGACATACCTAACTGACTTTCGGATGTTTTAAGTACGTTTTTTATCAAAAATATTTTCTTAATTTTTCTGTCTTCTTAATAATATCATCTTCCAATTTATCGATCAAAACCCTTAATTCTTCTTCTAATTTCCTAATATTTGATCTTATGGTTCGCCACTTTCGATAGCTTCCAGTCATTTCCTTAATCCAGAAAATATCCTCTCTGGGTATAGCTTTAGATCGTGACTTGGCATCCTTCGTCCAGCTAATTTCAGGGCTCCTGACCCGGCGTAAATCTGAATGCAACATATTCTATTAA
>CAZLRK010000122.1:0-11424 GCA_964561845.1 uncultured Desulfobacterales bacterium | reverse complement strand
AAAAGTTATTTTCGGTTACAGTGTCGTAAAACGGCATATTGTAGCTTTTTACGAACTTGCCTGCTCCCTCTCATCTTTTTTCTTATTTCCTTTATCATTTGTTTTATTTTTCGTTCTTTATCCGGATCATTAATATTTTTTAACGCCCTTTCCAGGTGGATCATAGCGTTTTTGAATTCCCCCTTTTTGTTATAATATATGCCTAAAAAATAGTGGGTTTCTGTCTTTCTGCCCCGGCTGTTATAGGTCTTGGCAAGGAAATAATAAGCCTGCGTATAATTAGGATTTCTTTTAATAATCTTTTCAAATAAATTTGCAGCTTTAATAATTTTTCCGAGTTCCATTTGAGTGCGACCAAGAATAAAAAGCCCTTCAAGAGCATCCGGTACAATGCTCACTGCGCTTTCCAGACTGTTTAATGCTTCTTGGTATCTGCCGGTTAGAAAATAGATTCTTCCCAGATCTATTAAAATAAAAGGATCAAATGCATTTTTTTCTAATGCGTTTTGTAAGTGCATAACTGCTTCTGAATAATTACCGGTTCTTGCTAATATCAACCCGTAACCATAATAGGCCATGGAATTTTCCGGATTATTATCGATCTTTGATTTAAGCTTTCTTAAAGCTATATTTTCATCTCCATACTTTGCAAGAAGCCTGGTATGTGCAAGTTTAAACTCATATGGATCAATATTTTTAGGTGACATCTGATTCTTTTCAAGCCATGTATCAATATAGGCAATACGATCTTCTACAGCAGGATGGGTTCTTAAATAAGTGGGAATTTGATTTGCATCAAACCATTGTTTACCACGTATTTTATTAAGAATCATTAGAAGGCCTTTACCATCATATCCCGCTTTTGTAAGATATTCCAGGCCTATCTGATCCGCCTGTATTTCCTCTTCTCTACTGTAAGCCAGTGTGGCAGATTGCCCCGCGGCCATAGATCCAATGACTAACGCGTTACCTGCTGTTGCCGCTCCTCCGGCACCAAGAAAGATACCTGCTGCAACGCCGGCAAGTGTAGCGATACCGATTTTTTTTGATCTTTCAATTTTTTTAGAGATATGGCGACATATAACGTGGGCTATTTCATGGGAAAGAATTCCTGCCAGTTCTTCTTCGTTTTCCATTGCCTCAAACAACCCGCTGTTAATAAATATATGACCTGCCGGACTTGCAAAAGCATTATAAGCATCTTCTTTTATAATATAAAAACGATAGGAAAATGGCTGGGGCGGCATATTGGAAATAATCTTTTTACCTATTCTGTTCACATAGTTGACAATGACATGATCATCAATTAGTCTTACATTTTTTAACACTACTTTCATGAACTCGCGTGACAGTTCTTCTTCCTGTTTGACCGTAACGGCATGAACCCCTTTTGGGAAAGGTATTCCAGCTACTAAAATAAAAAGAGTACAGATTATTAAAAATATTTTATTCGCCTTCGCCAGAATACCCTGTAGCTTGCTACAGGGATGAATGGCGAGGTGAACGCGCCGTAGCTCGAAGAGCGAAGGCGGGTTGGACTTCGGCGAGCTCAGTCGAGTCGCTTCAGCGAATTCCGTTTTGATACCCTGCTGCTTGCAGCAGGGAACTTTATTATATTTCATAGGTCTATTTTTTATATTCTTTTAAAAAAACCAATTTTATGGTAGGTTTTTTATTATGACACAAATTCTATGCATAGCCAACCAAAAAGGCGGTGTAGGTAAAACGACTACTGCAATCAACCTGTCAGCCGCTTTGGCTGTTTCCGAAAAAAGAACACTTCTTGTTGATTGTGATCCACAGGCAAATGCCACCACAGGAATCGGACTTGACAAAGCCATTATTGAAAGAACTTTATATCAAGGAATGATTGGGGAAGTTGCTGTTGAGAAACTTATTGTAGACAGCGAAATAAAAACTTTAAAAGTAATTCCCTCTAACACTGACTTAATCGGATTTGAAGTTGAGATGATGTCGGATTTTAAACGCGAAAAAGTATTGAAACACATGTTAAACGCTATTAAATCTTCATTTGATTATATTTTAATAGACTGCCCACCTTCCTTGAGCCTCTTAACCATCAACGCTATGACGGCGGCCGACTTTTTGCTGATTCCTCTTCAGTGCGAATTTTACGCACTAGAGGGGCTTGGCCAACTCCTGGAAACCTTCAAACGTATAAAGCAACGTCTAAATCCGAATCTTGCAATTGCCGGCATACTCCTTACCATGTTTGATAAGAGAACAAATCTATCATACCAGGTTGCTGAAAATACTGAAAATTATTTTAAAGATCTTGTGTTCAAAACCGTTGTCCCTAGAAATGTGCGCCTTAGTGAAGCGCCAAGTTTTGGAAAACCTATATTATTTTATGATGCTACTTCTTCAGGAGCAAAAAGCTATTTTGCTTTGGCTAAGGAAATAATGAATAACGCTCAACTTCAGACATCGTCAAATAGTTAAGTGGTTGAGTATGAAATTCAATTGAATTTCTACTAAATAACAGCGAACGAACTTGTATTCGCCCGAGTAACGAATAACGAATAACAGATAACTTTCAATTCAAGTGCAGCAGGTAAACGATGCAAAAAGGAAAATTTGAAAACCTATCAAAACCGGGCCAAAAAAAACGAAAAAAAATAGCCCTTGGAAAGGGCCTAGATGCGCTTATCCCTGATCTTGGACCCATTGAAGGAAAATCAGAAGATTATTTCCAATGCGATATTTCATTGATCCATCCAAATCGATATCAGCCTCGAGATCGATTTTCTGAAGATGAGATGATGGAGCTAAGCAGATCAATTAAAGAGCAGGGAATAATTCAACCCTTGTTGCTCAGAAAGGACGGTAACAATTATGAACTCATAGCTGGCGAGAGACGTCTCCGTGCTGCAAAACTGGCAGGGCTAAATCAAGTTCCTGTAATAATCAAAGATATTTCTGATGAAAAAATGTTAGAGATATCTATTGTTGAAAACATACAGCGTGAAAACTTAAATCCCATGGAGGAAGCCAGAGCTTATCAACGTCTTATTTCGAAATTCAATCTTACTCAAGAACAAATTGCAGAGCGTGTCGGAAAAAGCAGGCCTGCTGTAGCAAATTTTCTACGGCTTCCTCAACTGCCTCAAAACATAAAATCCGATATTATGGATGGCACATTAAGCATGGGACATGCTAAGGCTTTACTTGGAGCTGATACACCCGCCTTACAGAACAAAGTATGGCGTGCTATTGTTTCGGGGAAGTTATCCGTCAGAGAAACAGAAAACCTAATTAAACACTTAAAGGAAGGAAAGAAAAAAACTAAAGCGTTCCAACCGAACTCGGATGAAATATATTTTTCAGACCTTGCTGATGAGCTTTCCCGACAACTGGGTACTAAGGTTAAAATCAAAAGACGCGGGAAAAAAGGAAAAGTAGAAATAGAATTTTATAATAACGATGATCTGGATCGCCTGATAGAACTCCTACGATTGTAGATCGCAGATTGATGATTTTAGATTTAATGAAGTCGCTTCGCCCTTGCAATTGAATATTCAATCGAAAATATTCAATTGAGAGATTCCTTCAATCTTAAATCTTCAATCTTAAATTATTTTATGTCTCTTCATATTATTATTGATGGCTATAATTTGATTCGCAAATCAAATATGTTAAGCAGCATTGATAGCCAGGATATACAATTGGGCAGAGAAGCTCTTGTTGATATTCTTGCATCATATAAAAGGATAAAACCCCACAAAATAACGGTAGTCTTTGACGGACTGACTTCCCCATCTTTTTTGCAAAGAGATCGAATAAAAGGCGTGGAAATAAAGTTTTCACATGGTGGAGAATCGGCCGACACTGTAATAAAAAGGATGACATCCCAAGAAAAGGAAAAAGCTTTAGTTGTAAGCTCTGACAGAGATGTCACCAATTTTGCTTCATCACAGGGTTCAGCAACAATAAGCTCCAATGAGTTTGAAGAAAAGTTAAAAATGGCTGGATATGTGGATACAAAAGGAATTATTGTAAATGAAGATGAGGGCGGCTGGATCCCAACTACAAAAAAGAAAGGTCCCAGCAGACGTCTTTCAAAAAAAGACCGAAGAAGCAGGATTAAAATACAAAAACTTTAAATAGTTGAGTGGTTGAGTGATTGAACAGAAGTTCAGACATTGTTAAGTAGTTGAGTTGTTGAGTAGGAAATTCGATGGAAATTCAATAGAAAATCAGTAGAAATTTTGAACCTCTGGCTTCTGATCTCCGATCTCCGATCTCTGATTTCTGACCTCCGACTCAACTACTTAACCACTCAACAACTCAACGACTTAACAAGATCTGTATTGAGGAAATTATGAAGAGGATATGTGTAATTGACGGACAAGGTGGCGGTATTGGCAGCGCCGTTATTAAAAAACTCAAAGATGCATTACAAGAAACAGTTGAAATCATTGCCCTGGGCACGAATGCAATTGCAACTGCCCAAATGCTAAAGGCAAAAGCCAACCGAGGCGCCTCAGGAGAAAATGCAATTGTTCAAACTGTAAAAAATGTTGATATTATTATAGGGCCCATAAGTATCATCATATCTCACGCCATGACGGGTGAGATAACGTCCAAAATGGCGGAGGCTGTAGCAAGCAGTACTGCACAAAAACTCCTTTTGCCACTTTCCCAGGAAAATATCAAGATAGTTGGAATGCCCTCAATCCCGCTTCCGCACCTTGTTGAGGAGCTTATTGAGAAACACATCAATTAATAACAATCGCAAATGGGAGAAAAAACTATGTGTGAAGCAAATGCATACTTAATTGAAGGAGAGGAAAAAAAGTTGATCATGGAAGGTGTGGATACTGTCGAACCTGAAGGTGACGGCATAAAATTGATAAATATATTCGGGGACCAGAAATTTTTAAATGCTCGAATACATTCCCTTTCTCTGGTAGATCATAAAGTCTATTTAAAATCGTAATAGTTCAACTGCGGAAAAATATTTGACGGGATAACAGGATAAACATGATTTTAATACAATTTACTTTATACTTAAAAGATCATGTTAATCCTGTAAATCCTGTCTAATTTAATTCAATGAAAATAATCTTAGCAAAGACGGCGGGCTTTTGCATGGGTGTGCGAAGAGCCGTTGAAATGGCTCTGGATGCAAATAGTAAATATATAAACCCTATCTTTACTTACGGGCCCCTTATTCATAATTCTCACGTCCTGAATCTTTTAAAAGAAAAAGGAATATCTGTCTTAAACAATATTCCGGATCAAGGGTCGGGTACAGTTCTGATTAGAGCCCACGGGGTTTCCCCGGAAACAAGTCAAAAACTGAAAAAAGCCGGATTTTCAGTTGTAGACGCCACATGCCCACGAGTCGTTAAGGTTCAGACCATTATAAAGCAATACACTGAAAAAGGCTATGCATCTATAATTATCGGAGACAAGGATCACCCGGAAGTCATCGGTTTGCTTGGATTTGCGGAAAAAAAAGGATTTGTGGTCGGAAACATCAAAGATCTTGATACCCTTCCGGAATTTAACAAAGCGATAATTGTTGCTCAAACCACCCAAAACACACAATTTTTTGAATCAATAAAAGAGTGGACAAATAAAAATTTCCCTCACTATAAAATCTTTAATACCATTTGCGACTCAACAGAAAGGAGACAAACCGAAGTTAACCGTCTTGCAAAGTTGGTCGATGCAATAATAGTAGTAGGTGGTCGCAATAGTGGAAACACGCAAAGGCTTACCAACACGGCCAATCAAGCCGGAATAACAGCGTATCAAATTGAATCGGAATCGGAACTGGATGTTAATGCCTTTGAAGATATTCAAAATATTGCTATAACTGCAGGCGCTTCCACCCCCAATTGGATGATAAAAAGAGTTTACCGGGCCCTCGAGACCTTGCCTTTCAGAAAAAAACAAGTTTGGCGCAAATTTTTTTTTACCTTGCGACGCTCTCTTCTTCTAACCAATATCTATGTGTCTATTGGTGCAGGATGCCTGTGCTATTCCTCATTAAAGCTTCTCGGAATTAACAATATCTTCCCATATATGTTAATATCAATGCTTTATGTCCTTTCAATGCATACTCTTAACCATCTGATAGGTAGAATCGCAGATACTTATAACGATCCATACAGGGCTTCTTTTTATCAGAAGCATTACAATCTCTTGACACTTCTTGCTGTAAGTGCAGGCGGTGCGGGTCTGGTTACAGCATACACCGTGGGACCGGTTCCTTTTCTTATCTTGCTTATTATGAGTCTGATGGGACTTTCTTACAATAAAAAAATTATTCCTGGGGGTTTTACCAGAAGTAATTATCATAGTATCAGAGATATACCCGGTTCAAAAACAGTCCTGATTGCTTTGGCATGGGGTATTGTCTCTTCTGTTTTTCCTTATTTATCCGTATATGGAAAGTTCGATCTTAAAACTGGTCTGATATTTATCTGGGTTACAGGAATGGTGTTTGTTCGAACAGCATTTTTCGATATTCTTGATATGCAAGGCGATCGTCTAATTGGCAAAGAGACGATTCCTATACTTCTCGGGAAAGAGCGATCCTTGCGCCTTTTAAAGGGTATTCTGATAAGCCTTATTGTTATTTTATTTTTTTCCAGTTCGTTTCACCTGATCACAAGCCTTGGTTTTGCAGTTATCATTTGCCCGATTTTTATGCTTATAGTTCTTTTAATTCATGAACGAGGATCAATACTCCCGGGTATAAGACTTGAGTTTCTGGTCGAAACTCTTTTTGTTCTTGCAGGTGTAATTGCGTTATTGTGGGCATTATTTATGAAGCCGGGTTTAGTTAAGTGGTTGAGCAGTTAAGTGGTTGAGTCGGAGGTCAGGGGTTCAAAATTTCTACTGATTTTCTATTGAATTTCCTACTCAACTACTCAACTACTTAACAATGTCTAAATTATCGAATTTCTACTGAATTTCCATTGAATTTTCTACTCAACCACTTAACCACTCAACTATTTGACGATGTCTGTATGAAAACAAAAGCATCAGATAAACAAGAAAAACCGTGCAAAGTTCTTGTCACCGGAGGCGGCGGTTTCCTTGGGGGGGCAATCGTCAGGCAACTGGCTAAAAGGGGCGACATAGTCCGCAGCTTCTCTAGAAGCTTTTACCCGGAACTTGACTCCATAGGGATCGAACAGTTTCAAGGAGATATAAGTGACAAATCCGCTATTGAAAACGCATGCAGGGATGTTGACATTGTCTTTCACGTAGCAGCAAAATTTGGTGTTTTGGGGAATTATGAAGATTATTATAGAACTAATGTTATCGGAACTCAAAATGTTATTGATACTTGTAAGATGCAAAACATTTCAAGACTTGTTTATACCAGTTCGCCTAATGTCATCTTTGACGAGGCTGACATGGAAGGTGTAGACGAATCCGTCCCCTACCCTGAAAATTTTCCTGCCCACTATCCAAAGACCAAAGCGCTTGCCGAGCAAAGTGTGGTAACCGCTTCAAGCAACAAATTAAGGACGATCATATTGAGGCCTCATTTAATATGGGGCCCCCGAGACAATGCGTTACCAAGAATTCTCGCAAGGGCGAAGCGACTAAGAATAATTGGAAATGGTAAAAATCTTATAGATACGATTTACATAGATGATGCGGCAAGAGCCCATCTTCTTGCGGCAGACAAACTTGATGAGAATCCTAAACTTTCAGGAAATATTTATTTCATTAGTCAGGATAAGCCAGTGCCCTTATGGGACATGATAAACAATATTTTAAAGGCAGCGGGCTATCCCCCTGTAAAACGATCTGTCCCCAAAAGAATTGCCTGGCTGATCGGAGCCGTCTTTGAACTTATCTATAAAATATTCCGTATTAGCAGCGAACCGTATATTACACGTTATTCTGCAAACATACTTTCTACATCCCACTGGTTTGACATAAGCGCTGCCAAAAGGGATCTTGGATATAAGCCCACCGTTTCAATTGAAGAAGGGCTTCGCCGCCTTGAAACATGGCTGAAAGATAGTTCGGTGGAAATATAGTTGAGTGGTTAAGTCGTTGAGTGGTTGAGTAGGAAAAGATTTATAGTAACCGTTCACGGGATATAATTGTTGGAGTGATCAGGTGATCGGTGATTAGATGTCAGAAGTCAGAGGTCGGAGGTCAGAACCTCAGATCCACAGAACCTCAGAGGTCAGAAATCGGTGACCGGTAATCGGTGATCAGGTACCAAGGTAAATGATTTTGTTTTTTGGTTTTTTAACCGTGAACCTCTGAACCCTGAACCTCTGGAACCTAGAACCCTGAACCTTTGAACAGCGAATTTCAACTGAATTTCAGCGAAGCGAATTTCCACTGAATTTCCTACCCAACGACTCAACGACTTAACCACTCAACCACTCAACTATTTCTCACTTTACCGTAACAACGGGGCAATGAGCATTTAAGATCACATATTGTGCGGTGGAACCGAACACCAATTTCCCTACTTTTGACCTTCTTCTAACACCGATTATAATTTCATCGGCTTCATTTTTTTTAGCAAACTCAACAATATCTTCTCCAGGATGCATGCCGCGAATCAAGAGGTGTGTATTACAGGAAATCCCATCCTTTTCGAAAAGTTTTTTTCCATTTTCAAGATCATTTTCAGCCTGTTCGATCTCCTTATATTGAGACTCTTTACCCTTTTCCATGGAAGTTACCAGTTCAATTGCGGCATTAAAAGTCTTAGCACGCTCTTTTGATAAACTCAAAGCCTCCTTAGATGAATTGGAACCATCTATTCCTACTATAATCTTCATTTTGTCATCCTTTCATGTTCAAACATAGTTGAGTTGTTGAGTTGTTGAGTTGTTGAGTAGTTAAGTTGTTATTTTGAGACCTTTGAAAAATGCTTCACCCTTGACAATCATAATAAACTTATAATACTTTTTGCAATAAATAATTTCCCTTTTAACCACTTTAATAAAATTGCACTATGTGGGCAATAACTATGACATCTGAAAAGATAAATGAAACAAAGGAGATTTTGAAATGCAAATATTAATTCTTTACTACTCAAAAGGCGGAAATACCAGAAAGTTGGCTGATGCAATTCAAAAGGGTGTTGAAGAGGTTGAAGAAGCAAATGCACTTTTAAAAAGAACCGACGAAGTATCTAAAGATGATTTTATAAACTCTGATGGTATTATTGCGGGATCACCGGTCTATTTCGGGGGAATGGCAGCTCAGCTTAAGAAAATATTTGATGACTATGTGGGAGTACGCAGGAAAATGGAGGGCAAAGTCGGTGCGGCTTTTGCCACTTCCGGGGATCCATCAGGAGGCAAAGAAACGACCATGATGTCTATTTTTCATGCCCTCTTGATTTACGGCATGATCATTGTAGGCGATCCCATGGCGGCTACCGGACACTACGGTGTAGCTTGTGTGGGTGAGCCTGACAATAGTATTATAGAAAATGGGATTAAGCTTGGCCGGAGGGTGGCAGAATTAGCGAAAAAGTTGCAGGATTAGAATCGGGTGGTAATAGCTTAACCCGGGCGGGTCGGCCTCCGGCTCATATAGAGACTAAGCCTGGAGAGAAAAGTTAATCGTTATTAGTTATTAGTTTAAAATCGATTATTGAAGATCGATTTTCATAATCCCATTAACGAATAACAAATAACCAATAACTTAGAGCGCACAGTTATCATGCGAATTTTTTTTTCCACAAAAATTACAAATTTAAGAACCAAGAAACTAATCGCCCTGATTTTACTGGCCTTTGGTATTGTAAATACATCTTTAGCACAGCCGTATGAAACGATATTATCATCTGTTAAATCCAATGATACAATCGAGACTGAAGGAAAACACAGTGAAAAAAGTGCACATATAACCGATAAGGAGTATTGGAAAAGATATATTTCGGACACAAAAAACATTATTACCTCACCATTAAGATGGCAGGGTTCTCACTGGCTGGCGGTAACGATGGCGACCGGTGCTACCTTCTGTTTTTATATCTTTGACGAAGATATCCGGGATTTTGTACAGGACAACCGTAACGATACAAGTGATGGTATGGCAAATATTATGGAAGTGCTCGGAGATGGCCGATATACTCTTCCGCCCCTGGGCATGTTCTATGTTTATGGCCATTATACAAAAAACATGAAAGCCTTAAGAACTACTTTACTAAGTCTGGAAAGTTTTATTGTTTCCGGCGCTTTCGTTCAGGCTATCAAATTTACAGGGCACAGGCATAGGCCCGGTTCTGATGAATCGGCCTACAGATGGGATGGCCCAAGTCTCTCCACTTCCAATCTGTCATTTCCTTCAGGTCATTCTCAAACTGCATTTTCAATAGCAACGGTCATAGCCTCTGAGTATAATAACTACAAACTCATTCCGCCGCTTGCTTATAGTCTTGCTACTCTTTCTGCTTTCTCAAGGGTTAATACTGATGATCATTGGGCTTCAGACGTGTTTTTCGGATCAGCTCTTAGTTATTTTACTGCCAAAGCAATTATTCATTTACATGACAGCAAAAAGGGAAAAAATATTTCCATATTACCAATAATTAATGATAACCAAACAGGTATGTTTATTACATATAAGTTTTGATCACAAGGAGGTTGATTGATTTTTATGAGTATCAAAGAGATAAAGCCCAAGGAACAAAAATTCTCTGGCTCACGCTGGGCGGTGAAGTTTGGACGCTGGCTTTTTAAGCGCAGGGAATATACACCTGTGCTGTTTATTATTTTCGCATTGTTTCTGGCAATGCCAAGTCCGGCAACGATTGCTGTAGGGCTGGTATTTATGATATTAGGCGAGGCTATAAGGTTCTGGGGGATCAGCTATATCGGAGGAGTCTCTCGCACCAGATCCGACAGCACCGGAAAGCTTATACAATCGGGACCTTTCGGCCGTATGCGAAATCCTCTCTACGTTGGCAACTTTATACTCAGTTTCGGAGCGGTTGTTATTGCCGGCATTTGGTGGTTTATTCCGATTTTTATCGTCCTGTTTGCGATTCAGTATCATTTCATTGTTCTTTACGAGGAAGAAAATCTTCGAAATAAATTTGGTTCCTTTTATAAGTCCTATACAGAGTCTGTTCCGCGCTGGCTTCCACTGGGTCCGGGTAATATCGATACTGATAATCTTATCGATCCCAGCATAGTTAAGGCGATTAAGAGTGAAAAAAATACTTATTTCGCCATAATATTTACCATAGGATTCTTTATCCTTAAGTATATCTTCCTTCCTGATACCACGATCTACAGCGCACTCTTTTAAAGAGACCTTTGCAAAACGCCCCCTTTTGCCCAATTTCTGTGTTAGGCTCAAATTTTAATCCTCGAAATACTCAATGTATGCCTGTGGTTAAAATTTGAGCCTGCCTTGAACTTGAACAAAATTGAGCATTTTTCAAAGGTCTCT
>CAZLRK010000121.1:0-11475 GCA_964561845.1 uncultured Desulfobacterales bacterium | reverse complement strand
AAGTTTATTCTTATAACATGCTTTTCGGAGTGTCCACTTTAACTATACCACTTCAGGGAAAGGCTGATCCTGAAGGTGCAGTACATTGGCTTGATCAAAACTCCGACTTTTTAGATATGTTTGAAACCATTAATAAACCGAAAGGTGGCACTTATTTTGCCAATAATTTACCAAGTAAATACAACTACAGTAACACAAGTTTTGATATGTACGGAGGCAAACCAAGGGATATACAAATCCCTTTAATTAGAGGTATTATAAGGAATATAACATGGAGTCTTCCTTATAAGAGTACGACAGGGGCAGTTATTTACCCAATCGAACCTTCACCACAAATTGATAAGCTAATAGGATTTTTATGCATCGATAGTGGGGCAAGAAAAGTCTTTAATAAAAGGTACGATACTGAATTGATAAGAGCCGTTGCAGGAGCATTATATCCGATGATGTATAAGTGGTCGGAAGTAGTGGCAAATAAATAAAGGAGGAAAAATGCCAAAATCTGCATCTATAAAATATAAGAGACTAAATCCAAAGGAGGTCAAAATTACTTATCAATCCAATGGTAAGAGTACTGAGATTGTGGCGAGGGTGGTAAGACCTGGAACTTATAATAAATGCGAATTTCCAAAACCATCCAATTCAAAGAGTTGCGATTAAATAATATCTTAACTACTTATAAAATAATTTACATCTACTTTTTTTACAATCGCTATTCCTGCTCCTAAAACCAGTAAAAGCAAAAAATCGGTTTTTTGATATATCATTTTTACCTTTATGGTTAAATCATGACATTGAAACCTATCATTTTTATATATGCTATCTGTTTCAGTTTATCGAGTTCCTAATATAGTGTGATATTTCTCTTAAACGTTTCACCTTGTTTTACCCAATCATCCCTAAAAATCCTGTCCAAAAAATCCCTTCTAAAACCATAAATCCCCTACCCTAAATCTTCAACCCAAAAACCCTGTCAATCTTAAAGTTCCCCGGATTCCCTCATCCTTGCCACAAAATCCCTCAGATTCCCCCGGATTCCGGTAGTTTGAAAAAAAACCAAAAACCCATGTTACAATTCCTATAATTAAAATTCCACAATATTTCATTTTATAAAATTAGAAAAAAAGGAGTTTTCCATTATGGCCAAATTAATCGGAATAAATGAGATATGCAGGCACCTTGGCGTGTCGGAATCAACCGCAATGGGAATGATTCAGCAAGACGGCCTGCCTGCAAAAAGAAATAAGGAATGTATATGGGAATCGGACACTGCCGCCATAGACAAACGGCAGAGCCCGCCCAAAAAGAAGGCTGGAAAACCCATCGCAAAGGGCGGTGGCAACAGGGTTAACCCGGACGAAAACTAACGGGTATTAAAGGCTATGTCATATACACAGGCAAATCTTGACAGCATAGAGGCCGCCATTCTCAAACCGGGAACTGGCACACTGGTGGTTGAGGTATCGGTTGCCGTTCAAAGGCTTCGTTATGAAGCAACCGATGTAGAAAAACTGCAGGCATTAAAATACGCTGTTCAGGCTGATCTGGGCACAGCTCCGCCGCTTCGCACCTATGCAAAACAGGGAGGGCGCTGCTCATGACCCTTCTGGAAGGCATTGAAAACGGAATCGACAGGGCCATTGTTGTTATATCCTCACCCAGATACCTAAAATTTCATATTAACTAAACGGCGATTTTATGTTCCAAAACGACTATATTCAAAATCAGGGGAAAGTAAAAATAACATACTTTGCTTTTTATCAAGTTTCTCAAGCTCAAATTCGTGTTCGTTTGGGTAGCCAAGCAACCAAATAAACGGGAACAGAACAAGAACACCACCTATGCAAGGACCGACTTGAAACTCGCTTTTTCTCATTGTGGTTTCAAAATCTCTATATCCCTCTTTTGCAAGTTTAAGGTGCACTGTCGAACCTGCAATAGCTGTATCAGAATATGTTAATGGAGTTATACCTTTTCGCACATTATCAATGTAAACTACAGCTCCTTCTGGTCTAGAATTTATTAGGGTTTTGCTTGCACAGCCTACAACGAAGAAAATAA
Organism: uncultured Desulfobacterales bacterium; assembly: GCA_964561845.1. GTDB lineage: Bacteria > Desulfobacterota > Desulfobacteria > Desulfobacterales > JAUVVS01 > JAUVVS01. The sequence goes on along the minus strand of CAZLRK010000121.1, from coordinate 9,414 downwards.
ACAAAACAAAAAAAATAAACATCATGGAAATTTTTGAAGCTTTAATTTTCTGTAGTGATAAGATAAACATTTTTGCCCTCCTTTCTAGTTATGGTGAAACAGGGAAACTGTCATAGGACATAGATTTTTGCCAAGAGTGTAATTTTCAGGTTATTTCCATCATTATTTTGCGATAGAAGAGAAAATTCATGAGTATTTTAATCTATATATCAAATTGAATAAAGTTTTTCAAGGCACAAGTTTCAACCCCAACAGGATGATCCTTAAAACGACATTCATTTGCCTGCCAGGTTTTGAATTCTGGGGTTGACAAATCCATTGTACAGAGGTTACTAAGACATACAGATTCAAAAATGACAGATTGTTAATACGGAGAGATGTCCGAGCTGGCTGAAGGAGCACGACTGGAAATCGTGTGTGCTGCCAAAAGCGGCACCGAGGGTTCGAATCCCTCTCTCTCCGCCAAATCAAGAATTCACCACTGAAATACACGGAATATCACTAAAAATGTCATATCTAGTTCTTGCAAGAAAGTATCGGCCTCAAACCTTTGATGAGGTTATAAAACAGGATCATGTTACACAAACTTTAGCCAATGCAATCTCATCGGATCGCGTTGCACATGCAATTCTGTTTTCAGGCCCCAGGGGAACCGGCAAAACGACCGTTGCTCGTATCCTGGCAAAGGCAATGAATTGTAAAAACGGACCAACTCCGAATCCATGCAATGAATGCAGATCCTGTAATGAAATAACTTCAGGAAGTTCGGTAGACGTATTTGAAATTGACGGCGCTTCAAATAATAGTGTTGATCAAGTAAGGGAACTTCGTGAAAATATAAAATATATGCCCGCCTACAGTCTGTACAAGATATATATTATAGATGAAGTCCACATGCTTAGCATATCCGCCTTTAACGCGCTTTTAAAGACACTTGAAGAGCCTCCGTCACATATCATGTTCATGTTTGCTACTACCGAACCTCATAAAATACCAATAACAATTCTTTCCCGATGCAGGCGACATGACTTCAGGCGTATAAATACAGAATCGATTTTGCAACACATGCAGATGATTTGCGATAGCGAAGGTTTTAAAATAGATGTAGAAGGCCTGGGCCTGATCGCCAGGGAGGCGGCAGGAAGCGTGCGAGACGCTTTAAGCCTTCTTGATCAGGTAATGACTTGTTCCGAAGAGACGATTACACATGACCAAATATTAAATATACTGGGACTTATAGACAGAAAAACTCTTTTTGATATTTCAGGAGCAATTTTTAATAGGGATATCCCGGAGATTCTTAATATTTTGGATGCCAGTTACGATCGCGGCTATGAAATGAAAAAATTATATGCAAATCTTGTTGAACATTTTAGAAATCTGCTGCTTGTTAAAATGGGGAAAAAAACATCAAAGATAGTGGATCTTCCTGCACATGAGATTGACCTGATGCTTAAACAGGTAAAGGATGTTTCGCATTCTTTTTTAAACCAAATTTTTGACCTTCTTTTCAAAGAAGAGGCTACAATAAGGTTTTCTACCAACCCAAAACTGGCTATGGAAATGAGTTTAATCAAGATTTTTCAAATAAAACCTGCCTTACCGATTGAGATGCTCATAGAAAAGCTCGACAGCCTGCGAACCGAAATACATGAAACTCGGGCCGATTACGGTGTTGCCGAAACTATGTCTACATTTGACAATAATATAAAAAGCTTACAAGAGACATCAAACGGTTCGGAGGATATGGAAATATCAAAAGAGCCACCTCCTGCAGCTGCCTTTAATCCTGAAGAAGACCTTAACAAAACCTGGAAAAAAGTTGTTGATATTATATCGAAACAACATCCTTCTCTTGCGGCAAACTTGACAAACTGCACTTTAAAAAAACTTACTAAAGAGAATCTTGAAATAGAAGTTACAGATAATGGTTTTAACAGCAACATGATCAAGCGGCAAAAAAATATGTCCATTCTAAAAAAAACTTTTAGTGATTTATTGGATAATGATATAGATATTGTAATAACGGTTAGTAAAAAACAAAAGAATAAAGACTTTCATAAAAAAAACCAGGCCGGGCAATTGAAGCAGGAAGCTTTAAATCATCCGTTGGTTACGGACGCATTGGAAATATTCAATGGCAAGGTCATAGACGTTAAGATTTTATAGGGGAGGAAATTCATGAAAGGCATGGGAAACATAATGAAACAGGCCCAGCAGCTTCAGTCAAAAATGTTAAAGCTTCAAGAGGAATTGGCTGAAAGAACTGTTGAAACAGCTTCCGGGGGAGGCATGGTGAAAGTTGTAGCAAATGGTAAACAGCAGATTGTTTCAATTCAAATTGAAGAAGAAGTTGTCGACCCTGAAGAAGTGGAAATGCTGCAGGATTTAATACTGGCAGCTATAAACGACGCACTGGCAAAGTCTCAAGAGATGGTTTCAGGGGAAATGAGCAAACTTACAGGCGGGATGAATATTCCGGGAATGATGTAATCTTATAATGAGCTACTATCCGTCATCGATTTTAAATTTGATAAAAAGCATTTCCAGACTTCCCGGAATTGGAGAAAAAACTGCTGAACGTCTGGCAATGCATATTTTACATTCTCCACGCAAGGATGCGGAACAACTTTCCCGCAGCATAATGGATATTAAAGATAAGATAAGATTATGTTCCATGTGTTTTGCGCTGAGCGACGGTGAAGTCTGTAATGTTTGTAAAGACCCCTCAAGAGATGGCTCGGTACTGTGCGTGGTAGAACAGCCTGCTGATATGGTATCTCTTGAAAAGTCAGATTCTTTTCATGGGCTTTATCTAATCCTTTCCGGTGTGCTGTCCCCTATGAATGGAGTAGGACCGGACGATATCAGAATCAAAGAACTGATTTCACGTATCAAGGACGGAAAGGTTAAAGAGGTCGTCCTTGCAACAAGTACAAGTGTAGAAGGTGAAGCAACTGCCGCTTACATTGCGGACCAACTTAAAAATTATCCTGTCAACACAACCCGAATTGCAACAGGAATACCCATGGGGGGTGATTTAAAATACGTGGATCAGGTTACCTTGAAAAGGGCAATGGAGACAAGGCGACGGATGACAGACGACAGATGACGGATGACTAGTGACAGAAGACGGAAGACGGACGACAGATGACGGAATCATGAATAATAAATTCGAAACATTTTAACCTTATGAAAGCAATTACATTAGCAAGCTTTAAAGGTTGTTAAATTTTGAATCGGGTAACTGTCTGAGCGTATTAGTGAGAGTTAAGAAAAAACAGGGATTGAATTGGTGTGTTTCAAAGGCTAATCGGCATTTATTGCTTACTTGCTTTATTAATACGACATGCACTGTTCTTTTTTTACTCTCACTTATACGCGAGTTTTACACGGTTTAAAATTTAATTACCTTTGAAGCTGCCTCGTTTTCAACCAGCTAAAGTATTACATAAATCCGAGGTTTGAGCCATGAAACCTTCAGATATTTTCAAATGTAAAAAATGCGGTGATTGCTGCAAGGGGTATGGAGGAACTTTTTTAACCGTAAAAGACATTAACACCATAGCAGCCTATATTGATGTTGACTCAAATAATTTTGTTGCCGATTTTTGTCAAATCTCAGGTGGAAAACCGGTTCTTGCCCAGGGAAAGGACGGTTTCTGTATATTTTGGAACAAGTTATGTACTATTCACCCTGTAAAACCTCGCATGTGCAGAGAATGGCCGTTTATAAAAAGCGTATTGGTCGATGTAAACAACTGGCATATCATGGCAAATTTCTGCCCCGGTATCAGTGTGGATGTTTCTGAAAGTAAAGTGAAAGAGTGTGTGAGAAGAGAACTTTTATGATTTAAATTTGAAATCGATAAACAATCTAAACAAGTTCCCAATTATCCGAATCTATCAGTTTGTAGATATTATTTTCTTTCCCGTCTGAGATTACCTTAAGGAGAATATTCCTTTTTTCAAGGTTTTTTAAGCCCTCAATTAAATCTTCTTTGATACCGGTCCAAATGTTAAGAAGGTTTTTTATTGAGATAGTTGTATCAGAGTCTGCAAGACTGCAGCAAATCAGGTATGCTGAAACAGCTTCTATGGAAAGACCTATATTAAATATCTTCTGGTTCATGGCAGGCTTATTATTTTTTGTATTCATTAGATGTTACTCCTAAAGAGAGTTTTACGAAAACAACTATCCGGAAATTAGACACTACGAGCCGATGGCCACAAAGGCACTAAGACACTAAGATTATAGAATAATTTGTCTGGTTTTTTGATCTCGCTCAAAATAGCGGGACAGGTATCCAAAATCAGACAAAAGCTCAGCCACTTGCGTGGCAAATAGAATCCGAGGCCATAGACAGTTGAATAGCAACAGAATAGATTGTATCATATCAACATCTCCAGCGATAGCTGGATGTCAGTTTGATCTGAATCGCCCTCTCAGCGATTCAGATCAAGAACTCTGAGAACTCTGTGCGCTCTGCGAGATATAAACAAGACCCTTTTAGGGTGGTTATTGACTTTAAATATTTATATCTATCTTATTTTTGTGCCTTAGTGTCTTAGTGGCTGAAAAATAATAAAAAATCAATAAAAATAATTTGGTCGAAATTTTATGATTGGAATATTTGATTCAGGAATAGGCGGTCTTACTGTTGCAAGGGCTCTGATGGAGCACCTGCCGGGTTATGATATTCTCTATTTTGGAGATACCGCCCGTACGCCATACGGAAGCAAGAGCCCAAAAACAGTCATTGATTATTCTATCGAAAATACAGATTTTCTTTTAGAAAAAGGTGCAAAAATTGTTGTAATAGCATGCAACACTGCTTCAAGTGTTGCAATGGAAAGTATGACTGCAAGATTTGATATACCTATATTCGAAGTCATTACGCCGGCAGTAGAATATACAATAAAAACCTCAAATAAGTTAAGGGTAGGTGTTATTGGAACGCGTGGCACAATAAACAGCGGTATCTATGAAACAAAGATATGCCAAATAAATCCCGAGGCAAAGGTCTATTCAGTGGCATGCCCGTTACTCGTTCCATTAGTGGAAGAAGGATGGGTAAATAAACCGGAAACAAGGATGATTGTAAAAAAGTATTTACATCCTTTGAAAACCAGGCAGATAGATACGCTTATTCTGGGTTGTACTCATTATCCTTACTTAAAAAATATTATACAAAGAAAAATTGGAAAAAGAACAAACATCGTGGATTCTTCTATAGCTGTTGCAGGAAAGGTAAAGGATTTTTTAATAAAACATCCTGAAATTTGCAATCAAATTAGCAAAAAAAGTGAATCCAGATTCTTTGTATCAGATGTTACTGAACAGTTTGAAAAAACGGCAAAGACTCTACTCAAGAGAAATGTCCGCCTTGAAGAAGTAAAAATATGAAACCTATTGTAGCAATCGTAGGTCGCCCTAATGTAGGCAAATCGACATTTTTTAATCGTATTACCAGAACTAAAAAAGCCCTGGTTGACGATTTCCCGGGAGTCACAAGGGATCGCAATTATGGTGATGCAAGCTGGAATGATGTCGAATTTACGCTTGTCGATACAGGGGGATTTGTAGATGGAAGCGAGGAAGATTTTGTTGATGATATCCGTCTGCAGGTACATCAGGCCATAGAAGATGCGGATATTATTGTCCTTGTGCTGGACGGCAAGGACGGAATCTCTCCTTTTGATACCGATCTTATCAATATTCTTAGGACCACGAAAAAGCCGGTTTTTTATACAGTCAATAAAATAGACGGATTCGAGAAGGAAGATAGCATTTACGATTTTTACGGCCTCGGTATAAACAATTTATTTTCTGTATCTGCAGAACATGGGTACGGAATGAATGATTTTCTTGATAATCTGGTCCTTGTACTTCCTAAACCGGTTTCGGAAGAAACATCAAATATAACTGCCGAGAGAATCAAATTAGCGGTAGTTGGCAGGCCAAATGTTGGAAAATCATCTCTAATTAATTATATTTTGGGAGAAGAACGCCTCCTTGTTAGCGATGTTCCGGGCACCACGCGTGATGCCATTGACTCTCTCTGTAATATTGGCGAAAAATCATATCTTTTGATCGATACGGCCGGCATAAGACGGAAGGGAAAAGTTTCAAAAAAGATAGAAAAATTTTCCGTTATCAAGGCGCTAAGAAGCCTTGATAGGTGTGATGTAGCCTTAATTGTCATGGATGCAAAGGAGGGGATAACCGAACAGGATATTAAAATCGCCGGTTATGCTTTTGAGCGGAGATGCGGCCTGATCCTGCTGTTGAATAAATGGGATATTGTTGAAAAAGACAGCAAAACGGTTGAAAGGTATTATGAAAACTTAAGAATGGAAGCAAAATATTTAAGCTTTGCCCCTGCAATGACAATTTCCGCAACAGAGGGTCTTAGAGTTTTTAAGATATTCAAGCTTGTGGACGAAGTTTACAGCCAGTTTGCAACAAGGGTTGGAACAGGAGAGTTAAATAAAATAATTGAAATGGCCGTTGAGAAGAACGAACCTTCACTTCATAGAGGAAAACGGATTAAATTTTTTTATGCTACACAGGTGTCTTCAAAACCTCCCACGTTTCTTTGCTTCGTAAACTATCCTGAGGCGGTTCATTTTTCTTACAAAAGATATTTGATAAATCAAATCCGAGATAAGCTGGGATTTGATAAAACCCCAATTCGGATTATTTTTCGCAAACGGACACAGAAGTAAAAGAATGCTCAATTTTGCCTGCCCGGTTTTCAAACAGTTAAAATATTAACTAATTTTTATTTTATGTCAGATCTCGTTAAGTCGTTGAGTAGTTAAGTAGTTGTAATAATAAGAATAATAACCATTTTGCAAAATAATTGGACATGCAACCCCAATTGAGTAAAACCCAATTGGGAGTTATTCGTTATATGTTATTGGTTAATCGTTTAATATGAAAAAATCGTAAGTCATAAACCCCGCCCGCCTCGCCTGAGTGAGCACAGGCTCGCGATGGCGGGCAGGCCTGAACCCTGAACCTTTGAACTGTGAACGGTTTCTATAATTCTTTGCCTACTCAACCACTTAACCACTCAACTATTTGACGATGTCTGTATGTTGAATTTTTTTTGATATTCCGGAATTTCTATCATCGGAGGTCTTTCATGAGCTTCAAGTTTAACAATATCCGGCTGATATTTGTTTCGGACAGTATTGTACTGAATAATTTCATCAAAAAGATTTTCTTTTAGTTCTATCATCCCAAGCTTTATTTTACGATTAATAAAGGTCTGCATGATAACAAATGCCATTTTTCCTAATGCTTTTATCGGTTGGTTTCTGTGAATACGACTGTCTAAATCTACCTGTGCGATTACATCAAGCCCCCATTTTTTATAGATATCGAGAATCATGCTTGTTTCAACTCCGTATCCGATGGGAAAGGGAATTTTTTCAAATACTTCCCTAAAACCGGCATATTCACCGGAAAGCGGTTGCATAATTTGCGTCAGTTCCGGGAAAAAAAGTGAAAACAGAGGCCTTATCACAAGCTCGGTAACTCTTCCGCCACCGGTGGGCCTTAATCCACCCTTCTTTCCTGAAGCAATGGGCCGATCATAAAAGGCCTTGCTATATTTAATACTGTCTGACAAAAGAAGCGGGCCGACAAGCGCATAAGCAAACCTGTGATGCACATTTTTAATGTCTGCATCAAGGTAGATAATGATATCCCCTTTCGTAACATAAAGCGCTTTCCAAAGATTTTCCCCTTTGCCCTTAAAATTTTCAAGATCGGGAAGAATATCCGATGCCGTATAGACATCTGCGCCGTATTCTTTTGCAATCTTTCTTGTATTATCTTTTGAACCCGAATCGACAACAATTATTTCATCTAAGAGCGGATAACGCGTCATCAGTTCCGACTTCATGATAATAATCTCTTTTGCAATGGTTTTTTCCTCATTCAGGGTTGGAAGGCATAAAGATATGGTGAGGTTTTTTTTCTTTTTAGTCCTTACAAGGCGATTAATATTTTTAAAATCAGAATGGTGGAAAGTGTTGGTTTCAAGCCACTTGTTATTCATCACAAACTCCATTGTCTATAGCCGTAATGGCGCCGATGATTTGAGCAATCCCTTTGTACATGGGATTGATTTCCATCTTTTCATTTTCCTTATAATAATTTTTGCCATGTGTAATTCCGAGCGTAATTGCCGGTATTTTATGGGCAAGGAAAATCGATAACGATTGTTCACTCGGTTCACTCACCGGTTTTATTTTTAATTTTTTTAAAATAGCCGATGCGTTTTTGATCAAAGGGTGGTTCAATTTAAGCCTGGATGCGTTTAGATTACTTATGATCTTAAGCTTTAATGCAACTTCATTTTCGTGGCTTATACCCTCGGTGATATCTTCAATGTCGTTATAAATCGATTTGACTAATTTATCAGAGTGGCTTCGTATCTCAAAACCGAGCTTTGCATCATAGGCAATTCTCCCATGATCGGAGCCCCCGGATATTTGTCCAATAACGATTTTTGTACGGGGTCTTTGCGGTAGCCTCAATTTTAGAATCTGGTTAATAACTTCATTTAATACGAGTATGGCATTGGGTTTATATTTATATGGTGATCCACCTGTTGGCCTAAAGTTACAATTGATTTCACAACGCAGCATGCCGTCTGAAAAATAGTTGAGTCTTCCCAGTTCAAAACCCTCCAGACAGACTGCGCCTCTTATTGGTGTCATCCATGTTTTTAGAAGATGTCTTATACCTTTCAAGTTGCCTTTGCCGATGGATTGAATAACCCCGGCCAAAACAATGTTCGATTCAAAACTAAGATTCAATACCCGAAATATTTCAGGCAAAGAGACTAAAACGCCTACACCGAGTGAATTGTCTAAAAGTCCCGGGCCTTCAATATACTTTTCATTGACAGTATAATTGTAATCAGTATCGTTATGAAAGAAAGTATCCAGGTGTGCAACAACAAAAATTGGCGGTTTTGTTCTAGAAGTTCCCCTTACAATTCCAATGGGATTGCCGAATACGTCTCTATAGCATTCATCCACCGGGAATTCACATAATCTTTCCAGGAAAGTGTCGGCACGTCTTTTTTCTTGGAAAGTAGGAGATGGTATTTGGCCCAGTAAAACGATATTTGCAATTATTATCTCTCGGATGGACTTTATTTTTTCAACAAATGAGGGTAGTTTTTCAAGATGGTTATCCATAGCAGATCCTTGTTATGAGAGACCTTTGTAAAACGTCTCCCTTTGCCTAAACCTTTTGGTTAAAACATTTTTTGATCAATCTATAGATTTAACTAATATTACTATAAAATAAATTATATCATTAATCAAGAACATATCCCTTCTGGAATTCCGATATAAGGATTAAACGAGCATATTCGTCATCCAAGAAAT
>CAZLRK010000120.1:0-11493 GCA_964561845.1 uncultured Desulfobacterales bacterium | reverse complement strand
AACAAGAGTCTTCAGTAGATGCTGCCAGGATATTACTAAGTTTTCTATTTAATGAAATGAACCTGTTAAGAATCTATTTATTTATGCCAATCTTTTTTACGTTTGAAATCCAGGCTATTGAAAAAGTAGGCCTTGTTTTGGAAGGGAGATTGCGTGAAGTAATTTTTCACAATGGTGGATATAAGGACACTCTAGTGTATGGGATATTAAAGGAAGAATTTAGAAAGGAAAGGGTATGATCAGAGGAAGAACCGTTATTCTTAGAAAACCCAAGCTTGATGACCTGCCCATTATATTCAAGTGGCGGCAGGATGCAGAGCTATCACGCTACTATGACATTCTTCCCATAAATATGCCTTTAGAGTTAGAGCAGGAGCTGCGAAACAATCTAAGTTCCATGAATCGCATTGACTTTATTATTGAGACCAGGAAAGGCGAGGCAATCGGTATGGTATATTTAAAAAATATTAGTTGGAAAGACGGAAATGTCGAGCTGCATACCATGGTGGGAGAAAAAGAAAAAAGGCATATTGTTTTCGGAGCTGAGGCCCAGTTTCTACTTTTAATATACGCCTTCAGACAGCTCAATATGCATAAAATCTATGGACGAGTGATTGATTATGCCAAAGAGGAGGAAGCCCTGATCAAAGAGGTCGGTTTTGTAAAGGAGGCGGTTTTAAGAAGACTCATATATCAGAAGGGACAATATCGGGATGTATACATCTATGGATTACTTGATAGGGAATTCGAAGTATTTTTAAACAGTGCAAAAGGCAGGAAATACTTGACAGCATCTCAGAGCGATCCGGATAGCTGTAATGGTTTAATGGAAAAATAAGACAGCCACTAAACTATAATTTTAGCCTTTATTATTTAAATATATGCGCGCAGGGCGTGGTCGATGGTGTATCACCTTATGAATATGAATTTTTTGATTCCAGAAAGTATTGATGAAGAATTGCATTGGCTGGAAGGCATGTTAGCGCCAAATGAAACCAGGATTTTTGAAACAGAACATTTTTTCACATACTACTATGCTGATGAAGGATATAACGCACGTTATTTTACGGACCTTATGGAAGAAGCCTATCGTCTTTTAATTGCAAGAGGGCTTTCGCAACTCAGAAAGAAAATACTCATTTTGATTTGTCATTCCAGAGAACAATTTAAGCAATTCTGGGGGAATGCCTCCCTGCCCGGATGGGTAAAAATATTCGTCCATTCAGGCCGCATATTGGTGGTTGACCGAAAAAAAACCAACAACCTCTTGCAAAGTATGTCACATGAATTGATGCACATTTTTTTACGTCAGGATTCTTCATATCTCCCCGTATGGCTTGAAGAAGGTCTATGTGAATATTTCAGTCAATCATATAATCATAACAAATTTAGGCAATTGGTTCTTATAAAAAAACTATACGGTTTTAAAGAGATGGAAGCATTAGTCAAACATAATCTCCTCGATCTGGATGATTCCCTTATAAATGAAAATATATGCTATCGACAAGCGCACAGTTTTGTTGCCTTTCTTGCTGAACTGGCTGGCGAAAAAAAGTTAATGGAGTGTATCCGGACCACAAGCTTGATAAGGGATGTCAGGTCGGCATTTGAACAACATTATGGTCTAAGTCTGGACAGTGTAGAAGAGAAATGGCGTGAGCGGTATTCTCTCATCAACTACAAGAAATTAAAACCCTCTGAAAATCTAAAAATCATCCAAAATGAAAACAGGTTGTTGCTCTATAATTCTTTTTACGGGCAAAGCCTGATAACCAATATCGATATGCTGAACTTAATGGATTACATAAAGGAAGGCAAGACAATCAAGGAGATAGATGAACAATATGAGATTCAGGATCTTTATAATGTGATGGCCGGTTTGTATGAAAAAGATCTGATTGTATTTGATGATTACCCCAAAAATAGCCGGGTTTTCAGAAAATCTAATGATATTAAAACCGGCAGATTGATAACCAGCCTGCGTCTCAATTTGACAAATGCCTGTAACATGGCCTGCTCTTATTGCTATGTCGAGCATGATGAAACTGCTGATGAACTCATGAACTGGATGGTTGCAAAAAAAGCTTTGGATAGTTTTTTCCTTCTTCAAAAGCGCCATGGACATAGACACTCTCTTATCCGATTCTTTGGCGGTGAGCCAATGCTTAATTGGTCATTGATTGAACGCACACTGGAATATGTTAAAACCGTCAAGGAAGAAATAGAGGTAAGTTTTTTCCTCAATACGAACGGAACTATTTTGAACCCGCTAATGACTCAAGTGTTATCCGGGTATAAGGTCCATGTACTCGTCAGTCTCGATGGTGTTGGTCCGGTCAACGACAAGTTCCGCAAATATCACTCAGGCAAAGGTTCTTTTGCCACCATAGACAAAAACCTGGACTTGCTTCTTACTCATAACTGTTCTGTGAGTATAGAGACCACACTGAACAATCACAACTATAACTATCTGAAGGAATTGATCGATTACCTGGCTGAGAAAGGATCCACACACGACTGCAAGATCCCTTTGGGCCTTCAAAATATGACTATCATTCCTAAAGATGGTTTGGACAGTCTTTCCCCAGATGAAAAGGCTGCAAGAGTGATCGAAGCGATCATATATGCCAGACAGAGAGGATTAGATGCCATGAATGGAATGGTAAATTTTCCCTTTAATACACTTATAGGCAAAAGAAAACCCGGGACTTATTGTGGGGGAACCGGAAAAGAACTATGCGTTTATCCAAATGGTGACATTTATCCTTGCAGCTCCATAAATATGAAGCTGGGAACGGTTGTGGATATGGAAGGAGTATTTAAAACAGATGCCTATTTTAAATTGTCACAAAGGGTTGCGGGAAATATCCCTGCCTGCCGGGGCTGCGACATAGAAGGCTTTTGCGCTGGAGGATGTGCGGCAGATGCAATGGCGATCAGTGGAGATATTTTTGAGCCCACAAAAAACTGTGAGCTTGAAAAAGCGGTATTCAGAGCCCTGGTTAAGGAGTTTTTATTTGAAGCAGAGGAAAAAGATACCGCATGATAAATACTTGGTAGGTTCCGGTTCCTTTTTGGAGATGTAATTATCTCGATACATCATCTCAAAAGGTAGGCCAACCGGGTAAAAGGAAGGAGGTGATATTGCATATTGCTATTTTAGGAGCTTTAGAACATTATCTAATAACACACATTAAAAGGAGGTAAAATGGAAAGGAAAAAACTAAAACTGAAAATCAGTGAAATTAGCCCAAAGACTGATCAGTTGAGAATTTCTACAGGATTACCTGGACCATGCCCATGCGGTCCTGGTGGCATGAATAGTGTTACTGGTACCGCTAATGCTGGAGGTGGTGGTATCTCTGGCTTTCTTAGCGGTATTGCCAATCACCCAGGGAATAATGCAATTTCTAATGCTGCTCTTGAAAATGCGATAGATGCTAACTATGATAATTCGCTGGGTCTCTCTGCAAGTCTTATCGGAGGTGCCGCAATGACGTGTGATAATTGTCATCCATGATAAATTTAATCTCCGAAAATCATATCCGTGAGCGAAATGCTCACGGATAAAATATTTATATCGCGAAATCCTATAAGATATTTAAAAATAAGGGGTTCATGCTAAAAAAAGGAAAAATTTATATCTTGATTGCAGCCATTGTGACGGTGGCTGTAGTTATTGTAGCTCTACAATATACAAAAAGGAATCCACCTCACATAAGGGAGATGAAAAAGTTTCAGGAGCTACTCAGAGAAGATGGGATGGCCTTTACGACTGAAGAAGCTCAGGTTTTTGTCAGAGAATTAATGCCGCTTGTTGAAAAGTCCACAGGAAAAGAATTTATACAGACGCCTGAAGTTGTATTGGTGGACAGGAAAGGTTTACAATGGCCGCTTGTCCGGGATCTACTCCCACAGCTCAGGATATTTATTAAGGATATGAGTGAAAACCAACTCGTGCAGGTTGCCACCAGAAGGGTGAATAGTATGGCCCCTTTTCTTTTAGGTAAATACGGCATGGAAGACAAGATCCTGTACCTATTACCCGGTAACTTTTTACCTTTATTAAAACTCTCGAAAATCAATGAAAGGCATGCTAAATCAATCATCAAATTAATTATTGCCCATGAATTGACGCATGCGCTTCAAGATCAAGAAGTAGATCTGTGGAAAAAGTGCAAGAATGTTAATGGGCCCGAAGAATCGGAGGCGCTTGAAGCCGCGATGGAAGGACACGCTGTTTTCGTTCAAGAGCAAGTCGCAAAGCAGTTAGGTCTCGATGATACAGCCATCGAATACTCCAGACTCTTGGTTGGTGGCACAATAACGCACAAAGATGCAACCATGGAGATGGTAAGGAAAAAGTCTTCCGCACGGTTTGAACAAATATACTTAGGAGGAAAGCGGTTTATTGAATACTACTATAACAAAGGAGGCAACAAACGCGTTTGGAATATTTTAAAAGCACCCCCGGTTGAGACCTCCATGATTTCTAATCCCGAGGCATACTCTCCTGTAAGAAAAAAGAAATTTGACTACGCAAAGACATTAGAAGGTCTGGATAAGTATTTCGGAAAAGGCAACTGGAGTGTCAGAAACACTGAGATTACCAAGTTACAGTTACGATCATCATACGTCAACATGGAGGCTAATAAGAGAGATGAAAACATTTCCAAAATAACTCATGCCCAAGCCCTTATCGTTAAAAATATCCAAAATTTTTCCAAAGGGAAAGTTGTCATTATGACGCTGAAAAGTGATAAAGACTGTCATAAACTGATTTCTGATCTCGAAGTAATGGCACTGAATAACATAGAAAAAATGAAGAACAGCACCATGCAAAAAATAGAAGCCTTTGTTATTCGGGACTTTGTTGGAATAGAAGCTGACATCTCCAGAAAACTTACTGCTACAGCTAAGCCTGCTCAAGGAAAAAGTTACACGTATGTTCTTATTAGGAGCTGTCGGGGTAACGTTCTGGTACAGGTCACTTCCAATAACCTGCACATTTCAGATGAGAAAATTAGAGCGATCTCTGAAAAAGTCTTCAATAGATATAACGAAATGAAAGAGCAGCAAGAGGGATGAGAGAGAACACTCCCTCTAACTACCGTAATATCCTCAAGTTTTTTGTTCTTATTCGACCTTACTGGAAGAACATCATCGTTTTTATCTTTAGCGGCCTTATTCTCACTCTTTTGTCACTGCCCTACCCCTGGATAACCAAAGTTATGATCGATGACGTCATGCTAAGGCAAGACGCATCCTTGCTCTATGTTATTCTAATAGGCACATTTCTTCTGACTGTGGTACGATCTCTTCTTTCTTCACTTAGAGACTACTATGTTTCCTATGTGCAACATGCCATGGCCTTTGATATCCGTTTCGGTTTCTTCAAACATCTCCAGAAACTTTCTTTTTCTTTTTACGATTCCAGGGAAGTTGCAGAGATTCTTTCCAGACTTCGCGATGCCTCTCAATCACGTCGACTCTTAATTGAGATCCTAAACAGGTTAATCAACAATCTACTCTATCTGACAATAGTTCCTTTCATCGTTTTCTTAATGAACTGGAAATTAGCTCTGATTGCAGGCTTCACCCTACCCTGGATGGCATTTTCTTTTTTTGTCCTATCCAGGATAGTAAAAAGATATGCCCGACTTACAGCCGAAAGGCAAGCCGAGATGTCTGCAAAGAATTATGAGTTCATTTCCGGAATTCGGGAAATTCAGTCTTTGAGAATAGAGAGCAAAATTTTACAGCGCATAAAACTTGTTTACTTACAGTTTCGCAAACTGGATATGCAAATGAGAACATTCGGAAATGTTCAGGGGTTAATCGGCGCTCTGTTTGGCGCTGCAGGCACACTCCTTTATACCTGGTATGGAGCAACCCTGGTAATCAGCGGTAGTATGACCGTGGGTGAATTGATGGCATTCACCACTTTTATCGGATACCTTTACAACCCCCTGACCAGCACTGTCGGCCTCATGGTCCCCATACAGGAGGTCCTGGTTTATACAAAGAGGTTTTATGAAATTTATGACCTGAAGCCTGAAATACAGGAACGGCAAAAACCGATTAAAATAAAAAATCTAAAAGGCCACGTGGTCTTTTCGGGAGTTACTTTCTGGTATCAAGCCAGAAAGATTGTCTTAAAGGATATCAGCCTGGACATCCCGGCCGGGACGAGAACTGCTCTGGTTGGAAAAACCGGAAGCGGCAAGTCCACGCTGCTAAGCCTTCTCCCGCGCTTTTACGATCCCAAAAGAGGAGTAATCAAGATCGATGGAACCGATGTATTAAACATGTCTATTGAAGAACTTAGATCCCGCATCGGCCTGGTTATGCAGAATCCTTTTCTCTTTGTGGGAACCATATATGAGAACATAACCTGCTATCGAAGAGGTTTCAGAAAAGATCAGGTAATAAAGGCGACAAAAGCTGCAAATGCACATGATTTTATATCGGCCATGACGGATGGTTATAACACACTGGTAGGAGAGAAAGGTGTAACCCTCTCAGGAGGGGAGATCCAGCGTATTGCAATTGCTCGAGTATTTCTTTTAGATCGCCCCATGCTGATATTTGATGAAGCCACTTCAAACATTGATCAGAAGACAGAAGTCCTTATTCATGACGCATTAAAGCGCTTGGCCAGAGGGCGGACAACGTTTATTATTGCACACCGGCTGTCTACTGTTCAGGATGCGGATAACATCCTGGTTATGGATAAAGGAAGGATTGTTGAGCAGGGAAATCATCAAAAGCTTATCAAAAAAATGGGAATCTATTACCACCTTCAGACCTCGTTAAGTTGTTAAGTGGTTGAGTAGTTAAGTTGTTGTTTTTATAACCTATTTTCGATTTGCATGAAAATTGGTCATAGTTAATAATCAATTGTTAATTACTGCGGATAAAACGGAGAATGATACATGAGGTTAAAAATAAAATTTCCCATTATCAATCATCTGTTAGGTCTTTTCCTCTTATTACTGTCCATATTTATTGTGATGATCATCGCTCTAGTCTGGTTTTTTGAAATTGATGTTTCAGCACATGGACAGGGAATGGTCAAATGTAGCGACTGGATTGATATCAAACCGGAGATAAAAGGAATTATCAGGGAAATGATGGTAAGAGAGGGACAGTGGATTCAAAAAGGAACTATACTTTTTACACTGGAAGACAGGGAACGAAAACTGGAAGTAGATGCAGCCGATCTTAAGATAGCAGAGTTGAAAATCAACATCGCGAAATTAAAAACTCAATTATTTTTAGCCGAAGAAAATATATCGGCAGCGATCGATGAAGCCGAGGCAACATTAGCAACGGCCCGGGCTAATTACACAATTTCCCTTAAGGGGCCCAAGCCCGAAGAAGTTTGTCTGACTGAAAGCAAGATTCATCGTGCCGGAAATAGTCTTGAAAAGGTCAGGAAAGATTATGAAAGGATGAAAACAGCCTATTCGCTCAAGCTGGTTTCAAAACTGGAACTTGAGGAATCTTATCACAAGATGAAGATTGCCGAATCAGATCTAAGACTGACCAAAGATGAGTTAAATCTCTTGCACAACAAATATGACGTCAACCAGATAGCTGCTACCAAAGCCGATGTCAATCGTTGTGAGGCCATTTTAAAAAGGACACTCGCCAGGCGAAATGAGCTGGAAATTTTGCGCAAGGACCTGGAGAGTGCCGTAAAAGTTCTGGTTAAAGAAGAGAAACAGCTTGCCGTATTAAAAGAACATCTAAAGCTTACTCGCATCAGGGCTCCTATGGACGGCTATGTACTCACTCATGATACAGAACACATGGTCGGTCAGGCGTTGGAAGAAGGCGCTGTTGTTTTACGTCTCGGCGACAGGCGGGAATACATTATAGATTGCAAGATATCTGAAAAGGATTTCCCTCTGATTAGAATCGGGCAGGAGGCTAAAATCCAAATCAAACCGTTTCCTAAAGGTGAGTATAAACTCTTTAAGGGAGAAGTTATCAGAGTAGGAGCTGATATCAACGAATCAGATCTTCCGGCTGAAATTGGGATGATGGACAAGTTATCTGCTTTAACCGGTAATCAGTTACCATCAAACGAGGGATACTTTCCTGTCATTCTCAGATTGGAAAAGCCCTATTCCATTGCTCTATTCGGTAAGATTTATGAGATAAGACCAGGCTTCTCGGCTGAGGCGGAGATCATAACTCATAAGGAGAAAATAGCAACTTTTTTACTAAGGAGAGTGTTGAGAATCAAAGGGAAATTGACAACTGATAAAATCCATCTTTAGAGTCGCCCTTCCCTTGGCGGCATATGCGCTAAGTTATTTTTTACGCCGGATAGACTCTGGAAGGTTTACTGAAAAAGATGAACATCGAGCATCCAATCGGTTTTTAATTCGATTTTAAAATAATTTGAGGAGCGGAGCGACATCATTATTCGACGTTCGACGTTGGACGTTCGATGTTGGACGTTCATCCTTCCAAAGACACTCGTTTGAGTTTGGATCGATTATGATAGAAGTCCTATCGAATAAAATCGTACTTAAAAAATATAGAATTGAACTTTTATATATTTGTATTTTCTTAGTCTTCGCATTTATCTCCACAATTTACCCTGGCAAAGCATATCCCATTGAATTGACTCTTCACCAGGCCATCAAAGCGGCTCTGAGAAACAACTTTGGCTTGCAAGTCGAAGTTAATGAACTGGAAAACAGAATTGCCGAGATAACCAAACAAAAAGCCGATTTTATCCCTCGATTCGATCTTAATTTGTCTTATACCCGGCTGGAGGATCAGCCTGTAAGCGAAGATATATCCATAGAAAATCGTGATTATTCGGCATCCATTATCCAGAAGCTTCCTTTGGGGGGAGAACTTTCTTTGTCTTTTAGTTCCGGGATTAAGTCTTCATCTTCCTACCAATTAGATGAAACGATCACAATTTCAGGTGAAGATGAATATTCTTCCGAGTTCGGTATTGTTTATACTCACCATCTGCTCAAGGATGGATTATTTGGTCCGGCCTTTGTTGCTATCAAAGAGGCAAGCTATGACCGCCAAATCCAAAATATCGCTTTAGACGAATTTAAGATAGACATGGTCAGCAAGGTTAAGGCGGTTTTTTACCAATTGATTCGCCAGCAAAAGGCTATGGATGTCAATAAAGAAATCCTTAAGATATCCGAGAATGTACTGGAACTGATCCGGTTACGTAATGAATTGGGACTGTCGCCTGAGATTGATGTCATGAGAGCGCGTATAGAGTTAAACAGGAGCCGGGAAGTATTGTTGATTTCAAGGCAGGGAATGGAGGAAGCAGGAAAAGAACTTCAAAACCTTTTGGGCATTGATGATAAGGTGAAAGCATTAGATCAATTGGACGTGAAAAGGACTCTGCCAACTGTTAAAAAGGCTGTCTCTATTGCATTAGTGCAAAACCAGCAGTTACTGCAATTGAAGAAGCAAATCGAAAAACAGTGCCTGGCCGTAAAGGTTGCCGGAAACCATATTCTGCCTATGGTTGATCTTTTTACAGGTTTTAAAAAATTCGGTGGAGGGGATTCATTTGAAAGCGCAGGAGATCTTGAAGGAAAGGAATATCAGACCGGTCTGAAAGTGTCTTATCCTTTTTACAACATCAGCCTAACAAAAAACTATCATCAGAGGAAAAGAGATCTTAAGAAATTAAAACTTAAACTCAGGGAGCTGGAAATTCAAATAATAAATCTGACTGCCGCGCTGACCCGGCAGCTTTATTTACTTGAAGACCGTGTCTCTATTTTCCGCGACCAGCTTAAAATAATAAGAGAGCGTCTTGATATTGCGCTTAAGGCTTTTGATCACGGTCTTATCAGTATAGACCGCCTCTACGACGCACGTGATGACCTTTTAGAAGTTGAGAATCAATATCTGTCCCTTCTCCTTGAACGCAGACAAAAATGGGCCGCGTTTCAGGCTCTGATGGGTAAGGGTTATTCTAAAATAGAGAACTAGAAAAATTGCTCCGCCGCAAGCCTCGGGATATCAAAATATGTATTTTATCTTCTCTATGCCCTTCAAGTGATTAGAGTAATCCGTGCCTGGCCCGCCCGCCCTGTGAAATTCATGCAAATGAGGAGCGAAGCGAATTTCACCGGGGTAGCTCCGGTAGATGGTACTGGGGTAATCTGCGAAATCTGCGGATTAAAGTTTCCATCCTTTATAGCCATTCAAAAAATGGTAAGCTTGGGTTAAAAGCGTTATAATATTTTTATGAAATGGTGCGGTCAAAAAGAAGGCCCGAGCGAATCGGGCCTTCTATCTTTTAAATACTGAGGGTGATACAAGTACTGGATTTATTTTGCAATCCCTGTAGTTGTGGTTGGAAATACATCTTCATCGAACTGGAAAGGCGGATATTTACCATAATCGATTTTAAAGTGTGTGGCTTTGGCAACAGGTACTTTCGTCCTTTTATTTTCAATCAGATCAATAATCCCATATTTTCGGAATGTTTTTAAAGTTCGAGACAAGTTGCTTATATGACGCCCGGATACATCGGCCAGTTCCCTTATCGATTGAGGTTTTTGATTTTCAATTAGTTTTAATAGTTCCAAATTCCTTGTACTCAGAACTTGGCTTATTGTTTCAATCGATTCAAACCAAATTTTCGGTTCGTTTTTTTTCGGTTTGTATTTTCCACTGGCAATGGCCATCGTATATTGTTTGAAATCCTCATAAGGCATAATACCAACATTTATGGTTTTAGTTCCCATGATTTATCTCCTTTCATTAAACTCTTTACAATACAATCTTATCAACGGCTTTCCAGAAATCATCTAAAAGTTGACTTGCTGACTCGAATGCGTATGGAGTTATTTTATTGAATTTATGAACATGATCCCATGTAACATGCCGACACACATATTTTTCCCTGTGTCTGCCTTTCATTTTAATTGCATGAGCATTGTCGAACCCGAGAATCCGTGTATTATTTCGATCATGCAACGTCAGCGAGTATTTTATACCGTGAGGAATAAACGGTGTCTGTTTAACCAGTCTTGCTTCAAATTTCACCCAGTAATGATGGTTAGGCCAAAATATATATCCATCCAGATTTAATAGGGTTTGAAGCTCCGCATCTTTAGGATCACACTTCATCTACCATCCTTACATATTATCACCGGATGATAACTTTATCAAGGATAAAATTATATAAATATAAAATATTCTTTTGTTCTTATATTATCAAGGGATGATAACTTTGTCAAGGATCAAATTATGCTTTAAGGAACGCTCCAGATAGCTCATTTGCAGGTCAGTTTAAAGTAGTCCGTGTTTTTGATGGCGATACCGTCAAAGCTAGCGGTCATGACATAGAGATCAAAATTCGCCTTGTTGGAATAGATGCTCCAGAAACATCAAAAAAGAAAAGATTGTCAGGGCAGCCATATAGCAATAGGGGACATCCTATAATAACATTGTAAAGAAAAAAATGAATAAATTTAATTG
>CAZLRK010000119.1:0-11495 GCA_964561845.1 uncultured Desulfobacterales bacterium | reverse complement strand
CCCTTCAGGTGTCTCCCAATTAAGAGATTCAAGCGGTTTACCTCTCAATTCCTTTGTTGCAAGATCGGTCCATTTTTGTTTTTCAGGATGTTCTGACATGACACACTCCTTTTTTTTATTGAGTCCTGGAAAACCCCGTACTCTGGGGCATAAGCAATAACTTAACAATTAATTATTAATAATTGAAAATTGATTATTTTTTTCCTTAATTAATAATTAATAATCAATTGCTAATTGTGAATAGTTAATGTCTTACCCCCTCGGAGGGGGCAAATGTTGCAGGCATTTTAGGCAATTCTATTAACCACTCAACCACTCAACCACTTAACTACTTAATGAGGTCTGAATTTGAAGACTTTCATCAATTTTCAAGCAAGATTCAGAAAATAATTTCTTCCGTGCTCCCATCCAGGACTCATAAGCTTTAGCATCAGCGATTTTCAATCCCATATCGGCCAAAACCTTATCAACTTCAGCCACGGTGCGCAGTCCCTGCTCAATATCCAGAGAGCTTTGGGAAACCCCTGCTAACATGCTTTTAGGAGGTATAATAGATGTGACCACATTGGCTCCGGCTTCAAGCCGCATCTTCAGTCCTTTGATTCCGTCAACATCCAGAGAAGCTGGAATCAGCCGGTCCGGCATGATAAGGCGCATCACCGCGATGCATAAACATTCGATCATTGTCGGCGGTCCGGATATCTCGGCGAAGGGAGTTTGAGGCTGGGGCACAAGGCTCATTACTCGGGCCTGATCAACATCATTTTGTTTCATGGCTATAATGGAATCAACCCGATCGAAAATGGTTTCACCCACTCCGAGCAATATTCCGTCTTCAACCAGCATCCCGAATTGACGAGCGGCATTCCTTTTATCGTTTCGTTCTTCAAAGCTTTGACCGATTCTTAAGCTTTTATAAATAACAGGATTATGGGTCTCTTGATATAGGGCATACCAGTCCGTATTAATTTCAGCAAAAATCCCCAGGGCTTCCATGGGTACCACACCTGGCGAAACCATTACGGGAATATCGGTTTTTTTCTTTATCTGTTCGATCATTTGGAAGAGAATATGGAAATTGTCTGTATCGTGAATCAAAGGATCTTCACCCAGGGTCAAGTCAACCAGATGCACCCCGGAATCAACCAACTCGCCTGCAATTTCCACAACTTGCTCCAAACTCTTCCGATAACGGGGGCTTTGTTTATTCGTTTTTCTGTAAAAGCAAAAAGCGCAATGATTCCGGCAGAATGTAGATAAGTATATAAATCCGTATAAGAAAAGCTTGTTTTCAAAATATTGCTCCCGCACTTTTTGTGCGGCAGACATTACGAGTTTAATCGATTCGGAGTCTTGAAGAGATAATAATAGGATGGCTTCTTCACGCGATGGAGAGAAGCCATTGATTGCCCTATGTAAAATATCGGTTAAATGATGATGTTGCATGGTATCCTTATTAATTGTTTATTTTACAATTTTATTCCAACTATAATTGTTCCCAATCCCTCTTCGTTTATTCTATTAAAGTATTGTTCCTTTAAAAAAATATCGCAAGGCGTACTCGGGTTGGCATAGATAATAGAATGGTATTGAAAATCCTCATCCTTTACCTGGCACCACTCTGCAGGAAAGCACGGGATCTCAAAACGACAAATCTTATCCATGAAATCCTGGGGAAAAGATATCTTATCTTTATAAACAACAAAATTTTGGTGCATAAACCAGACATCTTCCCGAGTGGACAATTCGGCAATCTGTTCCTTATCTCGAACCTCCTCACCCACAAGTTCCTCACCCTTTTTCATAACCAGGGCGGGATGACAACCCCAGTCAAAGTCCATATTTGTTTGTGCGACATAAATGAATTCACAGTTCAAAACTTCCCGCACTCCTGCATTGACGACACTGCCGAGTCCCATCAATGAATTTTTTTCCGCATCTTGCTCAATATCGAATATCCTTTGACGATCATCATCTGAAAGAGGAATAGACCTCACGATTCCTTTCACCTTGCTAAAAGCAGTAGTCATAATATTATCTATTTTCCGTCTGTCCATTATCCTCCATTCTATGAAAGCCCGACCAAGCCGGCCTCCTGCCCGGAGAGAAGAGTTAATCGTTATTAGTTATTAGTTATTTCCAGCAAGATTCAGGTATTAGTTTAAGAAAACCCACGCCTTCAGGATAGTACAGGATCGTTATATAGTACAAGGAAAAAATTAAGAAGAACTTTCATATTCTTCTGCTGATCTTTTTGCATTATGGTTTTTTAGCTCGGCAAATGCACCCTTTGTTTTGGGGGAGTTATCTTTAACCTTTATAACCTTCCGAATGGCTTCTGAAAGCGATTCAAAGTCAGGAATATTATCAAATGCTATTTTTTCGTTAATCACAATAGATGGTACTGAAGGCCTGCGGCCGCATAATTTTATCAAATCATCAAACCTTTGCAAGCCGGACCGATCACCCACATCCACAACTCCCCATCTTAGCATACCTTCTCCAAATTCAGGGGAAATCTCTTCTAAAATCCCGATTGCTAAATCGCAAAGCATACATCCTTTTTTCTTGGCGACAATCTCTACAAATACACTTTTCATAATTCGTTTTCAAAAGTTCTTTGATTTTATTACTAACTCATTCTTTGTCATTATACTCATTCTGGCCTCAAAAAGCTACTTTGGAATATCAGATAAAAACAGCTATATTTAAATAGCTAAATTTGATTAGCAAACCCATATTATTACCAAATATCTGTGTAGATTGTCAAATTCAAAAATGGAAATATTCAGATTATCGAACCAAATGTTGAAATTATATATTGCATTTGTTACGGTGCTTATGCAAATGAAAGAAGTATAATTATTTAGTAGCGTTCAAAAGTTACGGCATAGCAGGTTACCAAACTAATGAGGTTTAGTTAACAATCTGTTCGGCAATGCAAATTTCTGAAAGACGATATCAATTTACTTAGTAGAAAGTGACCAAATATTTGGGATTTAACAAACAGTATCTCTAACCATAGATCTTACGTAGCGCAAATCCCAAATATTTTGGTCACTGTGAACTGCCATGGAATTATACAGTGATTTCGCCTTTCAGAAACAGGCATTACCTTTTCCAACTTTGAACACTTATGCAAAAAAGCCGTAACTTTTAAACGTTGTCAATTATTTTTCGATATCTGAACTTCGAAAAGGAGAAAATCAATGAAAGACCTAAAAACTCCGCGTCTAACTGAAACAGTTGCCGGTGCCGGCTGAGCTTCGAAATTATCTCCAGGGGACCTGGACAAGGCGCTTTGCGGACTTGAATTTCCGATAGATTCAAATCTAATTGTAGGTTTGGAGAAAGCAGACGATGCGGGTGTTTATAAAGTCACTGATGATATTGCGATTATTCAAACAGTGGATTTTTTTACTCCCATTGTTGATGACCCTTACTGGTTTGGACAGATTGCTGCGGCCAACGCTTTAAGTGATGTTTATGCCATGGGAGGAATTCCCAAAACAGCCATGAATCTGGTCGCCTTTCCGATAGATGAAATGGACATGTCAATCCTTCGTGAGATCATCCAGGGTGGATTGGATAAGATGAAGGAAGCCGATGTTGTTTTGGTGGGTGGGCATAGTGTAAAAGATAAAGAGCTGAAATACGGCTTGTCTGTTACAGGGTTTGTTCATCCTGACCATATTTTCACAAAAAATGATCTAAAGGACGGCGATCAACTTATATTAACCAAACCTCTGGGCACAGGGATTATTAACACCGCGATTAAAGGCGGATTTGCTTCTGACGAGATTATCAAAAGGGTAACAGACCTAATGGCTACTCTTAACAGGGATGCTGCTGATGTTATGAAAAGTATGTCTCCAACTTCTAGTGGAGATAATCCTGTTCACGCATGTACTGATATTACAGGTTTCGGTCTCCTGGGGCATCTTGCAGAGATGGTTGTAGGTTCCGGGATAGGAGTTAAGCTCATGGCAGATAAAATTCCCGTCCTTAATAAAACTATTAAATATGCCGGGATGGGACTTGTTCCTGGTGGTGCTAAAAAAAACAGGGAATTTCGAGAAGCGATGGTTAACTTTTCATCTTCTGTGGACGACCTTTTTAAAGATATTCTTTATGATCCGCAGACATCCGGCGGTTTACTCATTTGTGTTGATAAAGAGAAATCAGATGAACTGGTTGATGAATTAAAGGAAAGTGGTGTTGAGGAATCAGGTATAATCGGAGAGGTATCTTCTCAATATAAGGAAATAATTTTAGTGGAGTAAAAATGATGGAGGATAGACAATATGAATGAGATTGATGCAAGAGGTTTGGCTTGTCCCGGTCCGGTTTTACAAACAAAGGCAGCAATTGAAGAAGAACTTCAAGAAGATATTAAGATCATCGTGGATAATGAAGCCGCCATGCAGAATGTCAGCCGTTTTCTGGAATCCCAGGGATTTGAAGCCTCTTCTAAAGAGGATAAAAGCAATTTTTATGTCATCGGCAAGCGAGGAGACGTTTCCTCTCAAACAGCTAAAGAGAAAAAACAGGAAACAGAACAAAAGAAAATAATGGTAATGGTGGCCACGGATCGTCTTGGCCATGGAAACGATGAACTTGGTTTAAAACTCATGCTTAACTTTATTTCAACTCTTAAAGAGATGGGATCTGAATTATGGCGGTTGGTCTTTGTGAACAACGGTGTTAAACTCACTACCGATGGGTCTGATGTATTGCCTGTTCTTAAAGAATATGAAAAAGAAGGGCTTCATATTCTGGTCTGCGGTACGTGCCTGACCTATTTTGATCTCTTAGATAAACAAAAAGTCGGAGAGACTACCAATATGCTGGACATTGTAACAGCTATGCAGCTGGCGGATAAAGTGATTAATATTTAAACAGGCAGACATGCATTGAGTATTTCGAGGATTAAAATTTGAGCCTAACAAAGAAATTGGGCAAAAGGGGGCGTTTTGCAAAGGTCTCACCTTGATGTTGCAGCAGCAACCATAGCTTGCCCAAGGGAAATACCGCCGTCATTCGTAGGAACAAGATGGTGCGTATAGACCTGAAAGCTTTTTTGTTCAAGTGCCTGTATCAAACCGGTTAAGAGAAACGAATTCTGAAATACGCCGCCGCTTAATACCACTCGGTTTAACCCGTTTTCTTTTCTTATAACTTCACAAAGCTCTGAAAATAGACAGATAAGCGTCATGTGGAATTTGCTGCTTATATCAGACAGGTTAACACCTTTTTGCATGTCTTCTACCACTCCTCGTATAATAGGTTCAAGCAGAATTCTGTGAATATCTTTAGACATCCACTCATAGTCATAAGTTGCTGTTGTCTTTTTCTCTGCCCACCACTGGTCTCTATGAGACAAAACTGCCGGGTTTATCAGCATCTCAAGCTCCATTGCAGCCTGACCTTCAAAATAAACTTGATTTCTTATGCCTAAAATCGCTGCAACCCCGTCAAAAAGGCGGCCAAGACTGGACGTATAAGGAGAATTTATTGTTTTTGAAATCATATCGACTATGATTTTTATCTTCTTTTTATCTATTTCTTTAAGCACCGGAAGATCAAGATCCCAGAATGATTCGTTAAAAACATCATAAAGGTAACTAACAGCCATACGCCAGGGCTCTTTAATGGCCTTAGCGCTTCCAGGCATGGGGACATTGGAAAGATATGCGGCCCGCCTGAACTGCTTGGAATCAGCAACAAACACCTCTCCTCCCCATATAGTCCCGTCAGTTCCATAGCCGGTGCCGTCAAACGAAAGTCCTATTACAGATCCGTCCAGCCTGTTCTCCGCCATGCAGCTTACGATATGCGCATGGTGATGCTGAACCTGAATCTTTTTTATATCTTTAAGCTCCTTTGCATAACGTGTGCTCAGATAATCGGGATGAAGATCAAAGGCAATAATCTCCGGTTTGATATCGAGAATCCGTTTCATGTGTTCTATTGTCAACATGAAAAATTCGTATGTTGCTAGATTTTCAAGGTCTCCAATGTGCTGACTTAAAAATGCATTATTTTTCTTTGTAAGGCATACCGTGTTCTTTAACTCAGCCCCACAGGCAAGTATCCGGGGAAGTTCTTGTTTTAAGAAAACAGGGATAGGAACATATCCCCTTGAACGACGAATAAACCGGGTGGTGCTCGCCGTTCTTTTGACAATCGAGTCATCGCTTCGCAGGTAAATTTCTCTGTTGTGAATTAAAAAATAATCGGCAATATTCGAAAGCCGCTTAAAAGCATCTTCGTTGTCAATGGCAATGGGTTCTTCACTCAAGTTACCGCTGGTCATTACTAACGCTAAAAAGTCATTTTGCAGCAAGAGATAATGAATAGGGGTATATGGCAGCATTGTACCGAAGTACATGTTTCCTGGTGAAACTTCACCGGATAAAGAATTGGGTTCCTTTTTTTTCAAGATTACAATGGGCCGCTGTGAAGATCCAAGGAGTTTTTCTTCCTCCGGTTCTATATGGGCGTATTTTCGGATATGTTTCATATCATATGACATGATGGCAAAAGGCTTTTGCTCGCGATGTTTTCTTTTTCTAAGGCGAAAAACTGCATTGTCATTTTCTGCATTCACTGCCAGGTGAAATCCTCCCAGACCCTTAACGGCTACGATATATCCTTCTTTTAAAAGTTCCGCGGTTTTTCTAATGAAATTCTTAGTCTGCACCCTTTCTCCGGTATTAGCATAGAGCGTGACGTGAGGACCACATTCTGCACAGGCGTTCGGTTGTGCATGAAACCTCCTGTTCATGGGATCATCATATTCGACCTGGCATCTATCACACATTTGAAAATGCTTCATGGAAGTCTTAGGCCGATCATATGGAATATCATATATAATGGTATACCGGGGTCCACAATTCGTACAATTGATAAACGGGTATTGATAGCGACGGTCTGTAGGCTCGAAAAGCTCATGAAGGCAATCATTGCAAACAGACACATCAGGAGAAATAAGGGTAGATCGAAAAGCTTCGCCTTTGCTTTTTGTAATGGTAAAACCCTTAAATCCTCTGATAGGTTTTATATGGTGGGAAATACTTGTAATATGGGCCAGGGGGGGGCTTTTTTCGGCAAGATCATTGCTAAAGAGGTTAATATTTTTTCGGCTACCTTCAATATTAATGGTTACTCCGGAGGATGTATTGGCAACATCTCCTTTAATACCGTATTGGTTTGCCAGCTGATAAACAAAAGGCCTAAAACCTACTCCCTGAACTATACCCTTTACTTTCAGGCTTTTTGCAACAAGTTCCTCTGACATAATTATATATCGAAAATTAGTAGTTGTTCAATTGTCATTCGCTTCGCTGCCATTCGATTGAATTTCCATTGAATGACCGACTGTCAGTCTGTCATATAATCAAAAGAGTTCAAAATAAGACTATTTTACGTATAATTAAATTAATCTCCTCTCTCCACCAGAGAAAGTGTCTCCCGTAGAATCTTTAATGATTCCATAGCTACTTGTTCATCGATTTTGTGTATGGCAAAACCAGCGTGAACTATTACGTAATCGCCAACCTCAGCGTCTTCAAGGAGAAGCAGGCTGGTTTTTCTTTTAACGCCGTCAACATCTATTGTCCCGATATTGTTTTCAATTTTTACAATTTTAGAAGGGATTGCAAGACACATTTTCCATTGCTTCCTTTCTCTTAAAGGATATACCTAAGCGATCAAGTTCTGTCAAAACCATCTCAATTATAGGATCTACCTTTACACGGGTTGTCGGGGTTAACTCAATACTAAGGGTCTCAATATCCAACGGCTCCACACCGAGTATTACTGTTTCAGGTACTTTATCAAGGGCCTGGCACATGGTTAACGCTTCTAGAAAATCAACTTGATGAAGAGAATTTTTTGCCCGTACACGGTTTGGGATGTCATTACCTTCCAGCCTATATAAATCTCCTGGTTTTCCATTATTCCTGATAGCATCTACAACGATAAGATGATCTGCTTCCGAAATTACACCAAGAAGATTTAATCCCAGCACACCTCCATCCACTATTGAAACATTTCCCGGAAATTCGCAAACCTTCTCCAATTTTGTCACAACATGTATACCGAATCCTTCATCTGAAAAAAGAACGCAACCAACACCCAATATCATAATATGTTGTGATTTCATATGTTTTTCTTATATAAAATTTTCATATTATTTAGTAAGGTTCAAAAGTTACGGCATAAAAGGTTACCAAACTTAATGAAGTGCATTTAACCTTTGTTCGGTAATGTAAATTTCTGAAAGGCGATATCAATTTACTTTGGAGAAGGTGACCAAATATTTGGGATTTAACAAACAGTATCTCTATCAATAGGGCTTATGTGGCGTAAATCCCAAATATTTGATCACTGTGAGCAGTCAAGGAATTATACAGTGATATCGCCTTTCAGAAACAGACATTACCTTTTCCAACTTTGAACGCTTATGAAAAAAACCGTAATTTTTGAACGTTATTAAGATTATTAAATGAGACAGCCCCGTCTGCTTTCCTTCAACGAAAGCAGACGGGGCTGTAGTTTGATAGTATCTTTGATTATAGTGCCTTTATTTTATAGACCTGGTTTGAATCAGGATCTATTACATGAACACCACAGGCAACACATGGATCAAAGGAATGAACTGTTCTTAGAACTTCGAGAGGACGTTTAGGATCTGCAACCGGAGTCCCAATAAGAGCCTCTTCCACCGGGCCAAGTTTACCGTTTGAATCTCTTGGACCTAGGTTCCATGTGGAAGGAACCACGTACTGGTAATTTTTTATCTTCTGATCTTCAATCTGGATCCAGTGCCCAAGAGATCCTCTTGCAACATCATTTAGTCCATACCCCATGGCACTATCAGGCATTTTCCAGGATTGATAGGTTTTGGTATTGCCATTCTTGATGTTACCGACAAGTTCCATAATCCAGCCTTCCATGGCATCTCCGATGGCTATTGTCTCAAGACCCCTTGCTGCAGTCCTGCCAAGGGTTGAAAAAAGTGCATTAACCGGCACACCAAGTGTTTTTAATGTGCTGTCAACTATAGATGTTATCTCTTTCTTTCCTCTTGCATAGGCCACCAGCACCCTTGCCAGAGGGCCTACCTCGCAAGGTTCATCATCGTATCTAGGCGCCTTAAACCAGGAATACTTTCCACTACCAGGCCTGTAATCACCGTGCTTGGGTTTTGTTTCACCCGCAAACGGATGTCGCGGCGCAGTATCTTTATACCATGAACGTTTGACGTGTTCGGTAACCTTTTCCTGTTTTGCCATCTTCATGCCATTAAGGTTCCTTTTCATGATTACGCCTCTTGGCATAAACAGGCTGCTGGGTTCCCTCTCAGTCTGGGGTAAGTCTCCCCAGGCAAGGAAATTAGTAGTACCGCCTATGGCGCCCCAGTCCTTATAGAAAGATGCAACCGCCAGCAGGTCGGGAATATAAACATTTTTAACAAAACTCTGGGTCTCTTTCCAGAGATACAGAAACTCAGCAATCCTGTCAGGAGTCAGATCTTTTACGCACGTTACACCTCCCACTGCAAGTGCCTGTAAGTGTGGATTTTTTGCGCCGAATATGGCATGCATCCTGGCGGCTCTGGCCTGGATACGAAGGGCTTCAATATAATGAGCAGAAGCCATCAGATTTGCCTCAGGGGGAAGGTTGTAAGCGGAATGCCCCCAGTAAGCATTGGTAAAGGGACCGAGTTGGCCGCTGTCAACAAATGTTTGAAGACGCTGCTGAACTTGCTTGAAATAGGGAGTACCACCAACTGATGCACCGCTGACATTGTCGGCAAGTTTGGCGGTTTTGGCAGGGTCTGCTTTCAACGCGCTGACGATATCAACCCAGTCCAAGGCGTGGAGATGATAAAAATGTATAATGTGGTCATGTTGGAACTGCGCGCCGTGAAGAAGGTTTCTGATGATTCGTGCATTTTCGGGGATCTTGACACCTACTGCATTTTCGACTGCCCTCACCGAGGTCAGATAATGAGTGTAGGTTCAGACCCCGCAGGATCTCTGGGTAAAAAGCGGAGCATCTCGGGGATCACGTCCTTGCAAGATAAGCTCGATACCTCTAAACATTTGGCCTGAACTCCAGGCGTTTACAACTTTACCTCCTTCCACTTCAACTTCAATGCGAAGGTGGCCTTCTATTCTGGTAACTGGATCTATTGTTATTCTTTTTGCCATGATATCTCCTCCTCTTTAATTTAAAAGGATTCTTATTCAAGAAGTAAACAGTTAACTACATTTCCTCAAAGAAGGGGCTCATTTTGTCCCAAAAATCAGGTTCGCTGCATCCAATGCATGGATGCCCCGCTTCAACCGGCCAGCTTGTACCGTCATTGAACTTTGCAATTGGGCAATTATTAAAGGTATCGGGACCTTTACAGCCCATCTTGTAAAGACAATAGCCCATTGCTGCCTCTTCTGAACCGAACTCTGAAACAAACTCATCATTTTCAAAATGAGACCTCCTTGGACACTGATCATGGATGGATTTTCCATAAGCAAAGTTAGGTCTTCCAAGATCATCAAGTACGGGTAGTTTACCAAGGAGAAGATAGTTTACGATTGTTCCGACCAGATTGATCGGATTGGGTGGACATCCCGGTATATTTAATGTATTTATACCCAGTGCGTCTCCAACACTCTTGTAGCCTCCGGGATTGGGTTTAGCCGCCTGGACGCCTCCGTATGAAGAGCAAGTTCCAATGCATATAACAGCAGCGGCTTTAGGGCAGACATCCTTTGCAATTTCAAGAAAAGTTCTGCCGCTTATTTTTCCATAGGCTCCGTTGTATTTTGTTGCGATCGCCCCTTCAACAACGCATATGAACTTCCCGTTGTATTTATTTACCGCAGCGTGTAGATTATCTTCAGCTTGTTGCCCGGCAGCGGCCATAATACTTTCGTGATACTCAAGGGAAAGAACTTCAAGAATCAGATCATCAACATAAGGGTAAGTATGTCTTAAAAGGGCTTCGGAACATCCTGTGCATTCGGCAAGATGTAACCATACAACAGGCGGTCGTTGATTTGGCGCGGCAATTACCTCTGCTACCCTGGGAACAAAGGATGATGAAAGTCCCATGGTTGCCGTAAGGAAAGTACAGTACTTCATGAAGTCCCTTCTTGAGACTCCCCTTTTCTCCAACTTTTTATAAAATTCTTTTTCTTGCCCCATTGATACCTCCTTTCTAATAATTAAGAGTTGTTTGTGATTCGTTTAATGGATCATAAGGTATTGGGAAAACCGATATAATAATTACCAATGCCGATTTGGTAATTTAAATAAAGCTTGACGGTTTCGCAAAAAGTAATAAAATTATTTTACAAAGATTATAAGCTTAAGTTTTTAAGTTTTAAATATCTGTAAATAGTTGTAATACTACACTTTAAATCCTAATTGTCAAATGTCAGGACATCGCTGACCCAAGTCTAACGGTAAAAAAGCTCAGGACA
>CAZLRK010000118.1:0-11615 GCA_964561845.1 uncultured Desulfobacterales bacterium | reverse complement strand
CAATTCAAGGCTTAGCGAGAAGCATTTTCAACTGGGGTCAAGAGTTCTGAAATTGCCTAAAATTTATTAAAGGACCATGGACAGTGGACTAGTTTTATTTAAGTAGCATTATCTTTAAAAACATATATATAAAACATATTGTCTGCGCTGAAAGGATTTATGAATGCATGCGAGATTGCACTGATGTCCATTGTCCATAGTCCATTCTTATTTCTATTAACCTCTAAATCATAGCAAAGCCAATTGACTCTGCCCACGCTCTCCGAGCCGGAGGCCCAAAGGACATCGATTTAGACAGTTTTTGACAAGCAAATCGTCATTTGGGATGCTATTTGACAATGAATACATCAAATATTCCCATAAAAGGAAACATCCCTATTTGAGGTAGATTTTATTATCGATGATCATACAGCAATAGAAGTGAAGGCCGATGGAGTGGTTATATTATAATTTCTATTATTTGATTCCCGCTGTATAGGCGGGACTTTATACAAAATCGCGAAGCGATGTTATACTTGACTTTAGGATAACAATCATATAGAAGGATCCACGAATAATTGTGCGAAATAGGTGTTATTTCAAGTTGCTTTAATTTCTTTCTCTATAAGTAATCCAGGTAAAAGAGGGTAGCTGAATATTAGCGCCTTTAGATTTATAAAAAATTTGATTGATAACAGCATTTTAACAGCTTATTGGAGCCCCCATTCTTTTCAACGGGCTATACTGCTACACTGAACTAGGGGAAAGGAGGACTTTCTAGATGAGCCATGAAATTGAACATAATGCAGGTGGAGGCGGAATCTTGGCCAACAAGCTACTGTGGATCTGTATCGGAGCGGGTATTTTTATCCTGATCGGGTTTATATTACCTACCCCGCAGAGTGTGGTTGATACTGTGGAAAAATATGGGTTTGCAAAAAAGTTGATTGAATGGGAAGTGGCGCATGACGCGGCGGATGCGGGCAATAAAACCATGATCGTTCTGGGCATTATCCCTATGGCCGTCATCTTTTTTGCCACCGAAGCAATCCCAATAGGGTTGACGGGTATTCTGATGCCGGTGTTGGCCTACTTTCTCCATCTTCTCCCCCACAATATGATCGGTAAGACCTTTGCCGGCGATGCCCCAATGTTCCTACTCGGTGTCCTGGCCATGGGTGTGGCTGTCGTTGACGTTGGTCTCCACAAACGATTGGCCACTTGGCTGTTGGGCTGGACCAAGGGATTCATGGTTCCTATCTTCGTATTGTGTATCAGCATGTCGGTTGTGGGCTCCTTTATTTCGGCCCATGCCATGTGTGCCTTCATGACCCCTGTGATGGCAGCCGTCTACTTCGGGGCAGTGGCGGCAAACAGCAAAGAGGGGGAGCTGAAACATGATCCCGCCCTGGCAAAATTCCTGCTTTTTACCCTCTGCTATGCCCTGAATGTCGGCGGGGTTGGTTCGCCTGCGGCAGGGGGCCGCAACGTGATCATGATGGGGTTCTGGAGTGAATACAACGTCCCCATGGATTTTTTCACATGGATGAAATACGGGTTCCCAATGGTACCTATACTGGGGGTTATTGTGGCTGTTTATATGTTGGTTCTGTTCGGCAGAAAGATTAAGACCAGGGACCTTACACCCGGATTGGCGGCCATCAAGGAAGAAACCAGAAAGATGGGAAAGATGAGTTACCCGGAATATGTCACATTTGGTATGCTTCTCCTGATTCTCTTTCTCTGGATTGTAGGCGGTGAGGAACTCGGACTTGGAGGCCCCTCGCTCTTAGCACTCATAATACCGGTTGTATTTAAGACCACGGACTGGAAAAAAATCTTGGCTGGTATATCCTGGGACGCATGGTTCATGTATTGCGGCGCCCTGACCTTGGGCGCCCTTCTTAAGGAAAGTGGGGCGGCACTGTGGTTGGCTCAGAGTTTTCTGAAGATTCTTGGATATGTGGGTATGAGTTCGGGCTTCGGGTTTTGGGTCGGGCTTTCCGGCCTTTCCGGATTGATGACCAATTTTATGTCTGATGCCGGGACTACCGCGCTTCTGGGTCCCATTGTGATTCCCATGGGGATCATGACAGGCGTTGAAGGTGAACCCTGGGCGGTTGGACTGGCAGTGGCCTTTGCCACATCCTTTGCTCATTTCCTTATCGTTGGCACCCCGAATAACGCAATTGTCTATGGTCTGGGTGTTTATCCGGATACTGGAGAGAAGATGATCCACCCCATGGATTTTATTAAATACGGCTTTATTCTCTTTCTCCTTTCCATGGCCGTTGTATGGATCATCGGGTTTTTGGGAATCTATAATATTATAGGGTTTCCTGAGGGAGTACTTGAAACAGCCAAGGGTGTCCTTGAGAGTGGTGTACAATAATCAGGAGATAAAGCTCAGAGAAATGAGATTGTCATTCTTAGATTTTCTGATAAAATAATGATTTGAAGAGGGAGGGATATCATGCCTGAATGTGTAAAATGCGGTAAAAAAGGGCTTTTTCTAAAGATAGAAGGTGATACGGGTCTGTGCCTTTCCTGTAATGAGTCCTTTGCAAAAAAAGGGAAGGCCTTAACCCAGAAGATTACGGAGGCCAAAAATGCGGCGACTACTGCCAAAGACCCTAAAGATATTGCTAATTTTTGCAAAATGGTCAAGAACTATGGTAAGGAGTTGATTGCCCTGCATCAGACTTACAATCTTCAACCGAGTCAAGAGTTGCTGGACTTGATCGAAACCTACAAGAAAATGCAGGAGTCGGCTGAACAATAGTCTGGAACCTACGTATGGGATGATCAGTTATACGAATGTAAAATGAATCAGGAGGAAACATGGAAGCAAGAAAAACGGTTAAAAATCTGGTCATTCCCCTAAGCGATTACCCTCATATGCCGTACTGGGGGACACTTAGGGAGGCCATAGTGCAGCTTAACGTCGCCTATGAAACCGGTCACCATACGATCCTGGCCTTTGATGAAGCTTATAAGCTTGTGGGCATGCTTTTACAGAGGGATATTTTAAAGGGGATGGTACCAAAATTCGCCCAGCATTACGAGTCTGGAGTGCCCATAGCATGGGACGACCTGCTCAAGGCCGGGAGCGAAAAACAGCTTGATCGGCCTATAAAGGAGTTCATGTCAGAGGCGACCGTTTCGATAAATGCCGAGGACAACATTTTAAAGGCGTCCCATATTATGCTTCAGAAGGAGGCCTATATACTGCCGGTTATGGAAGGGGAAAATCTCATTGGTGTTGTGCGCATGGGAGATCTGTTTCATGCTATTACAAATGCTGTGTTGGAATTATAGATCCCTAATGAGTGAAAAGGTTTCGTAAAAAACCTGGCCGGTTTTATGTAACACAGGAAGCCAAGGGATATGTCACTACAAAAAACTTTCCGGCCTATGTTTGATTTTTTTAGCAAAAAACGGCAACAAAAGGCCATTAGGGATGAAGACGACAGGCAGTTTTTTATACAAAAATACAAGGCCTTTCGTGAGATCCTTAAAAGTAACAATGAAGTGCTGATGACCATGGCTGATATGCAGGAGAAAGCCAGTGGTGCTTTTATCTTTGATAGGGCCTACATCCAGTCTACCTATAAGGCCGTGGCCGGCGGAATAAAAAGGATTATTGATAATCTTAATTTTCTAGGTAATGAAAGATACAAAGATCTGATTATTCCATATCAAAAGACTGACGAGGCTATTCAAAAGCTTCTTGAAGCCAGGATCGTTATTCCGAAGACAGATTATATTATTCCTCTTGACAAGCTTGGGAAAAAGTCCATTACGTCGGCTGGTGGAAAGATTGCGTACCTGGGAGAGCTTGTCAATGTTTTAGGCCTTCCTGTTCCTCTCGGATTTGTGATTTCCACCTATGCCTATCAGACCTTTGTCCGGCATAATCAAATTAAGGATATCTTGAATGAGAAGACCAAAAAGCTGGACATCCGCAATTATGAGGAGTTAACAACCACAAGCCAAGAAATTCAGCAACTGGTTAAAAAAGGGCAAATACCGCAAGACCTTGAAAGAGCAATCCTTGATGCCTATGTAACTTTATGCAAAGATGCCGGCGCAGAAGATCTGAAATTGGCTGTACGAAGCAGTGCTATTCACGAAGATATCATGGCCAGTTTTGCGGGACAGTATGAAACCGCTTTGAATGTTTCCGTCAAGGACCTTCTGTCCCAATACAAGAATGTTCTGGCAAGTCAGTTCACACCTCGAGCTCTTTTCTATTATCAGGATAAAGGGTTTGATATGGGAGAAATGGCCATGGCAGTGGGCGTACTTGCCATGATCCGCGCCAGGGCAAGTGGTATCATATACTCCCGTGATCCCGAAAGCCCACAAGAAAATATCTTACTGATCAATGCCGTATGGGGACTTGGACCCTATGCTGTGGGAGGAGTGGTACCCACAAATAACTATAGGATTTCCGGAAATAACTTAGAAAAAATCACACATGAAGAAACAAAGTGTCAGGAAGTCATGTTGATCGATGATCCAGAAGATAGTATCAAAGAGGTTGCCGTACCCAAACAATTACTCACGAAACCATGCATCAAGGATGAGCTAATTTCCAAGCTTGCCTTCTATGCCCGCAAAGTAGAAGCTCACTTTGGGCAACCCCAGGATATTGAATGGACCATGGACCAGGAGGACCAGTTATATCTCCTCCAGTCCAGACCGCTGCGTCTTAATCTTTCTGAGACTCTGGCCGAAGAGAGACAACCGAGGGTTGCAAAGGGCTACAAGATTCTCTTAGATAAGGGAACCACTGCTTGCAGGGGCGTCGGCGCAGGCCCCGTTCATATCACCACAAGCGAAGATGAATTGGATAGTTTTCCTGAAGGCGGAGTGCTGGTGGTGAAGCACCCCCACCCTGAATTTGCGGTTCTTCTTCAAAAAGCCTCTGCGGTTGTCTCGGATATCGGAACTGTTCTTGGACACTTCGCCACTGTTGCCAGAGAGTATAATGTACCGGCTATTTTCAATACTACAAACGCCACCAAAGTGCTAAAGGATGGCGAGCAAGTTACCGTGGACGCAGTACATGCCTATGTCTACGAAGGGGTCGTGGAAGAGATACTAAGACAAAAAAAGACGGATGATCCCTTTATGGGCTCTCCTGTCCTAAAGCAGCTCCGAGAGATATTGCAAATGATCACTCCTTTGAATCTGACAGATCCCCGTAGCCCGGGTTTTAATCCCAGGGGATGCAAGACATTTCATGATATCACGAGGTTTGCTCATGAAATCTCTCTGACTGCTATGTTTGATCTCAGCAAAGAGTGTCATTTTGCCGCCAGATCGACCAGGCAATTGGTCTGTGAGGTTCCCATGCAGTGGTGGGTTATCGACCTGGAAGATGGTATCAAAGAGGATGTAAAAGGAAAAAAAGTCCGACCCGAAGATATCCTATCTATTCCAATGTGTGCGTTATGGGAAGGTATGACGGCTTTGCCCTGGAAAGGCCCCCCACCCGTGGACACCAAAGGTTTTCTTTCAGTTATGTTTGGAGCCATGACAGATCCTAGTATAGACCCGGCAGTTGGAAAACGGTTTGCCGATAAGAATTATATTATCCTTTCCAAACACTTTTGCAATTTGAGTAGCCGGCTTGGATTCCATTTTTCAACGACAGAGGCTTATGTCGGCGATAATCCAAATGAAAATTATGTAAGCTTTATTTTTAAAGGTGGAGCGGCGGATTTGGATAGAAAAATTAGAAGAGTCCAATTTGTGGGAAAACTCCTGGAGCGGTTTGATTTCCGAACCGAGATCAAAAATGACTCAGTCTTTGCCCGTCTTGAGGGACACGATCAGGATTATCTGAAGGAACGTCTCAAAGTCTTAGGTCATATTATTATCCATACCAGACAGCTGGACATGGTTATGTTTAATGAAGCAATGGTAAACTGGTATTATAAAGACATGCTCAAAAAGATCGAGTCCTTTGTGAGGATAGCTCATTAGATTTGATGAGCTAAAATCATCAAATTATGACATGGTTAATTGCTTTGATGCATTCCTTGATGTCTTCGTAAAAAGTCAATTTTAATGGTAAACTTTGACTTTTTATGAGATTGTAATATCTTGTTTCGCAACTCTAAGCAATTGATAACACAGAGAAATATCCCTTGAAAAAATACTTCGAATACTTTGTGAAAAAAACCGCCGTTCGCGTTGTAGTCCTGATCGTCTTGATCCTGGTTGCTTGCGCAGTCTTTCTGAGCGTCCTGTCAGCTCGTGATATGAAAAGAATCATCAATGAGGACTTCAATTCTCAACAGCTCGAATTAGCCAGGCATGCCGCCGGTGTACTCACTGAGAATTTTAGAATCCTTAAGCGTGAATTGATGACGCTGAGTCTTTCACCCTCTATCCAATATATAGAGGAGGTAAGTTGGGCAAACAGGATGAAAATCTCTTTTTCAACAGTCATGGATTATGGTGTCAGCCGGATTTTACTTATTAACACTGACGGGACCAGGGTCTATTCAAATAATTATAACGGCACAGGTGTTGCGGAAGATAAGGCTTATGGACACGAGGATTTTTTCCTGTGGTGTAAAAGAATTGAAAACAAAAACAAGATTTACATGAGCGATTTGCAAAAGGGAATTGCTGGGGACTCAGAGCCTGGTTTTTTCAAGTTAATGGCGATACCGGTGTACCAGGTTTCCGTTGATGAGGCCCACCCATTGTCCACACAACAATTCTCCGGCGTACTTGCATTCATCCTGGACACCACTATATTTACAAAAAGAGTTGTGGGCTTTATCCGATCGGGCAAGACAGGGTATGCGTGGATTATTAATGAAAAGGGAAATTTCCTTTACCACCTGAAGAAGGATTTTATTGGTCAGAATGCCTTTAAGGTTAGAAAATTCAAGTATCCGCATATTTCTTTCAGCAAGATTAACCTTTTACAAAAGACTAAAATGTTAGAAGGAAATGAAGGAACATCCTGGTACATCTCGGGTTGGCATCGGGGTGAAATCGGAAGTATGAAAAAACTAATAGCATATTCACCGGTGCAAATCGGCGCAGCTAATGCAAAGAAGACATGGTCCGTTGCCGTAGTGGCGCCAATTAGCGAGGTGGCGGATGCCATCCATAATGTATATGTAAGGCAATCTTTGATACAGGGAGCACTAATCGTTACAGTGGTTATTGTCTTGATCTTTTTCATCATAATCGAAAGAATATGGCTCCGGACTCTTGCACATATGGTGGAAGAAAAGACGAGCAATCTGGAACAATATGCCAGGAGACTAAAACGTTCAGAGGAAAGATACCGCTCTCTTATTGAATCGGCAGATGATATGATCTATACTGTGGATAAAGACTGCAACATCCTGTCGGTCAATCAGTACTATGAACGACTTACGGGACTGTTTGCCGATAAAGTCGTTGGAAAGAATATGATGGATATTTTTGAATACAGAAACCCCAAAGATGTTTATAGGATCGTTGAGAGGGTTCTGGCGGAATCTGTGACAATTAGTCGTGATGAACAGGCAAGAATAGAAGGCAGAGAGTACTGGCTTGATACAAAATACAAACCTTTCTTGACGGGTGGAGATCAAACAAGCTCGGTTCTAGTTATATCCCGTGACATTACAGACCACAAGAGCCTTGAGACCCAGCTGTTTCATACAGAAAAGCTGGCATCTCTTGGTTCCCTTTCAGCGGGTGTTGCCCATGAAATAAACAACCCCATTACGATTATTTTGGGTTTTACAGAAATGCTTCTGGAAAGACTGCCTAAAGACACCAAAGATTATGAAATTCTCGAAACCATTGAGAGGCAAGGAAACAACTGCAAGAAGATCATTGAAAATCTCCTTGCCTTTGCCAGGATTCCCCAGAAGATTACTAAAGAGACTGACGTGGTTGATGATCTGCAAAAAGTTGTCAATGTGGTTATGAATACCCTCGTAAACAAGAAGATAGACCTTAAAACCGACATAGAAGAGGTTCTCCCAATGGTGAAAGGAGACAGCCAGCAAATAGAACAGGTATTTTTAAACATTGTCAACAATGCGGTGGCGGCAATGGATGCCGGTGGAATTTTGACCATCTCAGCATACCACTCAGATGATATGGTTAGTATCAGCTTTACAGATACAGGGCACGGTATATACCCGGAGAACATGGAAAAAATATTTGAACCGTTCTTCACCACCAAAAAGGTGGGAGAAGGTACAGGTCTGGGTCTTTCTGTGAGCTACGGGATTGTGAAAAAATTTGGAGGAGATATCATGCTCAGGAGCCAAACGTGTGAGGGAGGCAAGAAGCCCGGAACTACATTTACCGTGCTAATACCTGTGGCCAGATAAGCAAATATATCTTGAACGGTTATAATTTGCGCTTTTAGCTTTTAAAGTTAAACAGGATTAATTGGTCGCCGGTAATCGGTAATCAGTGATCAGTAATTGGTAATTGACCGGTATCTTTTTCTAACCGAAAGAAAAAATTTACGAATCTGAGCAGAATAACGAACATAAAAGGAGACAATAATGCCGGAAAGGATTTTAGTCATTGATGATGAAGTTGATATGCTGACGCTGTTAAGGATGATTATTGAAGACAATACAGACTACGAGGTGGAAACGACCAATAGTCCATCTGAAGGGATAAAATTGCTCACGGAAAAGAACATCGACCTGGTTATCACAGACCTCAAGATGCCTGGCCTGGATGGAATAGAGCTTTTTGATGAATTCAAAGAGATAAAGCCTGACGTCCCTGTGATCATCATCACGGCCTATGGTTCCCTTGAAACAGCTGATGAAGCCTTGGAAAAGGGTGTCGCTGATTTCATCCCTAAACCTTTCAGAAAGGACAGTATATTGTTTACAATCAAAAGAGTCTTAGAGCTTGCCAGGACAAAGAAGGAAAACATAGATTTAAAAAGAAAGCTGGAAGATAAAAAAACCGGGGAGATCTAGATTTCCGGAGATGCTTTATTTTCCCGTGTCTTTCAGTGGGGACTCTCACAAATTGTCTTTTAGTGTTCAAGCCTCATGCCCCAACCTTCAAACATGAACATAATGGCAAAACCATACCACATGGTGTAGACCACATAAAAAACCAGAGAAAAGAGGACAATACCCCAAAGATCGCCAATCTTCCGTGGTTCGATTTTGTAGTAGTTATAGGACGGCTCCACAGCCTTTTTTACGACCATTGCAATTGTTTTGGCCTCTTTGAATTTCTTCTGTTTTTTCATATCTTTTTCCATGGCCTTAAAAGCTTTCCACCAGTTAAAAAGAGCCCGTCTTTCGTCGTAGCCGTATTTGCCGGAGACCTTTTTCCCATCATTCCTATACATGGCGTCAGCATCGTCAAGGCAGTTTTCCAGGATCTTGCCCAGATCGCCGGTCACCTTTACCTGGGTTTCTTGAACTATCGCTTCAGTTCCCCCGGTTCCAAAAAGCAGGGCCACCTGGTCAGCCTGCTTCTTGCCTGCCATGGCCAGTGATACAGTTACAGCTTTGCCCTTAAAGTGGTCAGACTCTTTCTTCACTTTGGGAATATAGTAGGCTGATCCTTTTGATATGGAGTTATACAGATTATCTAAATAGTCAAGACCGTTCTTTCCTTCGAAAATAGGTGAAAAGAATATTATCAACACGATAATAAACACGATCATCATTCCCACGCCACCAAAAAATTCTTTTTTCTTCGCAATTATCATCATACCTCCTCTCCCTTAAGGACATCAATATTAGTAAGGAATGTAAAGAGCACCCAGATCGCAAAACCGGCGAGAACGATGAAAAAAGCATAGACACCAATGCTCTCCAAGACGGCCCCAGTCCCCTTAGATATGGGAATCACCCCCATGTCACCCAGCTTGCTCGGCAGAGCAAAGATTCGATTAACAAAACCTGCCAGCACCGCCATGGCATAGAAACCACGAATGGTGATTCCCTTCACTACCTTCGTGACCATCGCCCCAACCTGTATTCCAAACAATGAACCCAAGAGCATGCCCATAGCCAAGGTGTAAAAGACGAAACCGTAGACGGCATACTGGCTGATTGCTGCATAGCCTGCTGTAAAAATGATTTGGAAGATGTCCGTTCCTACCGTAGTCATGGAGGATACACCCAGAACATAGACAAAAATGGGAAAGGTTAAAAAGCCTCCGCCCACACCCATGATGCCTGCCGCCAGTCCTACAAGCACACCGCTTAACACCAGAAATATCCACGAAATACTGCGGCCACCCGGGGTGAAGTCGTAATCAAATTTAACCATTGGAGGAATTTTCATGGACTGTAGCTTTTCGGGGAGATTTCCCATTTCTGCACCCTCTAATTTTTCCCCATGACCGCCTTCTCCGGCCTCATGCAAGTCTTTACCTTTTTCTAATTTCCTTGTCTTGAGAAAATCAGTCATGGCATAGACGCCCAAAAATCCGAGCATGAGGGCATAGATAGTTGTGATAAAGGCATCACTTAAAACAGGATTGATCTCATAAAGCACTCTGTTGACTATCCCGCCAACTGTTGCCCCTATGATGGCGCCAATCAAGAAGACTACAGCCAATGGCACGGATACGTTTCCCAGCTTCCTGTGGATCACGCTCCCCATAATGGCCTTTGCAAAAATATGAAAAAGGTCTGTTCCCACCGCCAGTATTCCTTTGATTCCAGCGCTCATCAGTGCCGGTGCAATAACGAATCCACCTCCAGCCCCAATGCATCCTGTGATGAGACCGGCGACGAGTCCGATAAGAATAGATATGATAAAGATAAATGTTGTATAAAATGCCGGGCTATATGCCTTCTTACCTCCCAGAAGTTCCGGCATGGTCTCACCCAGCTGGTCAGCAAAAACAACGCCACCTAATATAATAGGTACAATGAGCAAACCGAGCATGATCATACGTTTTCTGTCTCTCATTATGGTATTGGATACATCAAGTTCCCATTTTGCATGAGCCCTTGCGCCCATCATCATGAAGTGCCCCAATTGCTTAAAAAAATTCATTTTATGTTACCTCTCCTTTTGATTTTAGATTTTTAATTTTAGGTAACTCCTTTACTGCATTTATGCTTTATTTAGTTCTTACCTGAATTTTGCACAAAGGGATAACTAAAAGTTGAAAAACCATCTGGGTTTCCTGTTATAATAGGGTTTAAGCAACAACAACCAATTAAACAGGAGGTATCCAGATGGTAAAACACCGAAAAATGAATACCAAGAAAAAGCGAAGTTGTAAAGATTTTTTTACAACCGGAGTAAAGACCAGGAAAATCGATATTGACAATAAAGCCCGCTTTGGTTATTCGGAAGGTTATTGTTTGCACCAATTGGTGCTTCTATATATTGTGTTTTATATCGGTTGTGGGTGTGGTGTTGATACATTGGTTGCTACTCTTTTTGTAGGACGGGGAGGAAATCAGCAGGTATAGATGAGAAGACGGATCGATACCGGGAAAGGATTACCTGGCTATATTGGAACTGGCCGGTTTTGAAAGTACCGAATTGGTTTCAGAAACAGGCCGTGATGCGGCTATAAATCTTGGGGTAAGTCCGCAACAAAATGTATAGTGGACCCCAAAAATGAGACAGTTTGTTAAGGTGTGTTTCCAAGAAAA
>CAZLRK010000117.1:0-11618 GCA_964561845.1 uncultured Desulfobacterales bacterium | reverse complement strand
TTTTTCTTGGAAACACACCTTAACAAACTGTCTCATTTTTGGGGTCCACTATAAAGCGCCTTCCACATTCGA
The DNA here is from genome assembly GCA_964561845.1 of uncultured Desulfobacterales bacterium. Lineage (GTDB taxonomy): Bacteria > Desulfobacterota > Desulfobacteria > Desulfobacterales > JAUVVS01 > JAUVVS01. The sequence continues at coordinate 11,546 of CAZLRK010000117.1, read as the reverse complement.
CGTTCGACGTTGGACGTTCGATGTTGGACGTTCATCTTTTATATGCCCTCAAGGTGTGGATTCTTCATTAAAATATGTTGAATCTGCATTTACGCTATGTCAGTAGCCCTGTAATTAATTATTAATATTCAATAATCAATTGCTAATTGTGAATAGTTAATGTCTTTTTGTTTAAGTTAGTACACCTCTCTGGGGCATAAGCGATAACTTAACAATTAATTATTAATAATTGAATATTAATTATTAACTAGGTCCTCTGGACCTTGCTTGCCTCGTTTTGCGGGGGATTCTTTATCGGGGAAAAGCAGCAGGGTTTCCCCCATCTACCGGAAGAGTGGCTCCTGTGGTTGGGGTCAGGTCGCTGGCAAAGAAAACAACAGCATTACCGACATGTTCCGCCAGTATACTAACCTTTAAAAGGCTTCTTTGGCAATAGTATTCCTTCAAACCTTCCGGATCAAGCCCCCTGGATTGCATTCTTTCGGGACCAACAAGCTCCCAGAGTTTAGAGCATACTTTTTCATCACCAAATACGGCATCAGGGTTGACCATATTGACCTTTACATTCAATTCAGCAAGTTCCATTGCTGCGATTTTTGAAATCTGATGAGCTCCCGCCTTGGATGCGCTATATGCCCCGAAAGCTGTACCCGGATCAAAAACATTTTTTGAACTTATTACTACAATATTCCCACCTGTTCCCTGGCGTTTAAAAATAGGAATAGAGGCTTTAATAACGGTAAAAGTTCCTTTGAGATTAACGGCAATGACTTGATCGAGTTTTTCTGGATCCAGGTCTTCGATCTTTGCAACATGAGCGATGCCGGCATTGGGTATAACAATATCTATACCACCAAGCCTGCGGCTGATTTCTGCAAATGCCTTTTCAACCGATCTGTAATTTGTAACATCAAAAACAATGCTTTCAACCTGACTCTCATTAAATTTTTTCGTCAAGAGCGAATGGACTTCCTGCAGGCGAGATTCGTTAATATCTGAAATAACAACAACTGCTCCGGCTGCAATTAACCGATCTGCAATTCCAAATCCTATTGCCCCGCCACCGCCCGTGATGACGGCCACCTGTCCTTGTAAAGGAAGGTCGGCTTTACTCAGCTTCTGCTGCTGAAGACTCCAGAATTCCATGTCAAAGACGTGTGATTCAGAAATAGAGAGATATCTTCCCAAAGCATTTGCCCTGAGTTTGGCCCGAATAGTATGTTCACCAATGTCGGCAGCGATACGCACCTCTTTTCGAGTAACACCAAGGGCAATGAGTCCCAGGCCTGCTATAAGAAAGAGAAACGGATAAAAATCTTGTTCCTTTACATGGGTTACCTTTTCTTTTGCATTATTTTGGCAATAACGATGATAATCCTTTTTAAATGTTTCTATTGACCGGTTGATAATCTTTTTAAGCTCATCATCATTTTCCGGAACAGAATCAATATATACCATTCTGTTTTTTATGCGAATCGCATGATCGGGCGTAAGGACGCCTGAGCGGCATATGGCTTGGGCTTCCTCGGAAAGGGATGCATCTATCAAATCAGGAGTGGATCGAGTCTCAACATAAAATCGTTTTATTCTGCCTGAAGAATCAGGGTGGGCACACGACCCACGGATTATCTGAGTTGTTCGAGTTAAGGAATTCTCAAAGTTTTTCAGAGGCATAAAATCTGTTCGGGGAGTCATCAAAGACTTGCCTTGTATCTGCTCTTTAATATAAGCCTCTGCCCGACTCACATAATCGATCATATTTTCATATGCTTTTTCTGCTCTATCGGAAAAGGTGAATATTCCATGATTAATGATTACAATGGCGCATATATCAGGGTTTTTCTCGTACTGATTGATTACAGACTGTGCCAGGGGAAGACCAGACATTATATAAGGAACTACGGCAATTTTCGTTCCAAGCGCTTCTTTTACAATATCCTCACCATGTCTCTGGTTGGTTAAAATAAGGATGCTGTCGGCATGTGTGTGGTCAACATATTTATGGGGCAGGAATGCGTGGAGAAGAGTCTCAACGGACGGATCGGGATCCTTGCTTGAAATTCGATGGATTTTTAGCTGATTATCCATCTCTGAATCAGAAATAGATTCAATATGCCGAAGCTCTAAAAGTGGATCTAAATTTAGCCCGACAAATCCCTCCGGTTCGATTGTTGATAAATCCTTTCCGCTGCCTTTAATAAAAAGAACATTCTTAATGTCGCCAATAATATTCTTTAACTTTATTTTAACAGAGGTATTTCCACCTCCGTGAAGAACCAGATTGCTGTCGCTGCCCATTAGACTCGATGTATAAACGCGCATAGCCAGTTCTTTTGGAAAGGCTGCAAATTTCTTAATAAATACTATGGACTCCTCTTCTTTAAAGAGATTTTTCATCATATTACTCTTATTCGTAATAGTTCAGCCACTAAGGAATAAAGATTATTATAATTCATTTAATACTGTTTTTAAGAGAGTGTTTTATATTTAGTGTTTAAAACGCTAGTATGTCAGCATATATTTCAAACAAAAGGCAAAATACTAAACACCAAACACTGAATGAATTCGACTTTTTACGAATTCATCATTCTTTATTCTTTTCATTTTCAAATATATTTGCAGCATCCTTAACTGAAGCATTTTCATGTATAATGACGCGTAGTGCCTTCATCATTGGAACAGGATAATCATGTTGCCATACATTTCTGCCAAGATTCAAACCAATGGCGCCCTTTTGCATTCCATCATGGACAAATTCGAATACTTCCAGTTCTGTCTCACACCTAGGTCCGCCCGCCATGACAATAGGCACGGGACAGCCGTTGACAACCTTGTCAAAATCTTCACACCAGTATGTCTTTACAACTTTAGCTCCGAATTCAGCTGCAATTCGGCAGCACAATCCCAGATATCTTGCATCTCTTTTTTCCAGCTCTTTTCCCACGGCTGTGACGGCCATAACAGGAATACCGTTGCTTTCACATTCATCGACAAGTTTCCCGAGATTCACAAGGGAATCGTGTTCGAATTCACTCCCCACGAAGATTGACATGCCGACAGCTGCAATATTAAGCCGGATGGCTTCCTGAATCGAGGTCGTGATTGCCTCATGGGAGAGATCCTTCCCGATGATGCTTGTGCCGCCTGACATTCTAAGAATAACAGGTGGACTATTTTTTGGATCCACACAGGAGCGCAGCACCCCGCGGGTAACAAAGAGTCCGTCAGCGTATGGAATGAGCGGGCGGATGGTCTCACCAGGTTTTTCCAGCTTTGTTGTAGGTCCTTGAAAGTATCCGTGATCAATGGGCAGAAACATACAGTGACCATCAGATTTGATTAATCTTGACAAACGATTTCTCATTCCCCAATCCATTGTAATTCCTCCTTATTATTATACTAGTTAAGATCTCGTTAAGTTGTCGAGTAGTTGAGTAGTTGAGTAGTTGAGTAGTTGTAATGATAAGAATAATAGCCATTTTGCAAAATAATTGGGCAACCAATCCCAATTGGGAGTTATTTGTTATTGGTTATTGGTTAATCGTTAAAAGGAATAATATGAAAAAATCTTAAGTCTTGAACCTCTGAACCGTGAACGGTTATTATCAATCTTTTCCACTCAACCACTTAACCACTCAACTATTTGACGATGTCTGAACCTCTATAAAGGTTCAACTGTTTTTAAAATCTATCAATCTCGGTGATACCTATCCCTTTAAAACTGTCCATTGTTTCTAGTTCTTTTAATGATTCATAAACTGCGGCCTTCATGATTAATTCCGTAACTTCCCCAAATTCATAAAAACTTAATGAGATATCATCTCTTTTGCTTTTAAGAGATATTCTATTTCCATTTTTCCCGGAATTCGCTCTTTAATTTAATGTTCTTTTTCCTATATCATTTAAGGATCAATATGTTTTAAGGAATAGAAATTGCCTTTTTTAATAACAACTTATACCTAAAAGACAATTACGTGTCAAGTATTTCCCGTGTGCAACAGTATAACTATTTTTCGCCATAATTGAGCATGAGCTGAGAGATAGGTCAGAGATATTTGGCTCTGCCTGAGGATCATGAGTTCTTTCTTGACACCTAGGCTTAGTTTACTTATACTTTTCAACCTGCAAATTGTACATCTCGATAGCCATATTTATAGTAAAAATAACTGGAGATGCTAATGGAAAAGGCATGTGTATTTGGTGCAGGCGCATGGGGCACTGCCTTGGCACAATATTTGACCACAACAGGAAAACAAGTAAAGCTTGTGGTTCGCGAGGCTAAACGCGATCTTGTGAACATAATTAACGAGAAGCTTGAAAACACTGAAATAAACTGAGACTTTTGAAAAATGTTCAATTTTGTTCAAGTTCAAGGCAGGCGAAAATTTTAACCACCCCAGTACGATCTGCCGGACCTACGGGGCAGGCAGGCATACATTAAGTATTTCGAGGATTAAAATTTGAGTCTAACACAGAAATTGGACAAAAGGGAGCGTTTTGCAAAGGTCTCAAACTGATTGGAGGACAAACTCATGGGAGGATTTTTCGGCTGTGTATCAAAAGAAGATTGTTTAAATGACCTATTTTACGGCACCGACTATCATTCACATCTAGGAACAAAACGAGGCGGCATGGCCGTAAACAATCTAAAAGATTTCTCTAGATCCATACATAATATTGAGAATGACTATTTCAGATCTAAATTTGATCCTGACCTTCCAAAACTGCATGGAAGCAAAGGTATCGGCATTATCAGTGACCATGACCCCCAACCACTGATAATCGGCTCACACATGGGAACATTTGCCATTGTTACCGTTTGTAAGATTAACAACATGGATGAACTTATGGCCAAAGCATACAAAAATAAAATGCATTTTTCTGAAATGAGCAGCGGAGAAACAAGTCCCACAGAATTGGTGGGCACGTTAATCTGTAAAAAAGGATCATTTGAAGAGGGCATCCAAAGCGCACAGGAAGCCATCAAAGGCTCCTGTTCGATGCTTTTGCTAACGGAAAAAGGCATCTATGCGGCAAGAGATAAATTAGGTCGAACACCAATTATTATCGGCAAGAAAGACGGAAAATTGGCAGTAGCTTCAGAGTCCTGTGCGTTTTCCAACCTGGGATATGAAATTGAAAAATATCTTGGTCCCGGAGAAATTGTTTTTATGACAGCAGACGGTTACGAACAAAGAAAAAAGCCTGAAGCCCAAATGCAAATATGTGCTTTCCTTTGGGTCTATTACGGTTATCCTGCCTCAAATTACGAAGGTATCAATGTTGAGTCTGTAAGAAACAGGTGCGGAAGAGCACTGGCAAAAAATGATGCAGTGGAAATCGACTTTGTCGCTGGTATTCCGGATTCCGGAATTGGCCACGCTATTGGCTATGCCAATGAAAAAAAGTTACCCTATGTGAGACCCTTCGTTAAATACACACCTACCTGGCCAAGGAGTTTCATGCCCCAGCACCAAAACATAAGGGATCTTGTTGCCAAAATGAAGCTAATTGCAATAAGGGAGCTAATTGATGGCAAAAAAATTCTATTCTGCGAAGACTCCATTGTTCGCGGTACGCAGCTTAAGGACACGATTGAAATTTTATATGACTACGGAGCGGTAGAGGTTCATATGAGGCCTGCATGCCCTACTTTAATTTATCCATGTGAATTTCTGAATTTTTCAACTTCTCAATCGACACTTGATCTTGCAGGCCGGAAAGCTATTGAAGAACTTGAAGGATCGGAAGAGAAATTCTTATCAGAGTATGCCACAGCAAGATCAGAAAAAAATCTCGCAATGGTTGATAATATCAGACAAAAATTAAAGCTGAGTTCTTTACAATACCAAAAATTAGAAGATCTTGTTGAAGCAATCGGTTTTCCAAAGGATAGGTTATGTACCCATTGCTGGGATGGAAGTAGTTATTTCTAATCAGAAGAATAAGCTATAAATACCGATTAGCCATTAAACACATAATGCAAGCCCCTGTTCTTTCTTAATCCCGCTGGAAAGCGGGACTCAGACAGTTACACGATCTTGCTAGTTCCAATTTTTTTCATAAGACTAAATTAATACAAATTTCCAAGTTTTTATATTTCGAGACCTTTGAAAAATGCTCTACTTCTATACGTAACACAATAGGCAGGACATTGTTTTTGATTTTGCTTTAGAAATCTTTAGCAAGTTACATAAAATAATGTGCGTCGTGAATGGTATAGTGGGCAGACTGGTGTTTTTTCGGAATTGATTTTATCCCCGCCTATATTTTAATCATACCTCTAACCCGCATTTCTCATGAAGAATTTATTCTATGATTAACAACGTAAAAATTATGAATCAATCAATAAAAATCATAGGCGCCAGACAACATAATTTGAAAAATCTAGACCTCGAAATCCCTTTAAACCAGATCACAGTGGTCACGGGCGTGAGCGGTTCGGGCAAATCTTCGTTGGCATTTAACACACTTTATGCAGAAGGCCAACGCCGTTATATGGAGACTTTCTCACCCTATGCACGTCAATTTATGGATCGCATGGATCGTCCCCAGGTGGATAAGATCGAGGGCATACCTCCGGCCATCGCCATAGATCGCAAAGATCCTGTAAGAACCTCCCGATCCACCGTCGGTACCATGACTGAAATGACAGACTATGTGAAGTTGTTATATGCCCGTATGGGACAACTGCATTGCCGATCATGCGGCAAACCGGTGGTGCCTGAAACCACCGCCTACATTTGGAGAATACTCGAGCAGATGCCATCCGGCTCGCAGATCGTCATCACCTTTCCCTTTTCCACTGAAGCTTTACCCCGGCAAGAGGTTCATTCCTATCTGATGCAAATGGGGTTTGATCGCTTATATCTTAAAAATCAAATCGTAACACTGGAAGAATGGCAACCCGGCGATAATGAGAAGGAGATTTCGGTCTTGATGGATCGGATCATGCTACGGCCGCAGGAACGGGATCGTATTTTGGATTCCCTGGAACTTGCATTTCGATTTGGCGGTGGTCGGTTGAAAATCTGGATTCCGCCGGATCGTCACTATGTTTTCAGCAATAAGCTGGAATGTGCCGCCTGCAACATTCAATACAGCTCACCGCTGCCCAATCTGTTTTCCTTTAACAGCCCTATCGGTGCCTGCGGTACATGCCGGGGATTTGGTCGAACCATCGGTATTGATCTGGATTTAATCATCCCTGACACCTCTCGCTCCCTGGAAGATGGCGCCATCAAGCCGTTTGGAAGCAGGCAGGAGGGCCGTATGGAGTTCGTGGATCTCATGGATTTCTGTCGTCGCCGGAAGATACCCACCACCATTTCTTTCCATCAATTAAAAGCAAATCATAAAAAGGCAATCATAAAAGGAACATCCACTTATTACGGTATCGAAGGGTTTTTTCGCTGGTTAGAAACCAAAACCTATAAAATGCCGGTGAGAGTGTATTTATCCCGTTACCGTAGCTATGATATTTGCAGAGATTGCCACGGTACTCGATTCAAAGAGGAAACGCTACTGTATCGTTTAGGAGAACGTAATATTGCCCAAATCTATGCCATGAACGTTGACTATGCCCTGGAATTTTTTGAAACATTGCAGGTATCGGAGCAGGATGAAGCCGGCCTCCTTATATTGGAAGAGATTCGTTCCCGCCTGAAATACCTTCAAGATGTCGGTCTGGGATACTTAACCCTGGATCGTCAATCCCGCACGCTTTCCGGTGGTGAAGTTCAGCGCGTTGCACTGGCATCTGCTCTGGGTTCTTCGCTGGTGAATACCCTGTATGTTCTCGATGAACCCAGTATCGGACTTCATCCTCGGGACAATCACCGGCTGATCCGCATATTAAAAGGGCTGAGAAATTTATCAAACACCGTTGTCGTGGTAGAGCATGACCCGGAGATCATCCGGGAAAGTGATTATCTGCTGGACCTTGGACCGCGGGCCGGAAAACACGGTGGCGAAATCATGTACCTTGGGCCTACTGCCGGCGTGAACGGATCGCTTACCGGTCAATATTTAAAAGGCATCCTGCAAATTCCGGTCGCAGAAAGCCGACGGAAACCACAAAAAAGCCGATGGTTGACAATAAAAGGCGCCAGTGAAAACAATTTACAAAATATCGATGTCCGCATACCACTGGGTTTGTTTGTATGCCTTACCGGTGTATCCGGTTCCGGTAAATCCACTCTGGCGGAGGAAATCCTTTACAAAGCCGCCAAAAGAAAATTGGGCGATCCCCGGGGGCGTCCGGGACAATACAGTGCGGTGATGGGCCTGGGTCACATCGATGATGTGGAATTGGTGGATCAGAGGGCTATCGGCCGTACGCCCAGGGCAAATGCATTAACCTATACCAAGGCATTGGAACCGATTCGTCACCTATTCGCAGGCAGTGCCCATGCAAAGAAAAAAGGATTCGGACCCGGTTTTTTTTCCTTTAATGTCGCCGGTGGACGCTGTGAAACTTGTAAGGGCGAAGGATTTGAAAAAGTGGAAATGCAGTTTCTTTCGGATGTTTTCATCACCTGCCCTGACTGCAGCGGTAAGCGCTTTAAACAGGATGTACTGGAAATTTATTTTAACGGCCGCAACATTCACGATATTCTGACCATGACCGTTCATCAGGCCATGGCGTTTTTTAATGATAACAAAAAAGTGGTGGACGCGCTGGAATCATTAGTAGAAGTCGGATTGGGTTACATTCGTCTCGGTCAGCCCATTAACACCATGTCCGGTGGGGAAGCCCAGCGTCTCAAATTATCGCGTTATCTTAAAAAAGGGGCGGCAAATTCCACGCATAAACTCTTTATTTTTGATGAACCCACCACCGGCTTACACTTTGATGATATTGGGAAACTTTTGACCTCTTTACAACGCCTGGTTGATAATGGCAACACGGTTTTGGTGATTGAGCATAACATGGATGTGGTGAAATCTGCCGACTGGGTGATAGACTTGGGTCCTGACGGTGGAGACGCCGGCGGACATGTTGTGGCCACAGGGACGCCGGAAGACGTCGCTAACAACGACAGGTCCCACACAGCCTGGTTCTTGAAAAAATATCTGGATGGCTCCGGCCGATTAAAACCCAATAGGGCATTGCCAGAGCAGGTTTCCGAATCTCTGGCCCCATTTTCAGTTTCCCAGCTCTCAAATGCCATCGCCCTGAAAGGGGCCCGGGAACACAACCTTAAAGATCTAAACCTGGTTGTTCCCCATAACGAACTGGTGGTGCTGACAGGAGTTTCCGGGTCAGGTAAATCAACTCTGGCATTCGATATTCTCTTTGCCGAAGGTCAGCGTCGCTTTCTGGATAGCCTTGCTCCTTATGTGCGCCAATACATGAAAATTTTAGAGCGTCCCGAAGTCGATCTGGTGACCGGCTTGTCCCCAACGGTGGCCATTGAACAGCGCATCAGCTATGCCAGCCGGCGATCGACGGTTGCCACCCTCACGGAGATTTATCATTTCCTACGCCTGTTATACAGTAAACTCGGCGTACAGCATTGCCCTGGCTGCGGACGCAAACTGTCGGCCCACACCAGAGCCGAAATTGTCGACCAGATCAAGAAGCGCTATCGCCGAAAACAGGGCACTATCTTAATACCGAAAGTATTCGGGCGTAAAGGATTTCACAAAGATGTGTTTTTTCGGGCTATGAAAAAAGGATTTAAAAAAGCCCGCGTTGACGGAAAGATTTCACTGTTAAAAGAGGGAATGGCACTAAGCCGCTATCATGAGCACACAATTGAGTTGGTTGTCGGACCCATTCGATCAGCCAGTCTGGAATCACTGGTCAACACCGCCCTGGAGGAAGGCTCTGGAAATCTCATTATTGTTGATCGTCAGCACAACGAAGAGGTTTTCAGCCAGCACGGAATTTGTCCGACCTGCGGTATCGGGCTTGAGCAACTCGACCCGCGGCTTTTTTCGTTTAACAGCAAACAGGGCGCCTGCCCGCAATGTAACGGCCTCGGCGTCCTCGTTGACAAAGAAGATGAAAAAATAGCGGATCAAAGAATCTGTCCGAAATGCAGTGGAAGTCGCCTGAAGCCGCAAGCCCTGGCCGTAAAAATCGCAAATTACTCCATATGGGATCTGGTGCAGAAACCGGCCCGGGACGTTTATCAAATCATCAACGGATTCAAATTTAATTTAAACGAAACACCGATTGCCGAACCGGTGAAGGCGGAGTTGTTGACCCGCTTATCGTTGCTGGACCAGTTGGGGTTGTCCTATCTTTCTTTAGCCCGGAGCGGCGATACGCTTTCCGGCGGAGAAGCCCAGCGGATTCGATTAGCCGCTCAAATGGGCTCCAATCTTACCGGAGTCTGTTACATTCTGGACGAACCCACCATAGGTCTGCATGCAAGAGACAATCAGGTACTCATTAGGGCTCTGAAAATCTTGCGGGATCGGGGCAACACGATCCTGGTGGTGGAACATGACGAAGAAACCATTCATGCGGCGGACACCATCATCGATCTTGGTCCCAGCGCCGGGGAAAACGGCGGACAGGTTGTTGCCACGGGAAAACTAGCTGATTTGAAAAATGTGTCAACGTCGGTTACCGGCGCTCTTTTGGACGGCCATCCCAAAAAGATTACATCCCGTCTGAGACCGTATAAAAAACTGCCGATGGTCACCGTTAAAGGCGCAGTTGCCAACAACTTAAAAGGAATCGATATCGATTTTCCCATGGGCTGCCTGATTGCCATTACAGGTGTGTCAGGCTCGGGTAAGTCTACATTGTTAAAAGAGACGCTTTTTAAAGGTCTGCGTAACCGGTTGCTCAACCAACGGCAGCCGGCCGGAGAATGTAAGACAATTGAAGGCTGGAAACATCTAAAGCGGGTGTTGGAAGTTGATCACAGCCCCATTGGCCGCACCCCTCGATCAATACCTGCTTCGTACATCGGTTTTTTATCGGATATCCGCAAACTGTTTGCCATGACACCCACGTCCCGTGTAAGAGGGTATCGTCCCGGCCGATTCTCCTTTAATGTAAATGAAGGTCGCTGTGATGATTGCAAAGGTCAGGGGCGCCCGAAAGTCAAGATGAACTTTTTGCCGGATGTTTATGTGACTTGCGAAGTGTGCCAGGGCAAACGATACAACAAAGAAACCCTTGCCGTCCAATATAAGGGAAAAACCATATTCGATGTGCTGGAGATGACGTTTGCCGAAGCCACGCGATTCTTTGCGGCAATACCCAACATTAAGCGAGCGGTTCAATTTGTTTGCGATATCGGCCTGGGATACATGTGCCTGGGTCAACCCAGCCCTACACTTTCCGGCGGTGAGGCCCAGCGCATTAGATTGGCAAAGCAACTGGTCAAGCAGTCCAACGGACATACGTTTTATATTTTAGATGAGCCCACCACCGGCCTGCATCTGGCGGATGTACAACTTCTGATCAACGTCTTGCAAGAACTGGTTGATGAGGGCAACGCCGTGGCCGTCATTGAACACAACATGGAAATAATAAAGGAAGCCGACTATATCATCGATCTTGGACCCGAAGGCGGTGATGC
>CAZLRK010000116.1:0-11661 GCA_964561845.1 uncultured Desulfobacterales bacterium | reverse complement strand
ATTATACAGTGATATCGTCTTTCGGAAACATCCATTACCTTTTCAAATTTTAACCACTTATAAAAAAATGCGCACACTTTTGAACGGTGCCAATATTTTAGGTATTAATTTAAAAACCTTTAAAGCTATATAGTTCTAATTACGTTCATAAGGCTAAAGTGTTATCGATGATCTAATATAAATCCCGGATGTGAAAAAAAATCTTTCAATTTCTTTTTCACTATCTTTCCGCTTTTATCAATCTGTATGTCTTCCATGGATTTCGGTTTTTTGAATGGACGAACAGGCGTATCAACAAATTCAAGTACCAGATTTTCAACATAGTGACTCGTTCCGTTGAACACTTTTGTATGATGGATAGCACCGGTTGAACACCCTTCTACACAGAGCCCACAAAACATGCATTTGGAAATGTCAATATCAAAGCGGGTGATAAAACGTTCTTTTGTTTCAGGATTTTTTTCCATATCAATAGCAATACAATCTATAGGGCAGGTGTTTGCGCATCGAAGACAGGCAATGCAATATTGAAGATCTACCTCGAGTATACCACGAAATTGTTGGGGAAGTATTGTGTCGATGGACTCTTCCATTTTATAGGGGTACTGGATGGTTATGGGCCTGCGGAATAAATAGCTCATGGTTACAGCCATTCCCTCCAGTATTGAAAACATCAAAAGGTATATATTTTTAAAGTATTGCAAAACCGATAAATGAGATTTTGCGTTTACGGCATTTTCCATGGCGGATACCATTGCGGCGTTTCTTTGAATCTTTCAAATTTGGGTTTATCTGTTATATAATTATATCTGATCCTTAAAAGATACCATATTATGACACCTGTTCCGATGCCGAACATGACAATCCGGATTACGGTTCCGATGATTGTTTCCCATGGAAATATCAACATCCATATCATGGTTCCGATAAGACATACCAATGATATAGGAACAAAATATGTCCAACACACAAGTGTCATTTGATCAACACGAATTCGAGGCAGTGTCCAGCGCAACTGAATGATAATGAAAACAACGAGTAGCGACTTGATACAGAAAATGGATATACCTATTACAATCCATAACAAACTTGATTGAATTGTTTCCAGACTTATGCCCGGAACCTGCCAGCCACCCAGATAGGTAAGCGTTACCAGAGCGCTAACCACCCACATGTTAGCCCACTCCGCCATGGGAAAAATAAGAAATCGAAAGCCGGAATATTCGGTGTTGTATCCGGAAACCAATTCGCTTTCTGCTTCCGGCAGGTCAAAAGGCACACGGTTTCCTTCTGCAAGGGAGGATATAAAAAAGATAAAAAAGCCCACCAGAGTAAAGGGACTGTGAAAAACAAACCATTCCCATGGCCATCCGCCCTGTGCCATAATAATTGATTGGGTGGACAGGCTTCCTGCAAGCATAATAACCATCATTAAGGATAATCCGGTAGGAATTTCATAGGAAATAATCTGAGCCGCCGATCTTAGGGCACCGAAAAGAGCCCATTTAGAGTTGGACGACCAGCCGCCCATAATAATTCCCAATACCACCAGGGATGTGAATGCGAGTATGTAATATATGCCGACGTTCAAATCTGCAGCAATAATTCCGTAACCAAAAGGAAGTGCAACAAAGGCGCCAAAAAGGCCCGTAAACACGAAATAAGGCGCCAAACGAAATAAAATTTTATCCGCATCTTTTGGGACAAGATCTTCTTTAAGGAACAATTTTATTCCATCGGCAATCCATTGTATAATTCCCTGGGGCCCTACAAGATTGGGGCCGATTCGGCTCTGGATTCTTCCGGCAATACGCCGTTCCACAAAACTGGTAATTCCTGCGAATAGAGCGGCAAAATTGAGCAGAATAAACGAAGCGAGAAAGATAATCAGTGCATACCATAAAACAAGGTAATTTGAATTTGCAGGCTCGATGTTGAAAATCATCAGGAACAGTCTGTCGGCCAATTCTTTCATCGATCCACCTCCGGGGCAACAATATCGAGACTCCCGATTAATGCGATCAGATCGGCGAGCATAAGCTCCTGACTTATTTTTTCTACAATAGACATGGCGGTAAATGATCCTGTCTTTATTTTTAACCGATATGGTTTATCCGTTCCGTCTGAAATGAGATATATGCCCATTTCACCTCTGGCACTTTCTATCCGGGCATAATATTCATTCTCCTTAACCTTCAATTTTCTCTTTACTTTGGCCCGGTGTTCACCTGCCGGAAGATTTTTAACAGCCTGTCGAATAATCTTGCAGGATTCCGTCATTTCAAGTATGCGAACCATATACCTGTCGTAACAATCCCCAAGTGTTCCTTTAAAACCTTTTCCCACGGGGACTTCAAAATTAAAGTTTGGATAAACCGAATATCCTAATAATTTTCTAAGATCTATCTCGATTCCGGATCCCCTTAAATTGGGACCTACAAGCCCGAAATTCACTGCATCAATGGGCGTTATCACTGCAACATCAACAAGACGTCTGATAAAAATCTCATTATTTGTTAAAAGGCGATTGTACTCATCGACAATGGGTTCAAAATGATCCAGAAACCGCAATATCTTATCCGGCAAACCTGAAGGAATATCGGCATAGACGCCCCCAATCCGCATATAGTTATAGGTGAGCCTTGCCCCGCAGAGTTCTTCCATAAGGTCGTTGATAAATTCACGTTCTCTGATCCAGTGTAAAAATGGTGTAATAGCCCCCAGATCATGACCCAGTGCCCCTGTGGCAATTAAGTGGCTGGCAATCCGGTTCAGTTCACATGCGATTACCCTAAGATATTCAGCTCTTTCCGGTACTTCGATATCTGCAAGCTGTTCAACAGCCATGGCAAATGCTTGATTGGCAAACATTGCGGCTAAATAGTCAACACGGTCCGTATAAGGCATGAATCCGGTATAGGGTGTCATCTCCGCCAGTTTCTCTATTCCCCTGTGGAGATAACCTATATTGGGACGTGCCTGGTGCATGACCTCTCCATCCGTAACCACCAGGAAGTTCAATACACCATGGGTTGACGGATGCTGGGGACCCATGTTGAGTATCATCTCCTCTTCGAATGGAGATGTCAGCGGTTTTAAATGTTTTATGTCCTCTTCCTGCTTCATAGAATTACTAACTCTTTTCCCGAAGAAGTTTTAAAGGATCTTTCCGGGTGGTGTCCATATCATGGTAAGAATCATTTTCTTTATAATCTTTTCTGAGGGGATGACCCTCCCAATCATCTGGCAATAATATTCTCTTGAGATTAGAATGGCTGATGAAATTTACGCCAAGGAGATCAAATATTTCCCGCTCAAACCAATTTGCCACTTTCCAGACACTCTCAAGGGAATCCAGTTGCGGTATGTCTCTGGGAAGAGTAGTTTTTAGTACACAGAGTTGGTTCAGTTCTAAAGAGAAAAGGTGATAAGCAAGATCGATTTCATTTCTTTCCGGATAATCGACTCCGGATATGCTGGAAAGAAAAGAAAATTTAATTTTTGGATTATAACGTAGAAAAGCACAGATTGTCTGAATGTGATCACGATTTATTTTAATAAATGGGTCTTCAGTTTTAACGATCTCAATAATGATTTCGTCTCCGAAATGATATAATAACAATTTATATAAATCAAAGATATTCATTAGATTAATCGGTTTGGCTGTAACCGTTCACCGTATTTTATATTCCCTCTCTATCCGTTCCTTTTGCTTTAAGCCAGTTTTCTTTCAACATGATCTTTTGAATTTTTATAATTCCTTCAGCAAGTGCTTCCGTCCTGGGCGGACATCCTGGTATGTAAACATCTACGGGGATGATCTTATCTATTCCTTTTAAAACGGAATAACTTCTTTGGAAAAGTCCTCCGCAGTTCGCACAGCTTCCCATTGAAATGACATATTTAGGTTCCGCCATCTGATGGTACAGAAGCTTCACCCGATCCGCCATCTTGTAAGTTACGGTCCCTGCTACGATCATAAGATCGGCCTGCCGAGGCGTAGATCGAAATACCGCGCCAAATCGGTCAAGATCGGTCCTGGGTCCCCCGGATTGCATCAATTCTATGGCACAGCATGCGGTTCCAAAAAGCAAATACCACACCGAAGACTTCCGCATCCAATTTATTACGCCGTCTATTGTGGAAACGATTATCCCTTTCTCAATAATGGTGGTATTTTCTTTCATCTTCCTTTAGTGGAGATACATGTCCCAGTTTTTTAAGCCAGCGAATATCCTTATTCCGCCAGACATAAATCAGCGCCATGGAGAGGATAAGTAAAAAGATAAAGATTTCGATAAATGCAACCATTCCACGTTGTTGGGTAATCCATTCCCGAAATACAACGACAACCGGAATGGTAATTGCTATTTCCACATCAAAGATAATAAAGATTAAAGCGAGGATATAAAATCTTGGGTTAAAATTGAACCGGGCTTCACCGATGGGTCGTTCGCCGCATTCGTATATGGTGGCCTTTTCTTTATTATAAACTTTTGGCCTGAATAAGGAACCAACAAAAAGAACAATGATTATAAATAGCAAGGCCAGCAATATAAATACAAGTACGGTGGCGAATTGGAACAGCATGGAGTATTCCTTTTATCACAATGGCTAGTTGATAGTCCCGCAGCAAGTATTTTTTAAATCATAAATGGTTAACTCCCAATTGGTTTTTACTCAATTGGGGCCTAACTTACTTTTTACGTAGGTGTTGATTGAAATTAATCAAACCACTTATGAAAATCAGACATGAGAACATCATAGCGTTGTTTCATGCCTGTGTACATCTGTGCATTCTGGATAGCCAGTGCACACTGGTCACCAATTGTTTGCATCAGGTAGATCTCATCTTCTGAAAATTCGTATTCATGGTGGGTATATATGCGCAAAACACCGATGGTTTTTTTCCGGATTATTAAAGGAACTGTTAAGAGAGATAATATCCCTTCTTTACTTGCTTCATTCGGGTACTGAGCCCTTGGGTCAGTGGTTAAATTCCGAATAGCAACACATTTTCCTTCCAGTGCTTCTGCGATGCTCTTATCGGCTTCCACGGGACCTTTATCAAGGTAAGTCTGGCTTAATCCGTAAGAAGCCTTCAATAAAAGTTTTTTTCTTTCGGTATCGAGCAATCTAATCGTACAACCTTTTGCACGCAACTCTTCGGTTATGACTTTTACGATCGATTCAAGAACTTCATCAATGTTCAAAGAAGTTCGGACGGTTTCCGTAACCCGCTGTAAAATTCCACGGAACATGAAATGAATAATTACACTGGTGGAGAATTCAGCAACGACATTGATGATTTCGAGTTCATCGGAAGTAAAGTTTCTTTTTTCTGAGGTCGATAAACGCATAGAACCGATAACTTTCTTTCTACTAATTAAAGGAATAGTCAGAAGGGATACTATACCCTCTTCCATATGTTCTTTTGGGTACTGGATTCTTGGATCTTTTGTAACATTCTCAATTAACACTGTATTTCCATTGAGAGCTTCAGCAACGCTTTTCTCGGCATCCAGCATGCCTTTTTGAAAAATTTTAAGGAATTTTTCACTCAATCCATGGGAAGCGATATGTTCCAAATTTTTCTGATTTTGGCTGAGTAAAAGGTAATGGCATCCTTTTAGAGAAAAATTCTCCACGATGGTTTTGGTTATGACATTGAGCACTTCTTTTGTATCCATGGGGGAGTTAAATGCATTGCCGATTTCTCGAAATATGTTCAGATAGTTTTTTTCGTCAATCTCCATAACCCTTCCTCATTTTTCTATGAGCATACCAAAATGTTTTATGAAAGTAAAGGTTTATTGTTATCTTTAATATGCTGAAAATATTCCTAAAAATATTTTGTCTATGGTCAGGCCGCGGGTAAGTTTGATTGGGGAAATTTTAAAAGATCTCATAATTTCACGGATCATTAAAATTTGAACGATTTGTTAATACCCACATTGTAGCACTTTTGTCAATCATTTTTTGTATTTCTTGATACATAAAACTTCATGTATATTTCATGTAAATCTAATATAATAGTAATGAATACTGAAATTATCCTTTGGTATAAAGATAAATAACCTTGACACTAATATAGAAATAATATTGAATATAAAAATCTGTTTTTTTTCCATATAAATACAGAATCAAGTGATGGTTAAGTGATGTCTGATATTGATAAAGACATAATAAGATTGCCAAATACAAAACTAATCGATAAATACGACCGTCATCTTAACTACCTGCGCATATCCATCACAGACCGCTGCAACCTGCAATGCATGTACTGTCGGCCCCATGACCTCATTCCAAAACTCAGGCATAAAGAAATTTTAAGATATGAAGAGATCCTGCGCTTTGTCAGAATCGGAGTACATCTTGGAATCTCCAAGATCAGGATAACAGGGGGGGAACCCCTTGTTAGAAATGGTGTATTTGATTTTCTAAAAGAATTGACCGATATTGAAGGGCTTCTTGATGTATCACTTACAACCAACGGGGTTTTATTAAAAGATAACGTCAAAAAAATAAAATCCATGGGCATCAGGAGAATAAATATCAGTATTGATACTTTAGACAAAGAAAAATTTGCCAAAATAACAGGGCATAATCTTTTTCATCAGGTCTGGGCAGGAATAGAGCTGGCACAAAATATGGACTTTAATCCCATTAAGCTTAATGTGGTGGCACTTAAAGGCATCAACGATGATGAGCTGATGGACTTTGCTAAATTATCTTTCTCATATCCCTTTCATATAAGATTTATCGAATATATGCCCATGGGCAACTCTCCTATGAATACCGGCCAACGTTTGCTTGCCTCTGAAATAAAGAAAAATATTAAAGTGTTAGGAAAACTAATTCCTGTTGAAAAAGGAATAAATGACGGCCCGGCAGAACGCTATAAATTTGAAGACGCAAAAGGGGAAATAGGATTTATACAACCGATAAGCAAACATTTTTGCAATCAATGCAATAGATTACGGTTAACTGCAAGTGGTCAGTTGAGGACCTGTCTTTTGTCGGATCATCAAGAAGATTTAAAAGGCCCTCTCAGAAAAGGATATTCCGACAGCAAACTGGCCGATATTTTGATTAAGGCTGTAGGTCGGAAACCATCCGGGCATAACCTGGCGTGTAATAAGCCTAATAAAATTACAGGCCAGATGTCAGCGATTGGAGGCTGATATATTCGTTCTTATTTAAATAGTAAAGGAGGTGATATTTTTATCAGGTAGGGTAAAAAAGATTTACGTGATTTTCTTTCTTATGATTTACCTGAATTCTGCACGAGTAGGAGGCTTTTATATACCCCGCAAGCACGATTTCGTGAACGCTTACCAAAACACTTAAGGGCAAAGTCATTCGCCAGAATCTTTGGCGGATTGCGAACCCTTAATAACCCTCCAGAGGCGGACAAGCTCCGCAGATGAAAGCCTTCAAATTACCTTTGCTGTGAAAATTGATGAGAAAAAGGATCATCATCCGATTTACCATTTGGGTAAAATATATAATGCTATGATGTTGTTTAAACCCGCGTTAAACAAGCATTATAAATAGCGCATCAATTTTTATACAAAATTCAGGTTTTAAATCATGTTCATCGTACCTGTCCCGTTAATTTGATTTATTATTAACCGGGGTAAATCCTATCTAACTAACAACCTAAAAAAGGAGGTAGGACTTATGAATGTAACACGACGAGAGTTTATCCAGATCACTGGCGCCTCGGCTGCCGGTCTTGCAGTGAGTGGCATGGGATTCGACCTTAAGCCGGTCAAAGCCCATGCGCAGATGCTCAAGACCAAGTATGCCAGGGAAACCAGTACGATTTGCTGCTATTGTGCGGTTGGTTGCGGAGCGATTGTCCACACCGGGAAATCAGGTGCTGGGAAAATCATTAATATTGAAGGAGATCCTGATCATCCCATCAATGAAGGTTCTCTCTGTGCAAAAGGTGCGGCTCTAAGTCAATTGGTTAACAATGAAAATCGCATCACCACCCCCCTCTTCCGGAAGGCTTACAGCACCAAATGGATGGAGGTGTCCTGGGAACAGGCACTTTTGATGATAGCCAAAAGGATCAAAAAGAGCAGGGATGCAAGCTTCACCCGCAAAAATGCAAAAGGTCAGGTGGTTAACCGCACCAACGGGATTGCCGAAGTCGGCAGCGCGGCCCTGGACAACGAGGAGTGTTGGACCATACAGGCAATGATGAGGGCGCTTGGGCTCACATATATTGAGCACCAGGCACGTATCTGACATAGCGCCACTGTTGCGGCTCTGGCAGAGTCGTTCGGACGCGGCGCAATGACCAATCACTGGATTGATATTCGAAACAGTGATTGCATCCTTATCATGGGTTCCAACGCGGCTGAAAATCATCCAATCTCTTTTAAATGGGTGACCGAAGCCATGAAGCGGGGAGCCAAACTGATCAGCGTAGATCCAAGATTCACGCGTTCTTCTTCAAAGGCGGACTTTTACACGCCGTTGAGATCCGGGACCGATATCGCTTTTCTTGGAGGCATGATTAAATACATTATTGAAAATGAAAATTATTTCAGGGAATATATTGCAGAATACACAAATGCGGCTTTTATACTTAGCAACAAATATTCCTTTAATGACGGCCTCTTCTCAGGGTACAATTCTAAGACCCATAAATATAACAAGAAGATGTGGGCCTTTGAAAAAGACTCAAAGGGAAATCCGAAAAAAGATCGTTCTCTTAAGGATTCTCGTTGTGTCTTTCAACAGTTGAAAAATCATTTCAGCCGTTACGATTTAGACACGGTTTCAGCCGTTACCGGAACGCCAAAAGCGGATCTTCAAAAAGTATATGAAATGTACTCGGCCACAGGGCTAAGAGGCAAGGCCGGCACCATCATGTACGCCATGGGCTGGACACAGCATACTGTGGGTGTTCAGAATATTAGAACCATGGCCATTATTCAGTTGCTTTTGGGAAATATGGGTGTTGCAGGCGGCGGCGTAAATGCACTGAGAGGAGAATCGAATGTACAGGGTTCCACCGATCATTGCATCCTTTTCCACATCTGGCCGGGTTATCTGAAAACCCCCAAAGCTTCCCAGCCCACCCTGGCAGCTTACAACAAGAAATACACACCCAAAACCAACGATGCGTTAAGCGCCAACTGGTGGGGGAATTATCCCAAATACTCTGTAAGTCTGCTCAAGTCATTTTTTGGCAATAAAGCTACAAAGGCCAACGACTTTGGGTATAACTGGCTTCCAAAGCTGGATGACGGGAAGGCATACTCCTGGCTGGATCTCTTTGATGCCATGTACAGGGGAGAGTTTACGGGCTTCTTTGCCTGGGGGCAGAATCCTGCAGGATCAGGGGCCAATGCTAATAAAAACAGGAAGGCTTTTACAAAGCTGGACTGGATGGTGAATGTTAATATGTTTGACAACGAAACAGGTTCTTTCTGGAAGGGACCCGGCATGAATCCCAAAAAGATTAAGACAGAGGTCTTTTTCCTTCCCTGTGCCGTTTCCGTTGAAAAGGAAGGTTCCATAACCAACAGCGGACGTTGGAGTCAGTGGCGTTATAAGGCTGTAGAGCCAGCCGGCAATGCATTGTCTGACGGCGATATAATGACGGAAATGATGAAAAAGGTTCAATATCTCTATAAGAAAGATAAAAATGCCGTATTCCCGGAGCCGATCCTCAATTTGAAGTGGGACTACACCACCGGGGGTAAATTTGATGCTCACAAAGTTGCCAAGGAGATCAACGGCTATTTTCAGAGTAACAAAACGGTCAAAGGCAAATCATTTAAAAAGGGAGACCTTGTTCCCAGCTTTGCATATTTACAGGCTGACGGCTCCACAAGTAGCGCCAACTGGTTGTACTGTAACTCCTATACCAGCAAGGGAAACATGGCTGCAAGGAGAAAGAGGGAGAAATCCGGTATTGGTCTGAATCTGGAATGGGCCTGGTGCTGGCCGGTCAACCGCCGTATAATTTACAACCGCGCGTCTGTGGACAAATATGGAAAACCCTGGGATACAGAGCACCCGGTTATCCAGTGGGATCCCAGTGCAAAAGGCGGAAAAGGCGGATGGACCGGTGATGTGCCTGATGGCGGCTGGCCTCCGATGCTAAATGCGGACGGCACTCCCAATCCTAAAACCAAATATCCCTTTATCATGAAACCTGAAGGCCATGCTCATGTGTTTGGACCCGGAAGGGCTGACGGACCATTTCCAGAGCATTATGAACCCATCGAATGTCCGGTGGAGAAGAACCTCTTCTCCGGCCAGCTCGTCAATCCAACAGCGCCTACTTACGATACCGATGCTGATGTCTACAAAACCTGTGATCCCAGATACCCATTTGTTGCCACCACATATCGCGTTTGCGAACACTGGCAAACCGGCGTAATGACAAGATGGCAACCATGGCTGTTGGAAACACAACCTCAACTCTTTGTTGAGATGAGCCATGAATTGGCCAATATGAGGAGAATTAAAAACGGTGAGAAGGTCATTGTAAGATCAGCACGCGGAGAGGTTAAAGCGATAGCAATGGTAACGCATCGCTTTCGTCCCTTCAAGATACAGGGGAACACTGTTCACCAGATAGGCCTCCCATGGCACTTTGGATGGATTCATCCCAAAGACGGTGGTGACTCGGCAAACCTTTTAACCCCGTCAACAGGTGATCCTAATACCAGGATACCTGAAACCAAGGCCTTTATGGCCAATGTACTCAAAATATAGAAGGAGGTGATCTTTATGAGTAAGTCATTTTTGATCGATACGACAGTTTGTACGGCATGCAGAGGATGCCAGATTGCCTGTAAACAGTGGCATAATCTTCCTGCGGAGAATACCAAAAACTTCGGCTCATACCAGAATCCCGCAGATCTCTCCTTCAATACCTATAAGCTTGTGAGAATGCGAGAACAGATAGTCGACGGCAAGCTGAAATGGCTCTTTTTCTCTGATCAATGCAGGCATTGTCTTGAGCCTCCTTGCCAGGATACGGCGGGACAGCCGACAGCCATATTCACAGACCAGGCAACAGGAGCGGTTATTTACACCGCAAACACCAAGGGCTTGAACGCCGATGAAATTATCGAGTCCTGCCCTTATAATATTCCGCGCAAGGCCCCTGATGGCACACTTGCAAAGTGCGACATGTGTCTTGATAGGGTTGAAAACGGACTCTTGCCGATCTGTGTTAAGACGTGCCCGACAGGCGCCATGAACTTCGGCGCTCGTGATGAGATGCTTTCCCTTGCTCGGGAACGTCTTGCAACTGCTAAAGATAAATATCCCCAGGCCACACTTCTGGACACTGATGATATAAGAGTCATTTACCTTGTCGCTTATGATCCGAATCTGTATCACGATTCTGCCGTGGCCTCAATTTCAACCCTTAACATCACAAGGCAAGCAGCATTAAGAAGGATGTTCCGTCCACTAACGAATATCACTTCAAACCTGCTTTAGGAAAAGCTTTGTGAAACAATAAGATAAAAAGGGGAGAAGATTGCTTATCTTCTCCCCTTTTTTCATCGATATACAAAGAAGAGACCTTTGGAAAATTCTCAATTTTGTTCAAGTTCAAGGCAGGCTTAAATTTTAACCACCCCAGTACGATCTGCCGGACCTACGGGGCAGGCAGGCATA
>CAZLRK010000115.1:0-11675 GCA_964561845.1 uncultured Desulfobacterales bacterium | reverse complement strand
GTTAACAATATTTTTAGCTCCAACAGAAAAAACTATAAAGTACGCTTTGAGCTTCATAGGCCTATTATCGGCATTGGTGCACCCATAAATCATTTTCTCTTCCAAGCGGCTGAATTGCTGGATGCTAATGCCATTTTGCCCGAACATTCAGAAGTTGCAAATGCTATCGGAGCAATTACCAGCCATATTACCGTCCAGCGTCAGGTGAAAATAAAGCCTGACGAGGCGGGCGGGTTTTTTATTGAGGGATTGGTAGGCGCCAGGCATTTTGATAAATTCAATGAGGCCGAAAGTTACGCAAAAAAAGAACTGGAAAAGATGGTATTGGATATCGCCAGGACTGCGGGAACAAGCGAAACTTCAATAGAAATGCGTGTGGAGGATCGAACGGCCAATACATCACATGGCGATGAAATTTTTCTGGAACAGAATATTATTGCGCATTTGATTGGATCTCCGGACATTCCTCTTCACACTCCCTCTGCAGGGCCACGTCATTTATACAAATAATTATAATGTATTGTACCATTAATAATAAAGACAAAACGAGCAGACTTCGCCATAGTGGCTACGACGGCTGAAAGCGCCTTCCACATTCGACGTTCGACGTTGAATGTTCGATGTTCAAATTGTTGCATCTGAAATTACGACTAAACCTTCATATCAGGTTGCAATTACGTATATAGGTCAGGAGTTCTGAATTGTTAAGTTATCGCTTATGCCCCAGAGTGGTACTAACTTAAACAAAAAGACATTAACTATTCACAATTAGCAATTGATTATTAATAATTAATTGTTAAGTTGTCGCTTATTCCCCAACACCTTTGTCTGATTCAACGTTCACTCCATAATTCCCTGAATAGATTTACTGCAAAGCCAGCTGACTCTGACCACGCTCAATACTCCCCCCTACCCCTTTGCTTAAAAGAATTGTATAAAGAACAAAGAAATAACCAACCATGGCACAAACAGCAAACGGCCAGTAATAGGTTCCCAGAGGTGCAAGCAAAATAGCAGTTATCCAATGTGCGGCAATAATATTCCTGGAATGAAGTTTAATTGGAAAATCGTGTTGCCGGCAAATCACGGCAAGCCCACTGAGATTCCACCCATAAAGGGCTGCAAAGGAATGTATGCGCAGAAGCAGCTTTGTCTTTTCCGGATTATAGTCCGGTGAAAATTCTAGAGTAATGTAAGCTATTCCGGTTACCGCAGTATACATCAGGAACAGCATTCCGGAGGTTAAAAAATTTGTTTGCTGAATCTCTTCTGAAAGCCGCTTAAACAAATAATATATCATTACAACGGTAAGAAAAAGAATCGTTGTAACCACGAGTTGGAGAACCAGTTTCTCAAAAAGAATAAATATAAAAAAAATAATAACTCCAAGGTTTACGTTCCAGAAACCGATATTTTTCAGAAAAGGAACCAGCTTGCTGAAGCTTCCCTTCATAAATGAAAACATTACCGACATGGTTATAAGAGAAAGTGGAAAAGAAAAGCCGAGAAAAAAAGTGTCGAATTTAAGCTTTGGAAATGAAAGAATCTTGAGGTATTCATTATTTAAAATAACAAGGCTTGAGATAGCAAGACCAACGGAAAGACACAGAAGCGATGCCTGATGGAATTTTTCCGAAACCTCTGCCTTTGGATCGAAAAAATTAGTCGGAAAGAAGGAAAATTTTTTAATCCTTACCGAATCAACGATAATGGAAAGAATAAAAGCGGTTACTATAGCCGGCAAATAAAGCCTAAAAAACGCTAAGACGGCATATGTAAGGGTTAAAGCAAGGAAAAGAACGGCTTTCCCCGACAATTTTTTCTGTGCTTCACTGTAATAGATTAATATTGTCCCGCCGCTGCAAAGATTAAAAAGAAATATATGTAACCTTTCATAATTATAAAGGGTTTTCCCAGGAACAAAAAGATGTAAGAAACCAAAAAAGAGAGCAAGAAGCATTAATCCCATTAAAAAAAATCTAAGTTTTATACTCATAAATATCTTCTTTGGTAAAGAATCCCCTGCAAAAAGGATATCACTGCGCTCTATTAAATTATAAAATTAAAACACCGAAGGTGTACATTCATTCGACGTTGGACGTTGGATGTTCGATGTTGGACGTTCATCTTTTAATATATTCTATCTGAATTGACACCAGATCAGTAGCCAAGCACATGCCTGAGTGTATCCTCTAAATCCTGGTTGTGAAAACTGTAACCATAATCCAGAAGTTTTTTCGGGTTGACCCGGGTGCTGGAAAGGATTGCATCTCTACCCATTTCACCGAAACCAAGATTTATTGCTGTTTCAGGCAATGAAAATATTGTTGGTCTTGAAAGAACTTTTCCCAAAATCCTTGTGAACGCTTGATTTGTCACAGGATTCGGCGAAACCACATTAAGCGGCCCTTCAATGCTGTTGTCTGCAAGTGCTTGATAAATGACCGTTATTACATCATCTATTCCTACCCAGCTTAAATATTGGTTGCCTGAACCTATCTTTCCTCCAAGTCCCAATTTAAATGGCAACAGGAGCTTTTTCAAAACTCCGCTTATAGGACTCAACACAGCTCCAAATCGGGTGAAAACGACCCGTATGCCATCTTGTATTGCCGGCGCCGCCGCCTTTTCCCACTCTATGCATACCTTAGAAAAAAAATTATTTCCAGGTTCAGCTTCTTCTGTTAGCAGTTCATTTCCCCTGTTCCCGTAGTATCCTATGGCTGAAGCACATATTAAAACTTTAGGCAAAGGTTCGAGTTTTCCTATGGTATTTACAAGTAGAGACGTACTTTTAGTACGGCTTTCAATTATCTTTCTTTTTTTCTCCTCCGTCCACCTGCCCTCCGCAACACTTTCACCAGCAAGATGTATTACGGCATCTACAATGCCAAGATCATCAGGATTAAGATGACCGGACAAGGGATCCCAAAAAACTTCGTCTGATTGAGAAACCGGGGACCTTCTTATTAAACGTATCACCCGGTGCCCCCCCGTGGTCAGAAATGGAACAAGGGCAGAACCTATGAGACCGCTTGAACCTGTTATCAAAATAGTCATCGGCTTTTCAAGTTTAGAAGACAGATGTGAAGCGATATCCTGAATGGTTATTGTATGGCGATAGTTAAATATCCGTTTAAGTCTATTAAGAACTGTATGCCCTGCTAAAAGATTTCCTATAGGATAAAAGGGAAGTGAAAAATCGATTTCATCATGGAGAACACAAGCGTCAGTTCCATCCGGTTCAAACCTGTGTGTATGGACCCACCTGGTAAAGGGTCCCTTTATCTGCATATCCCTGAAAAGTCTGTTTTCCTCATAATCTGTGTGTTCTGCAATCCATTTATAGGGAAAAGGACCGGCTTTCATTTTTAAAACCACCTTTGCGCCTTTATTTATTCCGCCTTTACTATGGATTACATCAATGGGATCCCAGGGAGGACTGAGCCTTTCAAGGGCGCCTGGCATTGAATGCCATTTAAAAACTTCTTCAACAGGTGCATTTATTCGTGATCGTTTTGTAAATACTTGATTTTTCATTTTTGGCTATTCAACTTTAAGGCCCAAAGGCCCAAATCATTTACTTATAAATCAGCCGCGGAACCTCCATCATCACTTTTGTATCAGGAGGCACAGATTTTGTTAACCAGACATTTCCGCCAATTACCGAACGCGCACCAATAACAGTATCTCCTCCTAAAATTGTTGCGCCGGAATAAATTATAACATCATCTTCTATGGTTGGATGTCTTTTCTTTCCCCTTAAGCTCTCCTCTGCATCCTTGGGAACTGAAAGTGCCCCAAGGGTTACCCCCTGATAGATACGAACATTTTTGCCGATTACGGTTGTTTCTCCGATAACAACACCCGTACCGTGATCAATAACAAAACTTTCGCCGATTTCTGCACACGGATGGATATCTATTCCTGATACACTATGTGCATATTCCGTCATGATACGCGGAAGAAGGGGTACACCCATTTCATGCAAAATATGAGCCACCCTGTAAATGGTTATGGCATATATTCCCGGATAACTAAAAATGATTTCATCATAACTTTTTGCAGCAGGATCACCCTCATATGTTGCACAAACATCCGTCGCCAGTGTTTTTCGAATTGCCGGGACGGTATCCAAAAAATCAAGAGCGACTTTATGTCCCTGATTAACACACTCACTGCATGGCTGGTCGTATCTAAAGCAATCGTGACGAATGCTGTGAGTTATCTGGTCGGAAAGTATATCAAAAAGGATGGAAGTAGATTGACCTATTTTATATTTTAGATTGTTAGGATCCAGTTTTCCTTTGGTAAAATATCCCGGGAAAAGGATATCTCTAGATATATTGATTATTTCAATGACCGATTCTTTAGATGGAATCGGTTCGTTGTCAATATGCGTATAACATTCCTTAGCACCGCAGCTTTCAATAATTTTGTCTGCTTTTTCTGGAAGCTGTTCTCTAAAGTTAGTAACAGCCTCGGCTTCTATTTTACATTTTTCTATTCGTTCTTTTAATGTATCGGTCATTATAATTATATCTCCTTTATTAAATATCAATTACCGAAGGTATTTTTTTATTCAAAGAGATTGTCTCTATGTCTATATACACGTCATAAGCAATTATCTCAATGCCTTTTGTTGCAGCACGTTTCAATTCCTCTGAATAGGCAGGATCTATAATGAGTTTCGGCCAGGCGAGACCAGTCGATTTTTTTGAAGGTTTTATTCTATTCATCATTTAATTCTTTCTCGATATATCCAAACCTAAACGATACCAACTTGCAATCTTAACCGGCGAAATGCCTATACAATAGGCAGCAATAACTATCTGATTGATAAGCGTTGTTTTCAAAATGCCAAGATTTAACCATCGGCGGGGTGATGTAAAAACCGGTACAGGCAAAATTATAACCTCTCCTTTCCTTCTTAATTGCCGGACAAATTGAAAATCTTCCATTATCGGTATGTCAGGAAATCCTCCTGCCTGGTGAAAAAGCTTTGATGAAATAAACAAAGCCTGGTCGCCATACGGCAATCTCATGTGGTGGGAACGCCAATTTGCAAGGCGTTCAATAAGGCGAAATGCAGGCATGTGGGAGTTGATGTGTAATTCAAATGCCCCGGCAATAATACCGGATTGATTAAGGGCTTTGAAGATATATTCATCAAACTTTTCAGGCAACTGTGTGTCGGCATGCAGAAAAAGAAGCACGTCACCGGTTGCTTCAGCGGCGCCCGCGTTCATTTGCCTGGCCCGTGGCGGAGAACCATTGATAACCCTTGCTCCCAGGGATTTTGCCAGGTGAGCAGTCCCATCATTGCTACCCCCATCCACTACAATGATATCTCTGCTTTTTTCCTTGCCGATACCGGATAATGTTTTTGCTATGTTATCAACTTCGTTTATTGCAGGTATAATAATCGAAATACTCGCATGTGTGAAATTATGATTGATTGCATTATACACACGTTCCCATATTGGGAGATCCTCGGGTCTGTCAATATCTTCCAGTAATTCTAGAAGAGAAAATCTTAATTTAAAACGATTCGCAATCCTTATGGTTTTGTTAAGTACATTACCTGTTCCCCAGCCTATGTCGGCAAAAATGTGAGGAACGGCTAACAAGCAAGACTCCTTTTTTAATCCTATTAAATAATAACCACCGTCTTTGGCCGGCCCTAGTACCAAGTCTTTTTGCTTAAAGGTATCAAATGCTTTTTGAATAGCTACATGGGTTATTTCCGGAATATCAGTACCTATTATGACAGCCGTAGATGCTCCTGATTTAAAAGCATCTTCAAAAGACCTTGTCATACGAAGTCCAAGATCACCTTCGCCCTGGGGCCGATAAACAAAGTTAGGACCAAGCCACTTTTTTATTAAAGCTTCACTGCCTCCTTCATAACGCACCTCGATGGTTAGCTCAGGTGATGACCATAGCTCTTTCATCCGCGACAAGGTGTGCTCCGTCATTTTACGTTGGAGGTCTGCGGCACCTTCTGCTCCGAGTAGAGGAATAAGCCTTGTTTTTGTTGTTCCCGGCTCCGGATAACGTGTAAAAATTATTAGCCGCTTGTTGTAATTATCCGGTTCATCCCGATGCATAATAACATTTCCTTTTATCCTCAATAATTTGTTTACTCAAGTTAATCCCGTTAATCCTGTCTAAATACAGCTGAATTATTACCCTTTCTTTTAATCCTTTTAATAATTTTGGGGATAAAAAATGAAAAAACAAATAACACTATGGAAAAAAAGACTTTAAAAGAGACCAGCTCTCCCCAGTTCCCCGAGGCCCATACCTCTTTTAGTGTTCCGATGAAAAAGGTGAATATGAATGTCCCCACAATAATGCCTAAGCCCGTTCCCGCAAAATAGTCCCAGAATTGTACTTTGGTAAGCCCCATGCCAAAATTCATGGGTGTAAAGGGAAAATAAACAAGCCTAAGATACAGGACTGTGGCAAATCCGTTACGTTCTACTGCATCGTCATATTTTTTTAGTTTATCACCGATTAGCGAAGCTGCAAACTCCCTTCCCAGAGTTCTTCCGATAAAGAAGGCAGCGCTGGAACCAATCATAGCCCCAATCCACACATATAAAAAACCCCAGTAGGTCCCGAATATGACGGCGCCTAAGCCGGTCAACAAAGTACCCGGTAAAAATAAACATACACCCACCGAATAAATCACAATATATACCATAGGCGCCCAAAAACCAGCGGCTTCAAGGAAATAGCTCAGATCTTCCGCCGTAAGATATTTTTTTATTGGCGTGTAACGAATCAGGAAAATTGCCCCAATAATAAAGGCTGCGAAAATAATAGCCTTTATCGCTGCTCTCGAAATTTTCCTAGATTGTTGAACGGTTTCTTTCATTGTTTTATTCCTTATTAATGTGTAAATACCTGGCCCTCCGGGCCGGGGTATTTACCTTAATCAGGATCGATCCTATTTTATTGAAGCAGGTTCGTGTAACCATTTTTTCTTATCAGCCACCCTTCCGCACTTTTTACATGCGAATTTTGGATTTCTGACAATTTTTATGAATTTATCAAACTTTTTAGATATATCATCTTCCTTCCACTTGCACAGACGTTTATCTTTTTGAGCCATTTTGTTCTCCTTTATTAAACCGAAACATACAAAAGAAATTTATCACGAAAGCACGAAATTACAAAAACACGAAAAATATAATTTTATTTCGTGATTTCAATCTTTCGTGTTTTCGTGATTATTTTTAAATGCTTTACAAGGTACTTCAAGCTCTTAAATTAAATTATAATAAAAAAGCATTAAGATACGTAGTAACAAAACCAAACCTGAACTCAGGTTTCGATTGAGCCCCCTCAGGTGAATCCCATACCTGCCGTGCATGTATAGCAGTGGTCCGCTGTAGCAATATGGCTGTCCGGTTCAGGAGGTCCGGACATTTCAGAAATATGGATTTTGCGTCCTCCCATAAAAATGCCTCTTGCAAGGTTAAAATCACAATCATATAGATATCCGTCCCAGGAAACAGAGACCAATGTACGGCACATAGTATCATCAACGGCACAGGGGTTAAAGCTTGAATAGAGTCTCTCCATATATTTGTGAAAATTACCTGACTTTTTTAGCCAATAACGAAATCTGCCCAGGGGCACATTGGCAAAATTATAGAGATTATTGAAAACAATGCCCCACTTTTCCTTTAAAACACTGCGAAATCTCTTTTCCATCTCAACCTGTGACGGGGGGAGAAATGCTCCTGTTGGATTTGATACAAGATGGAGTTCCAACTCTGATTCATCGCATCCGTACCCTATATCGTTTAACTTCCTAAGGGCATCTATGCTGATTTGAAAGATACCGCTGCCCCGCTGTGAATCAGCTTGCAATTCATTTAAAGAAGGAAACGAAGCCACAATTACAACGCGAAAAGATTTGAGCAGACTAATCAAATGGTCCATTTTACCATCATTTAAGGTTGACAGATTCGAGCGAAGCATAATCCTTGACGCCAGTGGAAAGACCTCTTCGATGAGTTTGCCAATGTTAGGGTTTAGTTCGGGTGCTCCACCGGTGATATCTATGGTTTCAAACCGGCCCCTCTGAGCGTAGGATATGACCTCGTTTACTATTTCTGCTTCCATGTTTTCCTTACGCCCGGGACCAGCGCTCAGATGACAATGCAGGCATGTCTGATTGCAGAGAAAACCGACATTAACCTGGAGCGTATTGGTTTTTTCGCGCTTCAACTTAAGGTCCCTCTGGAAGAGGGTCAAACTGAAAGGCGGAATACCATCGGACTCATTAGATGATATCTTTACCTCTTCACATACTACTTGTTCGGTAAACATTTATATGTATCTCCTCACATCATAGTTAGCTTATTTGTAACCGTTCAAGGTTTCAAGGTTCAGCGTTCAAAGGTTATTGGTTTGACGAAAATATCTACTTTTTCAGTATGATACGGTCATAGTGCATAAATCGAAACCTTTGATTTATTGAGCCAGTGATAACTTAACAATTAATTATTAATAATTGAATATTGATTATTTTTTCCTTAATTAATAATTAACAATCAATTGTTAATTGTGAATAGTTAATCTCTTTTTGTTTAAGTTAATACACCCTACGGAGCGGAGGCCCCTCAGGGCCGGAGTCTAAACCTTGAACCCTGTTTGTGGGGTCGAAGCCCGAAGGGCGGAGCCCCAAACCCGTGGACGGTTACTTTATTGCTTCTTTACTCCTCACAGACATCTGGACCACATGCCCTTCCCTTAAGGTGGAAGAAGAACTTTAAACTTTTCTTAATTTTGTCTGAAAATATTTTGGGAGAGAAAAAGGTTCCTGCCAAAATTCCCATGCCGAACCATTTGTAACCTGGTGCTTGTAAATTTTTATTTCTCTCCGATCTTGCACTCTTTTTCCTTTGTTTTTTCCAAGAGTCTCACTTTTCTTCTTTCAATAGCCTCTTTATTTCTCCTTTTCTCTTCATCGGTTGTTAGCTTAAGGGGCGGGACCCTTTTAGGACGAAAGTTTTCATCTAAAGCAACAAAGGTCAGATATGCCGAAGCAGTATGTTGAACCCGGCCTGTAATGATGTCTTCGCTCTCAACTCGAACACCAACTTCCATGGATGTTTTTCCCACCATATTGATGCTTGCCTTTAGCGTAATGAGGTTGCCTATAAACACGGGATTATGAAAATCCAGTCTGTCAATTGATGCAGTAACGGCATTGCCGTTTGCATGACGAACTGCAACTACTCCGGTTGCGTCATCTATATGTTTCATGATAATGCCTCCATGAACGATTCCGGCCGGATTTGCATCCTGGGGCATCATGACGAGTGACATTATGATTCTGCTTTTTTTAGCGCTTTTTACCTTCATTTTTTTCTCTCCATGTTAGGGTTCACGAAAAAATAAGTTCGCAATTTTAGGCGTTGAGGCGCCCGGCAGGCAAGGCGCGAAACGCAAGCATATCTGGATATTCTCAGTTTTCGCAACGCAGCCGGGCGGGATGCATCGGCGTCTAAAATGTGAAATTATTTTTGAGTGAGCCCTTAGTCTTTAAAAACAAGTTTTCCGCCAAGAAAACCCGCTGTTGCGGCAGCTGCAAGCATGACAATATTAATAAATAGATTGGTATGTCCATATAGTAATAAAGTGATGCACTATAAAAATCAACATTAACATAAATATCCTTGCCCTTTTTAAACCTCCATTATTTTTTTTGTATGAACAGTATATATCTTTAATATATAATCAATTTTCATGCCAGAATGACAATAATGAGAGTTAAAGTTTGAAATAAATCTACTTATTCAAGTTTTGCACACCATAACGGTTTAAATTCAAATACCTTTGAAACGACCAGGTTTTCAAATAGTTAAAATGTTACAATTTTTTAAGATAAGGACAGACGGGAAAAGAGCATGACATATGTCTCAATAGTGTCTCATATTTCGAATATGATACACATATGTATCATGATATATTGAGCCGGTTAACAATCATGAATTTTTATCCTTGCACCTAAATTCTGCAAGCATCGAGTCTGCCGGAGATACAAGGCTTCAGGTGTGACGCTGTATTGTAATACCGCTAGCACCTGATAACACAGTAGGTCCGGTAGAATCGGCGCTCCCTAAGGGTAAATTGTTCTTGAAAAAATGACAGGTTTCCTTATATTTGATTTGTCTGCATTTTGGTGAATGCTTATACGCGTCGATATGAGCCACAACATCTTGAAATCAAAGATCATATAAATCTTTTCAAGAACCTTTATGCAGATTTTAGGTTGCACAGTTTCCGGCAACGTGTTAATCGATTATAAACTTTTTATTTGAATCTTGCAGGTGCTATACCAATGATAAACCTGAACACATTTTTAATCGCCTATCTTGGCGTCTATTTTATCATTTCTGCTCTTGATATGATATTAGACAAACTCAATGCCAATCATCTAAAAAAATATGGCATGAATGTCCCCGAGGCGTTTGAAGGTTTTATTGATGAAAAAGAATTAGGAAAAATCAGTCAATATACCATAGATAATATCCGTTTTGCGTTTGTTCAAAGCAGTGTCAATAAGATTCTTTTTCTTTTTATTATCCTTTCAGGTATACTGCCCTGGCTAGCTGAATCCTTAAACCGGATGAATTTTATTCCAGCCGGTCTAATTTTTTTCGCGGTTCCGGGTCTTTTTTTATCAATAATTAACCTTCCCTTTGATTTTCATCACAGTTTTGTTATCGAGGAAAAGTATGGCTTTAACACAAAAACCATAAAAACCTGGATTTTTGACCTGTTAAAATCTTTACTAATTATGGCGGTTCTAGGGACTTTTCTCCTTTCCATTTTGCTTATAATGGTTAAATATGCGGGAAATACCTGGTGGCTATGGGCATGGTTAATCTTTATAGGCTTTCAATTGCTGATGACCATACTTTACCCCTTGATTATTGCACCGCTTTTTAACAAGTTCACATCCCTTGATGATCCTGAACTTAAATCTAAAATTGAACGGTTAGCTGAAAAAGAAGGGATCCCCATTCAAAACATATATAAAATGGATGCTACACAAAGAACCCGACATACCAATGCATATTTCTCTGGCCTGGGGAAAGCAAAGAGAATTGTGCTGTTCGACACCCTGATCAATGCACACACACATGATGAAATTATAGCAATTTTGTCCCACGAAATCGGGCATATGAAAAAAAATCACATTAAAATACAACTGGCTGTCACCAGCCTTGTATCTTTGCTACTTTTTTTTCTGGCATCTATCCTGTTAAAATCTGATATAATGTTTGAAAGTTTCGGGTTTTCAATCAAACCTTCATACGTGGGATTCTTTCTGGTGGGAATATTATGGGAACCCGTGGGTTTTTTTCTATCACCCATGGGAATGGCAATTTCCAGAAAATTTGAACGTGAAACAGATATTTATGCACTTCGTGTATTAAAAACCGCAAAACCTTTCATAATGGCCTTAAAGAAAATGGCCAAAGAAAACCTCTCCAACCTCCGACCTCATCCTCTTTATGTCAGTTTCAATTATTCACATCCACCATTGCTTGAAAGAATCAAGCATCTTGAAGATAATGATTTGCATCAATAATTGCTACGTCTCGATTTAATTGACCCTGCAAGTCTCACAATAACCGACACTGAGA
>CAZLRK010000114.1:0-11743 GCA_964561845.1 uncultured Desulfobacterales bacterium | reverse complement strand
CGAATTTTGAAAGAATTATGATAATATTTAACCATACAAGAAAAGCGGGTTAGTACCTGAATCTTGCATGAAAAAATTTATTATTAAAACATTAGGCTGCAAAGTAAATCAGTTTGAATCAGAGGCCATTGTCAGACGCCTGAAAGAATCAGGTTTAATAGAATCGGACACAGGTCCTACTATTCATAGTGAAGATAAAATATTTTATATTGTTAATACATGTACCGTCACTCAAAAAGCCTCCATGCAATCAAGACAGGCTGTACGACAGGCAATCCGCTCCAATCCCAACGCACACATTATTGTAACGGGATGTTATGCACAAACTGAACCTGATAAAATTAAGAAGATTAAAGGTGTGCACTATATAATAGGCCAAAGTGACAAGGATAGAATTCCTGAAATTATTATGTCAGAAAAAGAGAAAGATCTGCCTCACCCAATAACCATCCATAATAACATATGTAACGAACATAATTTTATGCAAGTACCTGTAGCTGCCTATGGAAAACGGACCAGGCCGTTTTTAAAAATTCAGGACGGCTGCAACGCTTTTTGCACGTACTGCATTGTCCCCTATGCAAGAGGCCGTAGTCGCAGCATGCCTCCTGAAAATGTATTAGAGAACATAAAGAAACTTAAAAGGACCGGGTACCATGAAGTCGTCCTTTCAGGTATACACCTTGGTTGCTATGGTTTTGATCTTTCTCCAGAAACCAGCTTGTTTTCATTATTATCCCTCATTAATGAAACACAAATTATTGAGCGTATCAGATTAAGCTCCATTGAACCTCTTGAACTCTCCGAAGATATTTTAAGACTTGTGGCAAAGCCGGGCAGTATTTGTCACCATTTCCATATTCCCTTGCAAAGTGGTGATGATATTATTTTACAAAGAATGCACAGACCGTATACCGGTTCTTTTTTCAGAGATCTGGTTCTAACGATTCATAAACTAATTCCTGATGCCGGAATTGGTGTTGACGCTCTAATTGGATTTCCGGGCGAAACCGAAGAGGCTTTTGAAAACACATATTCCTTAATAGCAGAATTGCCTGTCAGTTATCTCCACGTGTTCCCCTTTTCTCCACGCCCTAAAACACCGGCAAGCCAGTACTCTGATAAAGTCCCTTCAAGTATTATTAAGGCAAGGTGTCGGAAAATGCGAGAACTTGGTAATTTAAAAAAAAATGAGTTTTACAAAAAAATGACAGATAGAAAAATTGAAGTTCTAATTGAAGGGAAAAGAGACAAATCCACAGATTGCTTAAAAGGAATAACGTCCAACTATGTTCCCGTATTTATAAAAGGCGAAGATAATTTGAAGAATACACTTGTTACTGTGAAGATTGAAAAACTAAGCAGCGACAATTCAGTATTCGGCACCATTTGCCGATAAGTTGAAATCTTTGAAAATATAAAAACGGATTTTATTCCTTTTAAACGATTAACCAATTCAGCCGTCGTAGCCGAGGCTACTATGGCGAAGTCGGCTAACAAATAACGAATAACTCCCAATTGGTTTTTTACTCAATTGGGGTAATAGAACACAGTTTGCGATAATTTAAATATTCGTTTGAGCAGCCTTCAGGATCAAGCAGGCCACCGAGTTCTTCAGGCGTAAATGATAAAAATATAAAGAGCCTATCTTCCAGTTCTTTAGTTTTTTCCCAATGCCACTCAAACCGCTCCTTGTTATTCAGCACCTTTTTATACTTTTGTTTTATATAATCCTTTCGCTCATTAAGAGAGACTATTGCATCGTGGAGAACTCTTTTGTCGGCATAGTTGACAATATCCGTCTCTGCTGAGATATCGGAAGCGAAATACTCATCCAATACAACGTGTTGTCTTATAATGTTGCCCACTTCCGGGTAGCCCAGATCGACTAAATGTTGAGCGCCTGTTGCGTCGTGACTCTCTTTAGTCGTGAAACTTCTTGTCTTGGTGATATCATGTAGTAAAGCAGATGCCTCAATCAGATCACGATTCAATTTTTTTTTGGGGGTATTTAAATTATCTGAAATGAATATAGCAACACAACAGACCTGAATGGAGTGTCGCACAATGTGATCCATCATCTTCATCTCGCACATTAACTTATAACACTGATCTTTAGAGGGAGTTCGCATTTTATACTATTTAATGTCCCTTTCTTTCTTAATCTCTTCATATGCTTCCTGAATTTCCCGAAATTTTTCGTGAGCGAACTTATTAAACTCTTCCGGCAGCCCTTTTGAAGCAATTTTATCCGGATGGTAATCAGAAACAAGTTTTCTATACTGTCTTTTTATTTGCTCATTTGAATCTTTCTTGTTGCATCCTAAAATGGAATAATATTTTTCATTTTCTTTAACATATCTAAGCTTTATATTTTTATATCCTTCCTCACTAAAATTGAATATCTTTACGGCTGAAAGGATAAGTTTTTCTTCACTTTCACTTAATGTACCATCTGCAACAGAAACTCTAAGGAGTATATCTATCATAAATTCCAGCAGCTGAGGGTTCAATCGAAACTGATTGTAAAACTGAAAGGCAAAATCAGAAAAAGTTTCATTAGATTTAACAGCAGTATGAAAGATGTTGATTGCAATTTTTCTGCTTTCCTGGCTCAACTTCAGGTCGTATATCATAAAATTTTCAACGGAATCTATTTCTTCTTTTGTTATGCGGCCGTCTGCCCTGGCGAGCTTTGCAAGCATTGAAAACGTGGCAACGAAAAAGGTTAACTGGGACTTTTCATCATAAGAAAGATGAACCCTTTCTTGAGTAGAATATTTTTCACCGGATGAATCGAACGCATGTCCAAATACTGCCCCTGCAACTGCGCCAATGGGCCCTCCCATGGCAAATCCTATTGTACCGCCAATTATTTTTCCAAGCCAACCCATAAATATTTTCCTTTTTCACTTTTTTATTCGGACATATTGAGAAGCTATCACCAACCAAAGGGGTACGTTCAAAAGTGTTTTCATTGTTTTGTAAGTGTTCATAATCTGAAAAGGTAATGGATGTTTCCGAAAGACGATATCACTGTATAATTCCTATAGTGCTCACAGTGATTAAATATTTGGGATTTGCGCCACATAAGCTATAGTGTTAAAGAAGCTGCCTGTTAAATCCCAAATATTTGGTCACCCCCTAATATGTAAATTGATATCGTCTTTCGGAAATATGCATTACCGAATGATTGTTACATGGATCCCATTTATTGGGAAAACAATTATGCGCACACTTTTGAACGTTATTAACAAATCATACTTTTTCAGCCCAAATGGCTCCAACCTTGTCAAATATAACCTCGGCCACTTCCTGCTTAGACATCAATGGCAAAGAATGCTCCTCTTTGTTTTTTTCTAATAAGGTCACGCGATTGGTGTCCACCGCAAATCCGCTGTCTGCAGCAGATACATCATTGACAGCTATTAGATCAAGGTTTTTTCTAATCAGCTTTTCCCGCGCATTTTTCAACAGGTCTTCCGTTTCTGCGGCAAACCCCATAGTGACATATGGTCGGTTGTGAATTTTCCTTTGTTCTGCGACAGCTTGTAAGATGTCAGGATTGTTGAGCAAATCTAAGGACCGACTTTCTTTGCTTTTTTTGATTTTTTGATGTGCTTTTGATACGGGCCGATAATCTGCTACAGCAGCCGCCTTGATCAATATATCAGTGCTGGGAATTAATTCTAACACAGCATTGTACATCTCTTCAGCCGTTTCAACCACAATATCATCCACGCCATATATTGGGTCTAATGTTGTAAATCCGTGTATTAAAGACACTTCCGCGCCTCGATCACGCGCTGTCGTTGCCAGAGCATATCCCATTTTGCCTGTGCTGTAATTTCCCAAAAAGCGTACAGGGTCTAGAGGTTCCCTTGTGCCTCCGGCTGTTATCACAACTTTGCATCCTGATAGCATGCCATTACGACCCAGTAGGCACCGGCCGGCCTCTATTATTTTAACCGGTTCAACCATTCGCCCCGTGCCTGTAGAACCGGAGGCCAGCGTTCCTTCCACCGGCCCGATAATATTCAAACCGCGCTCACGCAATAAACCTATATTATTCTTTGTTGCTGGATTTTCCCACATTCCGGTTTCCATGGCCGGCGCCAACAAAATGGGACTGCGGCAGGCTAATGCCGTAGTAGTTAGCATGTTGTCTGACAAACCATATACGAGTTTAGCTAAAGTGTTGGCCGTTGCCGGCGCAATGATCATGAGGTCAGCCCGTTTACCCAGTGAAACGTGACCTATATCTGTTTCCTGCAGCAAGGAGAACATCTCCTTGACCACCGGCCGGTGAGTTAGGGCCTGGAACGTAATTGGCCCGACAAAATGAGTTGCAGCCTCGGTCATGATTACATCCACCAATGCTCCGGCCTTAACCAGGCGACTGGTTAATTCGGCTGCTTTAAAAGCTGCAATACTCCCTGTTATTCCCAGTACAATATTCTTTTTATTAAGTATGCAAATTTCCTTCATTGCGCTTATTTACCTCGGTTTAATTCGTAAATCAATCGTAAACCTTCGAGAGTAAGATTTTGATCAACAATCTCGATAATTCTGCTCTCCTCTGCCAATATAGTAGCCAACCCCCCGGTACCAATAATCTTAGCTTGCCCACCAAGTTCTCTGCGAATACGAGTGATCAGCCCTTCTATCAATCCAACATAACCAAAAATAAGACCCGATTGCATAGCACTCTGGGTGGTTCGTCCAATTGCCGCTGATGGCGCGACAAGCTCGATATGAGGCAACTTTGCCGTGCGGCTGAAAAGGGCTTCAGCTGCTATACCTAACCCGGGCGCAATGGCGCCCCCTATATAATCTCCATCGGCAGACACAACATCAAAAGTAGTTGCTGTTCCAACGTCTACAACAATGGCAGGGCTCCCGTAAATTCTGTGTGCGGCCAAAGAATTACAGATTCGATCGGCGCCGGCTTCTGCAGGGTAATCAATGAGTACTCGCACACCGGTTTCAATTTGATGATTTACCACTAAAGGTTCGCGGTTTAGATATTTCCGACAAACTTCGACGAAAACAGTAGTCAACGAAGGCACAACACTGGATACAGCAACTCCTGATATGTCCCCCCAGTTTTGACCTTGATGATGGCAGAGATTACGTATCATCATAGCATACTCATCAGGAAGTTTTGACCGAACAGAAGCTATTCGCCAGTTTGCCAACCATCCACTTTCATCATATAGGCCCAACATCGTATTGGTATTATTAATATTTATTGTTAACAGCATTATGGCTCCTCAAATGGCAATGAATTCGTAAAAAGTCAAAATTGGGATGGCAAAGTAAAAAGCTCCAGTTCTCCCGCTAAAAAGCAGCGGGACAAGAAGATCGCGCAAATTTCGTGTCATAAGGCGTACTTATAGTACGTTGCAATGACAACGAAATGAAGCGGAACACAGAAAATGGACTTTTTACGAAGCCATCAAAATTAGATCGGTTGAGTTTTTTTGTAATATCAATATTTACAGTTGCTTCAACGGTTTTTTTAATCTCATCATTACTGGCTCTCGAATGAATGGACGGTTTTATGTCTAGTTGTAACTCTCCCCATTCCTTCCGATACATTCCATTACATACTAGACTAAACATAGTTCGAAGCAACTGATAGACTGTAATAGTAACATTCTTATCAGTAAAGAACAGTTTTATACGTGCCCTTCGTTCTAGATTTTTTCGAAGAGGCAAAAGATTCTTGAGTAAAGAAACAATGCTTTCAACCCCTTCATTCTTTTTCTTTTTACCCCATTTCTTAAGTAAATCTTTAATTTGAGATGAGTTGCATTGAATTAAAAAATTTCGCTTTTTATTGTTTATTTGTTTATTAGATCCAAGCAGGTTTCTGATACAGTGAGATATATCCTTCATGCCGGCTTCTATTTCTCTAATAAACATTGAGCATATGGCTTCCGGAAGAACAATAGATTCTTTTACAAAAAATTTTTTGTCATTTTCGAGTTTACTAAAAAATTCTTCAAGCGCAACATTCCAAAAATCTAAACTTAACTCTTTAAAGATTTCAGATGGTAATAGTTTGCCGGCTTTTTCATTAGCTTTTTTTATGAGTTGATTTAGGTTAAATCCGGTTTCCGAAAATAGCCTTGGGCTTTTTACAAACTTATATAAGCTTGCTACTTGGTAGATAAAACTTATCGCTGCATACCAGTCCTGGAGTTTAAGAATTCTTCCCGGATCACCTAATGTCTCAGAAAGGATAGAATTTGGGTAAATATGCGATAACGTTCCGATATAAGCGGTATAAGCAAAACCCGATTGATCTAATTGATTGATGGGAAGAAGTTTTTCGTTTCTGTCTTTCCAGAAAACAGCATATTCCACATCCAGCAAACCAAAATCAAATTCCCCCATGTTAACGGCTTTCATAAAATTAACAGTCGGATCTTTAGGGATTATTAGTATACCATCCGATTTCAAATCTTTAATAACCAGACCCTTTTT
Organism: uncultured Desulfobacterales bacterium; assembly: GCA_964561845.1. Lineage (GTDB taxonomy): Bacteria > Desulfobacterota > Desulfobacteria > Desulfobacterales > JAUVVS01 > JAUVVS01. The sequence goes on along the minus strand of CAZLRK010000114.1, from coordinate 5,251 downwards.
CTCTAAATAAGACAGGAGTTCCAATTTTTTAAGAATTAAAGATTCAACAGTATTTATTTCGCTCCAGGAGCCGTCTCGAAAAATTTGTCTTTCTATAATTTTTATAAGAGTCTTTATGTTATGAACTGATTTTTCTCTATAGTTTTCCAGAAAAACATTAATTTCCTTAATTGTTTCAGAAGACAAATTAAACACTTTATCATCAGCCTTCATTTTTTTATTAGCAAGAAATCTATAAAATACTTCCGCTAATTCACTTTCCGCTAAATATCTATCTGAAACAAGGGCCTGGACAGAGGCGATAAATTCTCCTGTCCATTCATGCAACGGGAAAAAACTAGAACCAAACTCTTGTTCTATTAAATCTAGATATTTTATGTTTTTAATTAAGGAAGTCAAAACTTCATTAATTTTATAATTTTTTGCCTGTATAATATTATTAATAACATCAATGGCAAGGTGGTAAGAAGACAAATCTAAAAAAAATGCAAAACTGTTATTTATCTGAAAGTATTCCTGTAATTTTGGTTCTGCCTCTAAACTTTTGGTATATGATAATTCTGCTTTTTGTGTACTCATATCGGAAAATTTATTGTAGCCGGATATTTTTTTCATTATTATAGTTAAATCCGGAACAATGGCTATCCCCGGTTTAAATCTCTCTTTTATTATGTTTTCTTTATTAATTTTGTCGAGAAACTCTGCTAAATTTGTTATTGGTGAAGTAACAGGAGGAATTTTAATTACGATATTATCATCATATTTAACTAAAAATACACTGCTTTTACTTCTTCCCTCCTCTCCCAGAGGCTTTATGGAAATATTCCTTTTTCTTTGTTTGTTACTGTATTTAAGTAGTAATTGATATATATGAAATTTAGCCTGATCTACTTTTTGAAATTGATATTTTTCAAACCAATAATCAGGCACTTTTTCCTGGCGCCTGTAGATTTTAAGTAAAAGTTTTATTACTTTCTCTATAACTTCTTTCAAAGGTTTACTCCAAGTAGATCTTTGGATTAAATATTAAAAAATAGCGCCATGATAACCTTTCTTTATCCATTACTCAAGTTAATTTTAAAAAGGCCGTAACTTTTAAATGTTACCAATAAATTCAAACTTCGTAAATTTTAATTGACTTTAGGGTAATCTGCCATTTAAACTTATCCGTGACAACTTCCCGCCTTATAGGAAATTTTCCTATAAAAATGAGCCCTTCTCACTATGGACAAAATAAATTGGTAACGTTCATAAGTGTGCGCATTTCTTAGTAAGCGGTTAAAATTTGAAAAGATAATGGATGTTTCCAAAAGACTATATCACTGTATAATTCCTCGGCTGCTCACATAGATTAAATATTTGGGATTTGCGTTACATAAGCCTTATTGTTCAAGAAGCTGTCTGTTAAATCCCAAATATTTGATAACCCCCTAATAGGTAAATTGATATCGTCTTTTGGAAATATGCATTGCCGAATGATGGTTAAATGGATCCTATTTATTGGAAAAGTAATTATGCGAACACTTTTGAACGTTACCAAACGGTTATAAGGGAGGTAAAAAATGGGAAAAAGTATAAATCATGATAAGATAACGGCTAAGGGATCAACCTCCTTTTGTGTCCTCCGGAAAAGATTTCCATTTCTGTTTGTCATCGATTTATGGGCTGTTGTGCTATTTTTTATTGTGGTAACGTTTTCAGTCGATGCAAAAGCTCAAATTAAGCTTTCCGCCGAAGAAGCGGCATGGCTCAAAGAACACCCGGTAATTAGACATGCCCCGGACCCTGATTACGCACCTTTTGAATATAGAGATAAAAACAATCGTTGTTCCGGGGTTGCACCGGATTTTCTTAAATTAGTGGGTAAAAAACTTAATGTGCAGTTTAAAGATGTTTCCAGTCCTTCATGGGCGACGTCTCTGGAAAACGTCAAACAGCATAAAGCCGATTTGGTCACCGTTGCAACAAAAACCCCTGAGCGTTCCGAATATATGCTTTTCACTTCACCTTATATAAAATTTAAAAATGTGATTTTGGTTCACAATAATGTAGCCGGCTATTTCATATTAGCAGATTTTGCAGGGCAAACGATTGCCGGTATTAAAGGCTGGGCAATCACCGGATACATTCAGAAGAAATATCCGGATATTAAAATACATTGGGTTAAAAGTGTAAAAGAAGCATTGGAAGTCGTTTCAGAGGGTATTGCTAATGTCGTGCTGCTTAATAGGGCAACAGCAGGATATTGGATGGCAAAGACTGAAATTACCAATTTACGAATAGCAGGCGAAACTGATTATACTTACAAACTCAGCTTTGCTTCACGGAAAGACTGGCCTCAGTTTAACAGCCTTCTTGAAAAAGCGCTCAAAGATATCTCCAGGTTCGAAAGAGAAGAAATTATCGATAAATGGACTTTTTCCATGAATCGGGGTTGGCGTCCGGGAACGTACACCTGGTACGTGCTTGGAGGAATCTTTTTACTCCTTTTTATTGTGGGCCCTCTTCTTTGGAGTCAATTATTACAAAGGAAAGGTAAATCGCAAATTACAAAGTCTGAAAAATAAATTGACAGGAAATGTAATTTCATATTAGGCTTTCTCAATTAGTAATGCCATAAAGGATAAAAGATACAATAATAATGACACTTGAAAATGTCTTTACCATGGATACGTCGAGCATCAAGTACGGCCCTGGCGTCACATGCGAAGTCGGTTATGATATGAAAGCGCTGGGCGCTCGAAAGGTGATGCTTGTCACCGATTCCAGTCTATCTAATAGTAAACCGGTATCGATTACTCTTGAAGCATTACGCAGCCAAAAGATTGATTCTGTACTGTATGATGGGGTTCGCATTGAACCCACGGATATCTCTTTTAAAAAGGCGATTGAGTTTGCAACAAACGGGGATTTTGACGGTTTTGTTGCTGTCGGCGGCGGATCAAGCATAGACACCGCTAAAGCTGCAAACCTTTATTCCACCTATCCAGCAGATTTTTTAACCTATGTCAATTCTCCTGTAGGCCAGGGAAAGCCCGTGCCCGGGCGATTGAAACCGCTAATCGCTATTCCGACGACAGCCGGTACGGGAAGTGAAACCACGGGCGTTGCAATTTTCGACTTTCTGGAAATACACGCAAAAACCGGAATTGCCCATCGTGCCCTCAGACCGGCAATTGGTATTATAGATCCGGACAATACACGGACTATGCCAAGAATGGCTGCAGCCTGCACCGGTTTGGATGTACTGACACATGCTTTGGAATCGCTGACAGCTTTGCCCTTTAATCATCGACCGGTCCCCGAGAGCCCTATAATGAGGCCGACTTATCAGGGAGCCAATCCTATCAGTTATATTTGGGCCTCCAAGTCAATAGAAATTCTTGCTAAAAACATTATTCGCGCGGTGAACGACCTTTCGGATGATGAAGCAAGAGGCCAAATGCTCCTGGCAGCAACATATGCCGGTATAGGTTTCGGAAACGCCGGTTGTCACTTACCTCACGGCATGTCATACCCTGTCTCAGGGATGGTTCGTAATTACATTCCCGAAGGTTATCCTTCGGATCATCCGATTATTCCTCATGGTATGTCTGTAGTATTAAATGCTCCTGCCGTATTTCGGTTTACTGCATCAACCAATCCGGAGCTTCATCTTTATGCAGCAGGTTTAATGGGTGTAGACACCACCCACGCATCTCCGGAAGAAGCCGGTCAATTGCTCTCCAACGCTATTGTAGACCTCATGCGAAAAACCGGAATTCCCAATGGACTTAGCGCCGTTGGGTACGGGTCCGAGGATGTGGATAAGCTTGTGGAAGGCACCCTTCCCCAGCACCGTGTTACCAAGTTATCACCCCGCCCTGCAAACGAAGATGATTTAAAACAGCTTTTTCTTGAATCACTCACATGCTGGTAACTTCATAAGAATCCACTTGAGAACTTTGCATTGACTCCTAATCCGCATTATCATAAAAAATTACAAAAAATCGAAAATAATAATATGGGAGCAAGTAAAATGGCCAAACCCATAGAAGACAAAGATAAACGAAATTAGCGATTTTTTTAGTCTCAAGATTTAAGCTCCCCCCTAAATGCCTTGAATTCATACCTAATGACTTGCTCGACCTGTGCTAAGACATAGGCAAGAACCTCCTGCGGGCTCATATCACTTATATCTCTCGTTAACTCTGCCCCGGTTTTCTCTTGGGTCCTCTCTTGAACAACCACATCCTTTTTCCGTTCTTTAACCGCAGGTGTCACCTCTTTCTTCCTGGCTGCTCTTGCTTTTTTTTGGGCTATCTGTTCTTTTAAATTCTTAAATTCTTTTACCTGTGTATAAAGTATTTTCTTCTTTTCATCTTCTGATATACTTTTAGAAAGAATCACTATTTCTAGGCTATTATAAACCGTGTTTAACAACTTTAATGCTCCAGGATGGGCATTGGCTTTACTGCTTTTAATATATTTTCCTGCAGTGCTAAGGAGTCGTAGGAATAACAGAAGATTCTTATCATCTTTGTAAGTATCTTCTAATTTTTCTACTTCCTCAAGAAGTGTAGCCATTGCTTCATCGGTAATCTCCCATTCGATCGATAAAATAACTGTCTTCAAACCTGTTAGAGAAGAGCCCTCAGATTCACCACTCTCTTTCGCCAATGCAGATGTTTCCTCATCAAAAATATATTCCAGGCGGTTTTGCACTTCATCGGTTGTAGGGTTATCATTTTTATTATCCATTTCTTCTCCTATTTCAATTGGCTCTTCACTGAATCCATAGTTATTGTAATGATTTTTTTTAAAGTGATAGCCACACTTGTCCCCATCAGGGCGCTTGCCTCAAAAGAAGGCACTTTAAGCTGGGAGTTTAGGTCTTTTTCGAGTTCAGCAACAGGCAAAAGAGGGATACTTTTCTTTGCTAAATCTCTTTTGTTATATTGCAAAACAAGGGGAATCTTAAAAATGCTTTTATTATGGGTTTTCAGGTTTTCTTGAAGATTCTTGAGAGAAAGTTTGTTTTTGTCCTTCTGTATTTCCATGGAATCTGCCACAAAGACAACGCCATCAACTCCTCTTAACACCAACTGCCTGGTGGCATTATATTTAACCTGGCCGGGTACGGTGTATAGCTGCACTTTGACATCATACCCTTTTATTTTTCCTATATCAAAGGGGAGAAAATCAAAAAAGAGCGTCCGATCTCCATGAGTTTTGATTGCCACCAACTCTGCTTTTATACGTTTCCTGAATT
>CAZLRK010000113.1:0-11901 GCA_964561845.1 uncultured Desulfobacterales bacterium | reverse complement strand
TGACAAGTTTTCGCCCTTCTTCCTTTGCCTGCTGGATATCCAGAACGGTTACTTTGTTTATACTCATTTTACTCATCTCCTTTAATACAGACCTCGTAATTTATTTTGAAAATAGCTCTTTTTTTTGGACACTATCTGGTGAGGCGAAAATTTCTCTTTATATGGGTTTCAGGTGTCAGGTTTCAGGCCGGTTTTAGCATTTTTATCCTGACACCTGACACCTGAATCCTGGACGTCTGTGTCCAATTTTCATGCAATTCCACGACATTTAAAGGTTCTTAGTAATTTTTTCAAGCTAAACAACGAGATCTTTAATAATGACTTTGAACTGTCTCAATCAATGCGGTCAATGTTTTATTAACCGGGACTTTGATTCCCATTGCAGAAGCTTCATGCACAACAAATCCATTTATAGCTTCAATCTCCGTAATCCGCTTATTGTCCACATCCTGGCCCATGGATGAACGGTTGGAGCTTGTGGCTTCGGCTATTTGAAAGACATGTTCCACAGAATCCTTGTTGATATTGATTCCCTGGGCCTTAGCCAGTTCCATGGCTTCCTCTACCGCCGCCCTGGAAATATTCCGAGTGGCAGATAAGTCAAGCAATTGTCCGTTCTTGATGCCGGTCAAAGCGGTTATGGCATTTATTCCCACGTTGATCAAGAGTTTGTTCCATATTACACTCTTTATATCATCCACTACCTCGGTTTTTATACCGGATTCCAAAAAATATTTCGCAATATAAAGGACCTTGTCTTTTGCACCGTCTGCCCACATACCGATTGTTGTTGGACCAATTCCAGCATGACGAATGCTCCCTGGACCAAGCAAAGTAGCCCCGTATGACGTAGTTCCGGCGATGATTCGGCTTGGTTCGATGGTTTCGGCGATGATGTCGGCATTACCCATTCCGTTTTGAAGGGTCATGACAAGGCTATTGTCACCCATTAGGAATTTTGCCTTTTGCGCCGCTTGACCGGTATGAGTTGACTTTACAAAAATAATTATTAAATCCGAAATTCCGATTTGGTCCTGATCAATAGTTGCTTTAATTGAAACCGATCGAAACTTACCTTTCCTTTCAATTTTCAAGCCATTCTTGTTTATTGCATTGACATGTTCATCCCATATGTCAAATAGCCAAACGTCTGCGCCGGATTCAGCCAAAAGTCCACCAAAAAGGCTGCCCATGGCGCCGGCTCCGATTACTGCGATTTTCATTTTTACTAACTCCCTCCAATCATCCTCTTATGCAGCCGTTCCGCCCTCAAACAAAATGTTTCTAGTTTTGCATTAATTAGTTGGGGAAAAGGTGAACCGTCACTTTCAATTGCTAAAAAAGGCAGATCATCTATATTTGTTAGGGTTGATTTAAGTTGCTTATTATTCGGGTCAGTCGCCAATTTTTGTTCACGGGTCATTATTTCGTTTAAAATGGCTTCCGAAAGGCGATTGGGCATACAGCCGAAGGGACCAATTGCTATCACACCGCACGCATGCGAGCCCACATCGTTCATAGAACTCCCCACCGTTAAAACGGCTTCACCGGGTAGATTGGGTGATATATAGGGAGAGGCACATTGAATTATTGATTCGATATTAAGCGGTTGTGAATGAATTAGCCCTGAACCGGATAATATCGACTTGATACGCTTTTCGTGCTTGACCATAAACCTGTTTCTAAGCATGAACTTTAGTTTTTTTATTCCGGATAATCCGGAATTGTTGAATCCCTTTTGAATCATATAGTTACAATATAACACCCATTCGGTTATCGGTGAACACACAACGGCGAACTCTTTTTGTGCAAGGTACTCAGTTAAATATTGGCGAGATAAGGAATCCCGTCGGACAAAAATTTCACCTGTAAGGGAGATAACAGGCACCATTTTCGGAGGGCGTTTTAAAGGGATCTGCTTAAAACGTGACGCGGTCCGGTATAGTTGTGCTTCCATATCGGGGAAATACCCTTTTCCCAATTCATCGAGAATTAAGGACCACTCTTCATTAAAGATATCCGTTGCAGATTCAATATCTCTTGCATTGGCAAGTAGCATTGATCGAATGTCTTCCATAACGTCTGATATTATAAGTGACACCCACCCTCTCTTGTCAAATCCGTCTTCCATACCCAAATATGAGTTTTCTGCCGACAGTGAAAGCAGGGCTACGTTCGGTATTTTCAATCTCTTAACCAGATCTTCCATGAAGATAGCATACTGGCCGAACCGGCAAGGACCAGATCCTGTGGCCATAAAGTATACAAGAACCTCATCGCCACGTTTGCCGTCATTAATGTAGTTAAGCAGCGTTCCGGTTGTGAGTATCAAGGGAAGACACTCCTTGCAGGATGTGTTTGCTCGTCCCAGTTTCAGCACGGATTCATCCGCTGGAGGATGGGCCTTTGCCTTGATGTTAAATCCGCGAAACACCGCAGCCATCGCTTCGCTGGAAAGCTTACCCATGGATGGTAAAAGTAGTGTCACACGTGGGTCAGTTATTGGCAGGTCCTCACCGGATGAAGTAACTACCTTCGCAACTCCATTATCCAGGAACATCTTAGCAGGGGTAAAAGTGCTTTCCCGTCGGACGATCCTTTTTTTTGCCATAAGCTGTCTATATGCGCTAACTATGTCAAGAAATGCCTCTATTCTTGTTTCCAAACCGGCGTCCGCCGTGTGGCTGTCTAATTCAAGCGTCAGGGAAGGCTTTCGATCCATGATATCTCTGAAGTATCCTATAATGAAAGAATCCGGACCGCAGGAGAAATTGGTTATATATGTACCAAAAAGTTGAGGATGATTTTCAACAAACCTACCGGCCTTTAGTATTGACTGCCCCATCCCCCAATACATATGCCGTTTTATCTTTTCATCTTCAAAGGAAAGAAAATCATACGGTATTACCTGAACTCCTCTTGAAGCAAGCTTATGGGAAACGCCCATGTTCGATTCTTCGACAAATCCGTTATAGGAACGCGCAAATATAACCACCGCCATCTTATCAGGATCAGCCTCTAGCTCTACCAGAATTTTTTTCCCAATATCCTTCATTTCGGCAGCGCATTTTCTCTGTTTTCCCAGGGCCTTTTTAAAAGCCTCTTCAGCCTCCTCTTTACCTATCTTCATCTGTCTTGCAGATTCAATAAAAAATTTTTTTGACGATGCTAATCCTTGTGTCATGTCAAGAAGGGGGGATATGATTTTTGTTCCTTTTCTTTTATGCTCGTCGAGCTTTTCCCTAAATGTTGTCTGGAGGTAAAATGTTTCGCCCTGAACCAAAGGACAAACCTGGGAATGTGGATATTCTTTTGAAGCGGGAACTGCTTTAAAGTGTGGCATGAATATAAAATCAAGAAAGGTTTTAGTCTGCAGAAGAGTGTGGAGAAAACCATGGGCCAATTCTCCGGGATAACAGAAAGGAGCATTTCTCTGATCTATTCCTTCCTGGGAAGGGGAATCAGGCACAACCGGTTCAAAACCCAATTCGGTAAAAAATGTTGAATAGAGAGGATAATAGGTATTGACTAAAAAACTCCTGTTGATGCCGATGCGTCCTCTGAATTTCTTTTTGTTTTGCTCCAAAGATTTAGCGCCGTACTTTTCAAAGATCAATCGTTGTCGAGTTCTCACCAAGTCCAGTTTTCCAACGTTATATTTTATATTATGCCGCAAATTATAATACCTATTGCAGGCCCCGCCAAAGGGATACTTTTCCCCTTCAAGCTTTATCATCGCTATTTCACACTGCCTGTCGCACTTTTCCTTGCCACCTTTGCATATAAATGTTTTACCGTATTGCACCTCCCTATTAACCAGAGCTTGAAGATCAAAGTTCTTTTCTTCCATCAATCCCATTTCAATTCTTTTTTTAACTTCAAGCGCAACTCCAAATGCACCCATAAGCCCGGGTTCCGGCGGTACGATTATCGGTTTGCCGACAAGTGAAGCCATGGCAAGAGGGACCGCTCTGTTGTAGCAAACTCCACCTTGCATAAATACTTTTTCACCTACAGGCCTGTTTCCTTTCACTCTATTTGAGTAATTCATACATATGGAATACACAAGACCCGCAACTATGTCTTCGTGGAGGACTCCTTCATGAATGGCATTTTTTATATCCGAAGATATAAATGCAGCGCATTGGTCGTTAAAATTAGGTGGATTGTTGCCTTTAAGCGCTATGCCTGCTATATCCTCCATTTTTAAGCCAAGTGTCTCATATGCGGATTCTTCAAGAAAAGATCCGGTGCCGGCGGAACAGGCTTCATTCATGGCGTAATCCGAAGGCACGCCGTTCGTAATATAGGTGTATTTGGCATCTTGTCCCCCTATCTCAAAAATAGTGTCCACGTCGTTATCAAAATATACCGCAGCAGCTGCATGTGCGATGATCTCATTGATAACACCGTCTGTTAGTGCATGAAGGCCTGCTATTTGGCGACCTGATCCGCAGACGCCAAGCCCTGTTATTGAGAATTTTCCTTGGTTGTTGAGTTTTTGAAGTTCTGAATTTACCTGGTCGAGAATAAAGCGGTAGCATTTTCGAGAAGCTCCTACAGGATCACCGTCGGTGCGCAGATAAACAGATGATAGAATTGCATTGTCTTCTTTTCGTAAAAGAACTGCTTTGGTAGTTGTCGAGCCTACGTCAAGACCCAGCACACATACATCATCCGGCCTGATTTTACCCATTTCAATGGTTTTGAACTCCACCATGTTTTTAAAATCTTCAAGGGAGGAAAGTGTATCAAAAGAGGCAACTTCAGTTCTGAAAATATCCGAATACCCCGGAAAAGGAGCTGTTTCGTGTTTAAATGCCCAGAAAGCCGCCCCCAGGGCTTCAAAATATGGCGCTTCTTTAGGAACAATCAGCCCGGAAATTTCTTGAGAAAGATACTCGATCATCATTCGATTGCGCGCCGTTCCGCCGGCAATCATAATGTTTTGTCTTTTTACCTTTTTCAGCAGTTCCAATATTTTATTTGCCATCATATTGCAAAGCCCGGCGGTTACCTTTGATTTCGGAATACCTTTATTGGTGGCGTGTGTGCAGTCCGATTTGCAGAAAACAGAGCACCGCCCGGAAACGTGATGCGGTTCTTCTTCGGCAGCCCAGTGAGCTGCTTCTTTAAATGATACATCCATCCTACGAAGCTGCTGGAGAAAAAATTCACCGGTACCGGAGGCGCACTTGTTGCCTGTGAGAACATTGGAAATCCGGCCTAATCGGTTCAAAACATATACCATGAATGTCTCACCACCGGCAGAGACAATGGCTGGGCATGAAACGTTTGAAGGCTTTACAAACTGATAAGCATATTCCACAGCTTGCGGCTCTGGAATAGAAGAAAGATTTACGAATTTACGAAATCTTCTACCTGTAGCGGCAATCCTGTCAAATGAACTTAAGTCGAGGTGCTTGAGCACGGAAAGCAGGGTTTTTTTGGGATTTCCTTCATGAGGATGAAGCGAATATGATACTATACGAGGATTGCTATTCCCCTTAGTTATGTCAATTACATCCCTATCCTGTTCCATCTGAACAATAGATACGGTGGACGCTCCAAGACATAATCCGAGAACTCTCATTTCTTAGGGCCTATTTCTTTCCTTATTTTTATCTACCCTTAAGGGGGAACAGAACTTTTATTTCCCTTCCATTTCATTGGCGATATGCCGTAACATCTGACGGTTCACAATCTCAAAAATTTCCGGGGTTAATAAGTAAATACACGACTCTTTACGTCCTAAATACCACAAGTTTTTTCGTACTTTTCCAGGTTTACATGTCCTCATAAAGATAGCCTGAAGATGAAATGCAAGAATGTTAAGTTATTTTTGCGTGAGCTCTAAGTGAGACCTTTGAAAAATGTTCAATTTTGCTGCCCAGTTAAATCTGTTTTTATATTTAACCGGGGTTCAAGTTCAAGGCAGGCGATCCGCCTCAGGCGGATTAACCACAGGCATACATTGAGTATTTCGAGGATTAAAATTTTAGACTAACACAGAAATTGGGCAAAAGGGGGCGTTTTGCTAAGGTCTCAAAGTATCTTTTAAGTAAACCAAAAAGGACTTAGATATTTCTCTAAGTCCTTTATTTTTTTTGGTAGCGGGGGGCGGATTTGAACCACCGACCTCCGGGTTATGAGCCCGACGAGCTACCAGACTGCTCCACCCCGCAGCAAATGCCTAAAATTATAAAGCTAACTAAATACCAAAATTATGTCAAGCTGTTTTTCAGCTTTTTCGGATTATTAAGGGCTCAATTGATTGCTTAAGGCGTTCTTTCTCTTTGACTGCAGCCTCACTTCCTTTGTTCCTGAACAGAATCAGCTTGGTTCTGCTCTTGTGTCCTGATATGATCTCTATTAATGATTTTGAAACTTTAAAACATTTTGCCAGATATTGAATGCACATTTTGTTCGCAGCCCCATCCACAGGCGCGGCCGTTAGTTTTATCTTTAAGGCGCCATCATGGAGCCCGGATATCATATTTTTTGAAGATCTTGGCTGAATTAATACTTTGAATATCATCCCATGTGGATTTTCCTGTATATGCAACAAACTAGTATCCTTTGATCAGTAATCGGTAATCAGTGATCGGTCTCTGATCACCGATAACCTGGTCATTTAAACATTTCGATATCCCGTGAACGAATAAATGCGACCATTATTTTTTCAAGAAGTTACTTATATTCTATACTAAGTTCTTCTCTTGAAACTGTTGCAGTCCCAACCTTGCCAACAACTATGCCCGCAGCCGTATTGGCGAGCTTCATGCTATCTTTATATGATGCCCCGGACGCCAACCCAAGTCCAAAAACAGCAATTACCGTATCTCCGGCACCCGATACATCAAAGACCTGCTTTGTTTTAGCCTTGATTTTATATGGTCGTTTATTTTTCCCAAAAAGAACCATCCCTTCTTTACCTAACGTAATCAATAGTCTGTTTATTCCTATTTTATTAAGTAGTTTTTTACCAACTTCTAAAAGATTTGATTCGTTTACGATTTCAATTCTCGCAGCAAGCCCGGCTTCTTTCTTGTTGGGCGTAATTAATGACAAGCCGGAATATTTTGAAAAATCAAGGCCTTTTGGATCGGCAATCGTAATTTTTTGGTATTTGTTTGCAATTTCAGCCAGTTTCGAAAGTAAGAGGGGCGTTACAAGTCCTTTTCCATAATCCGAGATCAATATCACATCAACATCTATAATTTTTTCTTTTAATATTTTTATAATGGCCTGAAAAGTTCTGTTTGAAATTTCTTTTTTTGTTTCTCTGTCAATCCTGAGAACATGTTGATTAGCTGCAATAATTCTTGTCTTTTTGGTCGTCGGTCTTTCTGAATCTCGAATGACACCTTTAACGTCTACACCGAGTTCATTCAGCTTTTTTAGCAAAAGATTCCCATTTTCACCGATTCCTATTGATCCAACTGCAAAAACCTTTACCCCGAGTGAAACAAGATTGTTCACAACATTACCGGCTCCACCAGGTCTATAATCCTCCTTATTCACAGAAACAATTTGGACAGGTGCTTCAGGTGATATCCGATCAACATCTCCCCACACATATTCGTCGATCATAAAATCACCCACAACAAGGATTTTGCATCCGTCAAATTTTGAAATATCTATAGACATGGCAGTTTCGTAAAAAATAAAAAATTTTCTTATATGAACGTTTTAAGTTTAAGGTTTCACGTTTTAGAAGAATCCGTCATCTGTCGTCTGTCATCTGTCGTCTATTTCCCCAATTCCTATTTGTGCCTGGTTTTTGTAGATAGAGTGTTACGCATTAATTTACTTATCACTTCCGGATACTCTTTTCCGACATTTTATTAATAATTTCCAATAAAAAATCAGGCGGACGGACTACACGGTTGTTTTTGTCTATACAAGCATGCTTGGTGTATCCTTTTGCGATTTTTTTTTTGTCTTCCTCTTTAAATAGGCAATAGTCAAACTTCATTCCACCACGGACAGCTAAGTCAAGTGTTGTTTCAATGACTATAATGTCATCGTATTGCACCGGTGACAAATACTTACATAGAGCTTCAGATACAGGCAAATAAATTCCCTTTAATTCTATTTCTTTGTAAGTAAGTCCAAGTGACCTGAACATCTCGGTGCGACCAATTTCAAACCAGCGAAGATAATTAGCATAATAGGCAAAACCCATATTGTCAGTGTCGCCATAGATTACTCGGCATTTTGTTTTATTGGAAAGCATAGACTTATTTAAAATTGTTTACAATCGTTTCTTGAATTAAATTTTTTAGTTCTTCATAACTACAGGAAACTTGAAACTCAGGATATTCATTCTTCACATTTTCAGGCGGATTGAAGAGAATACCTTTATCAGCTTCTTGTAACATAGTAATATCATTATAAGAATCTCCAACAGCTATAACATCATAATTGAGGCTTTTCAGGGAAAGTGCAGCCTTTCTTTTTCCATCGTTCTGGCGCAAATTATAACCTGCAATTGAACCATCAGGGCCTATAAGCAAGGAATTACAAAAAAGCGTAGGCCTTCCGAGTTTTGCCATCAGGGGATCTGCGAATTGAACAAATGTATCTGAAACAATAATTACTTGAATGCATGACTTGAGCCATTCAAGGAACTCAACGGCTCCTTTGATGGGATTCATGCTTGCAATTACATCTGTGATATCTTTTAACTTAAGGCCGTTTTCATGCAGTATGCCAATACGTTTTTTCATCAATACATCATAATCAGATATATCGCGGGTTGTCAGCCTGAGTCCTTTAATCCCGGTTTTTTCGGCCACGTTTATCCATATTTCCGGAGTAAAAATTCCTTCTAAATCCGCACAAACAATATGCATTTGTAATCCCCATTATTGTAGTCGTATCAATTGAGCCTTTTAAAAGTATATAGAAAGCTTCAAAGGTTGTTTAATTTTTAATCGTGTAAAACAAAAATGCCTAAAATTAAGGAATAAATTAATTATTTTTCAATCTTCCCGGTCTGCATCTTCAATCCGTATGAGAACTGGTTTGTCAGCAACAACGTCAAGATTGGTTACCTCAGACAGCGCCCTTTTTACATCTGCTTCTTTAGCATAATGAGTGAGCATAACAACTGGAACCGCGCCTTTTGATCTTCTACCTTTCTGGTGTACAGACTTGATGCTTATTCCATAATTGCCAAGAATACCCGATATCTTTGAGAGCACCCCGGGACGATCAAGGGCGGAAAATCGAAAATAATAGTGTGTAGAAGTTTCCTCAATCGCCATAATTGGAATTTGTTTGATATTATCCATCTGAAAGGAAAGTAACGGCACCCTCCCCTTTATTCCGGATAAAATATTCCGCGCTAAATCAACTATGTCGCTGACTACCGCGCTGGCGGTAGGCATCATCCCGGCTCCATGTCCATAGAGCAAAATATCACCAACAGCATCTCCTGTAATAGTGACCGCATTCAGTGTGCCATTGACGTTGGAAAGAAGATTGTCAAAAGGGATCATTGTTGGGTGGACTCTCGCCTCAACAGAATCTCCCCTATTCTTGCTAATGGCAAGAAGCTTTATTTTGTATCCGAACTGTCCGGCAAACTCAATATCCATAGGTGTGATTTTTGAAATTCCTTCTATATAAATATCATCAAAATTTATCTCCATGCCATAGGCAAGTGCTGTTAAAATAGTGAGTTTGTGAGCTGAATCGAATCCTTCAACATCCAAAGTCGGATCTGCTTCTGCAAACCCATTTTCTTGTGCTTCAGCCAAAGCCACATCAAAAGTGCTGCCATCATCAGTAATTTTGGATAAGATATAATTACATGTACCATTTAAAATGCCTATCATCGATTTTACGTGATTTCCAACCAGTGACTCCCTTAATGTTTTAATAATCGGCATACAGCCGCCAACACTTGCTTCAAATCCAAAATCAATATTGTTTTCCGCCGCCCTGTTAAATATATCTTTTCCATGTTTGGCAATAAGGGCTTTATTTGCTGTAACGACATGCTTCCCGTTATTGATTGCTCTTAAGATAATATCCTTAGCAATTCCTTCTCCTCCTATCATCTCAACAACTATGTCAATATCAGGGTCATCAACAACTTTATGTGCATCTGTAACCAAAACACCGTCGTTAAATCTTATCCCCCTATCTTTTGATATATCAATATCAGCAACATATTTCAGGGCTAAGGTTGCACCAAGTCGCGAGCTGATAAGATCTTTGTTGTTAATTAGAATTTTTGCGACTCCGGTTCCCACCGTACCGCAGCCAAGCAAACCGATATTTATATTTCGCATAAAAAATTGTTTCCTTGAAAGCTTGATGAATTCGTAAAAAATCGAATTCATTAAGTGTTTGGTGTTTAGTATTTTGTGTTTTGTTTGAAATATATGCTTTTATACCAGCGTGTTAGATTGCTAAACACTAAATACAAAACACTCTCGTAAAAAGGTCACTTTTTTGACTTTTTACGAGAGTGTCAAAACTATAATTACAATATTTTTTTTATCCCCCTTACAGCCTGGTTGATTCGCATTTTGTTTTCAATAAGTGCAAAACGGACGTATTCATCGCCATACTCTCCAAATCCCAGCCCTGGTGAAACTGCAACCTGGGCTTCGTTAATCAATAATTTGGAAAATTCAACTGATCCCATCTTTAGATATTTATCAGGAATTTTAGCCCACACAAACATGGTCCCTTTTGGGATTTTGATATTCCAGCCCACCCTTTTCAAGCCGGATATCAGGGTATCCCTTCGAATTCTGTAAGTTTCACATATCTCTTTTACACATTCTTGGCGACCCTTTAAATTATTTTCTCTGTCTTCTTCAATAGAGCCGTTCAAGGCTATGATAGATGCTATCTGGATGGGCTGAAAAATTCCGTAATCAAGATAGCTCTTGATTCTACGCAAGGCTGCTACAATTTCTCTGTTCCCAACACAGAAACCGACGCGCCAACCTGGCATGCTGTAGCTTTTGGAAAGTGAAAAAAATTCCACTCCCACATCTTTGGCATCTTTTGCCTGAAGGAAGCTGGGAGCTTTATAACCGTCAAATACAATATCTGCATATGCAAAATCATGAATTACAATTATGTCATGTTCCTTTGCATATGCAACGATTTTTTCAAAAAATTCAAGGCTTTCAGTTTCTGTTGTAGGATTATGCGGATAGCTCAGGATTAAGACCTTGGGCCTCGGCCAGGTCTGCTTCGTAGCATTCATGAGATTTTCTAAAAAATCGTTGCCCGGCCCCACAGGTATCCCACGAACATCACCTCCGGAAATAATTGCCGAATATGGATGGATAGGATAAGTGGGATTCGGGGTAAACACCACGTCTCCGGGACGAATTGTAACAAGGATAAGATGAGAGATTCCTTCCTTAACACCTATGGTGACGATGGCTTCATCATCAGGATCTATATCCACGTCAAATCGACGTTTATACCAGTTTGCGATGGCCATTCTCAGCTTTGTTATACCCATAGACGCAGAATATCGATGATTTTGATGTTTTTGGGCTGCTTCTGTGAGTTTATCAACAATATGCTGAGGTGTTCCAATGTCCGGATTTCCCATTCCAAGGTCAATAATATCCTTCCCGGCATGTCTGGCATCCATCTTTATCTGGTTAACGATTGCAAAAACATAAGGTGGCAACCGATCAAGTCTTGCAAATTGTTTCATAATTCATAATACCTTTAAGTAAAGAATCCAAGTCCAAACTAATTACAATATAAAACACGCAATGTCAAAAAAATTGTTTTGACTTTAAACCCTAATTAGATTATTTTTCAATAGTTTTTGCAAAAAAAATAATGTTTTCTAGAGGCCTTTGAAAAATGCTCAATTTTGCCTGCCCAGTTAAATCTGTTTTTATATTTAAC
>CAZLRK010000112.1:0-11984 GCA_964561845.1 uncultured Desulfobacterales bacterium | reverse complement strand
CGGCGGAATAAGTTGCAATTGAAATTACGAGAGGTCAGGAGTTCTGAAATTACCTATTAACCGTTCAGGGGTTCAAAGTTCAGAGTTCAAAAGTTATCGGTATAGTTTTGTTCTCGCCCGCTCTCTATGTTCGCTTGAGTTCACAGAGATCACAGAGAGATAAATAATTTGTCTGATTTTTTGAGAGGAAAAATCAGACAAAATTCTCAGCCACTTGCGTGGCAAATAGAATCCGAGGCCATAGACAGTTGAATAGCAACAGAATAGATTGTATTATGTCAACATCTCCAGCAATAGCTGGATGTCAGTTTGATTTGAATCGCCCTCTCAGCGATTCAAATCAAGAACTCTGAGAACTCTGTGAGCTCTGCGAGATATAAACCAGACCCTTTTAGGGGTGGTTCTTGACTTTAGATATAAATGTAGCTGCTTTGCTTTCAAACGGCTAAAATGTTACGGAAAACTGAAAATGGCTCTAAATCTCGATGCTGTTGGTAAAAAGATCGATCCTATCACCAAAGATTACACATGGAAAGATGCTGTCCTTTATGCCCTGGGTGTCGGCGCCGGCTTTTCTGACTTGGAGTATTGTTATGAAAAAGATCTAAAAATATTGCCGACCTTCTTGATGGCTGCAATCATCGACTTTTTCTGGCTTGTTGGCACAACTTCCAATGTAAACCCGGCCGGCGTTCTCCATGGAGAGCAGGAGCTTATTTTTCACAACCCGATTCCTTCCGAAGGAACCCTGACCACCGAGGGAAAAACAACCCATTACTACGACAAGGGAAAAGACAAAGGCGCTCTCATATTGGCTGAAAGCGATACTTTTCATTCAAACGGCAAAAAATTGTGTACAAGCGTCATTTCCATATTTGCACGTCTTGATGGAGGCTTCGGCGGTGAAAATTCTCCTAAAAAAGAGGTCAAATTCCCGGACAGAGATCCGGATTTTGAAGTAGAAGCACTGCCCTCTTCTGATCAACCGCTTCTTTACAGACTTTCCGGAGATGTGTTTCCGCTTCATGCAGATCCTGATTTTGCAAGAATATCAGGCTTTGAAAAACCTATTATGCACGGATTATGCACCCATGGGTACGCACTAAGGGCTCTAATAAACAGCCTGGTCCCGGGCAAGCCTGAAAAAGTTAGACGTCTTAACTGCCGTTTTTCAACAGCACTATACCCTGGAACTCCTATCAAGACCCTTATCTGGAAAACAAAAGAAGGACAGGCGGTCTGGAGAACAATAAATGCCGAAACCAAGGACGTAGTGATTGATAATGGAATCCTCGAATACGGAGACATCCCAAAAGATGAGATCCGATTTGACGACCGTGTGGCTATTATCACAGGCGCCGGAGGTGGCCTCGGACAAGCCTATGCCTTGGAGCTGGCCAAAAGGGGAGCTAAAATAGTTGTAAATGATATGGGAGGCGCCGGGAATGGCGCAGGAAATGGAACTGCATCTCCTGCCGATAAGGTAGTAAAAGAGATACTCAAGCTGGGCGGGGAAGCCGTTGCAAACTACGACAATGTCGCCACCCCAAAAGGTGGAGAAAATATAGTAAAAACAGCCCTTGATACCTTCGGTACTATAGACATTCTCATTAACAACGCGGGAATTCTGCGTGATAAGAGTTTTCTCAATATGGAACCCGAGAATTGGCAGGCGATACTCGACGTCCATTTAAACGGGGCATATAATGTGTCGCGTCCGGCTTTCCGGGTAATGCGGGAAAAAGGCTATGGTAGAATTGTTATGACTACATCTGCGGCAGGTCTCTACGGTAATTTTGGCCAAACTAACTATTCAGCCGCCAAAATGGGTCTTGTAGGGTTAATGAACACCCTTAAACTGGAGGGTAAGAAATATAATATAAAGGTCAACACCGTTGCTCCCCTGGCAACGACACGTCTGACTGAAGACATTTTTCCTCCGGATTTATTAGAAAAGGCAAAACCGGAATTTGTAACGCCTATAGTAATTTATCTTTGCTCAGATAGATGCCCTGTTAGCGGCAATATTTATAATGCAGGGATGGGCTCCTTTAACCGCGCAGCCGTTATTACAGGACCCGGCCTGGTCGTGGGAGATGAAAATAATTTTCCTACCGTTGAGGCAATACTTGATAACCTGGATAAAATCTCAAACATTGAAGATGGAAAGGAATATAGGCATCTCAATGACAATGTAGAAGATGCCCTGGCGGCTTTTGCTTCTCATGGCAGATCGGATAAAAAACCACAAAAGGGATTTGCTTCTGTTTCTGCTGTATTTGATGCTATACCCGACGCTTTTGTACCGGATGCTGCTACGGGTTTGAATATAGTCTTTCAATATAGCATTTCCGGTAAAGACGGTGGTGACTGGTTCTGTGCTGTCAAAGATAACGCCTGCGTAGTGAAACACGAAACTCATGAGAAGCCCACATGTACTCTCAAGATTGCAGACTCCGACTTCCTCGATATGATGAATGGGAGGTTATTACCGATGAAAGCATATACTTCGGGAAAACTAAAGGTCGAGGGGGATATAATGAAATCTCAGCTTATCGAAAAATTGTTCAAGTTTTGACCGTAACGCCTATTCGTATCTCTGTGTTCTCGGTGGTTATAAGTTAGTGCTAATACAATAATCAAAGGAAATTACAATGATCGGTATTACTTCTTATGGAGCCTATATTCCTCGTTTGAGACTCGATCGAATGTCTATATACCAACACATGGGCTGGCTTACGCCTGCTATTGTTATGGCGGCACAGGGCGAACGGTCTATGTGTAATTGGGACGAAGACTCTGTAACCATGGCAGTGGCAGCTTCAAGAGATTGTTTGATTGGAAAAGACAAACTTGCTGTGGATGGTCTTTATTTAGCTTCGACAACATTGCCATTTGCAGATCGGCTAAATGCCGGAATTGTTTCCACCGCACTTAACTTGAGAAATGACATTATTACTTCTGACTTCACATCATCACAAAAAGCCGGTAGTACAGCCTTGATTACTGCTCTTGAAACCTTAAAAAGCGGGGAAAGGAAGAACATTCTGATTACGGTTGCAGATCGCCGAGAAACAAGGGCCGCCTCTTTTTATGAGATGTGGTACGGCGACGGTGCTGCATCCCTATTAGTGGGAAATCAAGATGTCATTGCGGAATTCAAAGGGTCCCATTGTGTATCTTACGACTTTCCGGATCATTATCGTGGCTCCATGAACAAATATGATTACGTGTGGGAAGAACGCTGGGCCCGGGATATGGGTTACGCCAGAATTATCCCCGAGGCTGTAAACGGACTTATGGATAAACTCCATATCACTATGGACCACGTGGACAAGCTGATATTTCCCTGTATTTTCAAACCTGAACACCGTAAAATAGCCAAGAACCTGGGTGCTCCACCGGAAAAAGTAGTCGATACCATGCACGAAGTTTGCGGAGAAACCGGTGCAGCCCATGCTTTATTGATGCTTGTTTGTGCCCTGGAGTCATCCAAGCCGGGAGATCGTCTCTTGATGGCGGGCTTCGGGCAGGGTTGTAATGCTCTTTGTTTCGAGGTCACGGAGAATATAGCTCAACTTCCCCATAGAAATGGATTCAAAGGGTCTATAAAAAGCAAAAAGCCCACAGAAAATTATATGAAATGGCTCAAATTCAGAGATCTGATTCAAACGGAAACGGGAATTCGAGCAGAAGCGCCCAACCAGACAGCCATGACCGCCCTGGAGCGTAAGAACAATATGATTCTGGGATTGGTTGGCGGAAAATGCCGTGAATGTGATGCTCCGCAGTTTCCGAAAATGGATATCTGTGTCAATCCCAAATGCGGCGCCATACACAGTCAGGACGATTATGAATTCGCTGAAATGCCGGCAAAAATCAAAACCTTCACCGGTGATATGCTTTCCGTATCCATGGACCCACCCGCCATCTACGGCATGATACAGTTTGAAGGTGGAGGACGATTCATGGCCGATTTTACGGATTGTGAGATAGATGGCTTGAAGGTGGGACTTCCTGTGAAGATGGTATTCAGAAAGCGGGCCGAGGATAAAGAACGGGGTTTTGTAAACTATTTCTGGAAGGCGGTTCCTGTTTTTGGTGCAGCGGCAAAAACAGAAAGAGTTCGCTTTGACAATCGTGTCGCCGTCGTCACCGGCGCGGGAGGTGGCCTGGGGCGGATATACGCCCTGGAACTGGCAAGGCGGGGTGCTAAAGTTGTGGTAAACGACCTTGGATGTGCCCGTGATGGTTGCGGTAAAAGAGCGGAAAGCCCTGCAGATAATGTAGTGCAAGAGATCATGGAACTTGGCGGAGAAGCAGTACCCAACTACGACAGTGTTACGACTCCCGATGGTGGAAAAAACATTGTAAAATCTGCTATAGATGCATTCGGTAAAGTTGATATTTTAATTAATAATGCCGGGATTCTTAGAGATAAAAGTTTTTTAAAGATGGAACCAGAAAACTGGAATTCGGTTATAGATGTGCATCTAAACGGCGCTTACAATGTCACACGAGCTGCCTTCAAAGTGATGAAAGATAACGCTTATGGACGTATTGTTATGACTACTTCGGCTGCAGGGCTGTATGGCAATTTTGGCCAGACAAACTATTCTGCTGCTAAAATGGGTCTTGTAGGACTTATGAATACCTTGAAAATCGAAGGCGCTAAATATAATATAAGGGTTAATACTATAGCGCCTTTGGCAGCCTCCAGGCTGACGGAAGATGTTATGCCTCCTGAAATTTTTAAAAAAATGAAACCTGAATTTATAGCACCTATTGTACTATTTCTTTGCTGCGAAGAGTGCGACAAAACCGGCATGATATTCAACGCGGGAATGAGTTATTTTAGTAGGGTCGCTGTTCTGACAGGTCCTGGCATACAATTGGGCGATCCTGAAAATCTACCCACTCCTGAACTGATCGAAGAGAACTGGCACAAGATCAACTCTTTAGAAGAGGCAAAGGAAATAAACGACGCCAATAATGCAATTTTGGCACTTGTTGATTCTCCCGGTATATGAGGCTGGGGCCACAAAGACACCAAGACACTAAGGTTATATAAGTTAAAAAAGGATCACGAAAACACCCCAGTACGATATTTCAGACCTATGGGGCAGGCGAAAGAATGAAAGCACGAAATAAAATTATATGAGGGGTCGGGGAGTTTTTTTGTTCAATCGCTCCATGAATAATCATCACGAATAACATACAAACTCATGTATAAGGACTCGTAAAGAAAGAAAAGTGAATGACATATTAATACAATAAATTAGTTAATTGAACAGTTTTCTTTTTTTAAATTCCATGCAAAACGCTTTTCTTTCTTAACGATTCCTAATACCTTCAAACAGTGTATGCTTTTCGTGACGATCATCCATTCCGCTTAAACTGGAGATAAAAGAGAAAAATTCCCTTACTGCTCAATTATATTTTTTTCTTTGTGTCTTAGTGTCTTAGTGGCTGAATAGTGATAAAAAACTTTTTTAATTAATAAATAGGAGATACAGTGGCTACAGGAATTAAAGATAAAGTTGCCATTATCGGTATGGGATGCACCCGTTTCGGAGAACGGTGGGATATGGGGGCCGAAGAATTAATGGTTGAGGCCTTTGAAGAGTGTCTTGCTGATGCCGGTATTGAAAAAAATGAGATTGATGCCGCCTGGCTCGGTACATGCATGGGAGAAATTAGTGTGGGTAAAACCGCCATGCCGCTGTCAACCACTTTGCGTCTCCCCATGATTCCGGTTACAAGGGTCGAAAACTACTGTGCAACCGGAACCGAAGCTTTTCGAGGCGCCTGTTACGGTGTTGCATCAGGAGCATATGATATATGTCTTGCCCTGGGTGTTGAAAAATTAAAAGATACCGGCTATGGAGGTCTGGTAAATTTCGGATCGAATGCCGGAACGCTGACATGGCAGTGGTGGCCCAACCTTACTGCGCCGGGATCATTTGCCCAGCTTGCCGCTGCCTACGCTGCTAAATACAATGTGCCTGACATAGATCTTAAACTTGCAATGGCGCATATCTCTGCCAAAAGTCATGCTAACGGCGCTTTAAATCCAAAGGCTCATCTAAGAAGACCGATAACGGAAGAACAGGTTATTTCTTCCCCTATTGTTGCTCATCCTCTTGGTCTATATGATTGTTGCGGTGTTAGTGATGGTTGTGCATGTGCAATTGTGACGACCCCGGAAATAGCAAAAAAAATGGGACAAACTGACTTTGTGACAGTGAAATCTTTGCAGTTAGCATTAAGCAGTGGCGAAGAGATTGGTTTTGATGAATGGGATGGAGATCACTTCATTACTACGAGCAAGTGCAGCCTTAAAGCATATGAAGAATCGGGAATAACTGATCCCAGAAAGGAAATCAGCATGATGGAAGTACATGATTGTTTTTCCATCACCGAATTGGTTACTTATGAAGACCTTCACATTTCCGAAAGAGGCAAAGCGATCAATGATATTATGGACGGCTTCTATGACCTGGATGGTAAGATTCCATGTCAGGTTGACGGAGGACTGAAGTGTTTCGGCCATCCTGTTGGCGCTTCCGGAATCAGGATGCTCTATGAGATGTATTTACAGCTTCACGGGCGAGCGGGCAAACGTCAGCTCAATAACCCCAAGTACGGTCTGACACATAACTTGGGGGGCTTCCCGTTTCAAAATATATGCAGTATATCCATTGTTGGAAAATATGAAAGTTAAACTTTGTGCCTTAGTGCCTTCGTGGCAGAATAGTTTCAAGGAAGTAAGAAAAAATGCCAAATAACGGTGCATTAGCGGGAATAAAAGTTCTTGATCTGTCGCGCTTACTGCCGGGACCATACTGCTCAATGATCCTGGCAGATCACGGCGCACGTGTCATCTCTGTTGAAGGGAAACGTTTCATGGCAGACGGCCTTTTTCTTCCGGAAGTTAATCGTAACAAAGAACATATGTCTCTCGATCTAAAGGCTAAAGAAGGCAAAGAGATTTTTTTCCGACTTGTAAAAGATGTGGATGTTCTCCTTGAAGGGTTTAGGCCCGGAGTAGTCCATAGACTCGGGATAGATTATGACACAGTGCGGAAGGCCAATTCAAAAATCGTTTACTGCTCTATCACGGGATACGGTCAAACCGGGCCATACCATAAACGTGTCGGGCACGATGTAAACTACCTTGGTTACGCCGGAGTTCTTGATCTCATTGGCGAAGCAGATCGCCCACCCTCCATCCCGGGAATTCAGATTGCTGATATTGCAGGCGGAGGTATGAGCGCAGCAACAGGAATCCTTTTAGCCCTTTTTACAAGGGAGAGGACCGGAGAGGGACAATATATTGATATTTCCATGACCGATTCTATGGCAGGATTTCTCACTATCCCTCTTAATATTAAAAATCTCAAGGGACAGTCGCCCGGTCGAGCCGACTCATTTCTCTCTCACCGCTATGCATGCTATAACACTTATGAAACAGCCGATGGAAAGTACATTTCCATCGGTGCAGTGGAAAACCGATTCTGGAAGCGTCTTTGTGAACACATGAAGATTCCGGAATATGCACCTCTCCAGTATGATGAAAACCGTCGAAAGGAAATTATCGATTTTATGCGTTCCGCTTTTATGAAAAAGACGCTACAAGAATGGGAAGCAGAACTTGGAGACCTGGATGTTTGCTGGGGACGGGTGCAAAACCTGGAAGAAGTAATAAAAGATCCCCTTTTCAGGGAAAGAGAAATGGTCGCAGAGTTCCCGGGAAAAAACGGAAAAAAAACCACGGCTCTGGGGGTGCCCATTAAATTAAGTAAAACCCCTGGTTCGTTACGCACCCCGCCTCCACGTTTTGGAGAAAGTACGGCCTCCATACTCAAAGAAATAGGCTATTCAAAAGAAGAAATAAAGGAGTTTTCAGATAAGGGCGTGATTTAAAAAGGAGGTAATATTTTAGCTGTTTGAAAACAAAGCAGGCTTCAAAAGTAATTAAATTTTAAACAACCTTTAAAGCCTGCTATTTCTAATTTTTTTCATAAGGCTAAAATATTACAAAAGGAGAAATAATGGCACAACTTATAGCAGATCGCAGAGATATCGACTTTGTTCTCTATGAACAACTGGAAATTGAACAACTTATCAAAGCAAAAGAATATAGAGAATTTAATCGCAAGATGTTTGATATGGTCATTTCAGAGGCAAGAAACTTCGGAATAAAGGAGATTCTTCCCACTTTCAAGGAGGGGGACAGAGAAGGGGCTCGCTTTGAAAATGGTATTGTGAAAGTTCCGGAATGTTTTCACCGACCCCATAAGCTTTTTGTTGAAGGGGAATGGACTGCCATAACAGAAGATCCTGAACTTGGAGGTCAGGGTTTTCCCCATATCATTGCACTTGCAACCACCGAATATCTTGTCGGTTCCAACTTTTCTTTTACCGCTTATATCATGCTGGGTCATAGTGCCGGAAGGATAATTGAATATTTTGGCACGGAAAAGGAAAAGAAGCTTTTTTTACAAAAGCTTTACACAGGCCGGTGGGGGGGCACCATGCTCCTCACTGAACCTCAAGCCGGCTCGGATGTAGGAGCCCTCACCACAACGGCAGTTAAAAATCAAGACGGGACTTATTCAATTTCAGGAAATAAGATCTTTATTACCAGCGGAGAACATGATCTGACGGAAAATATTATCCATCCAGTCTTAGCACGCATCGAAGGAGCCCCTAAGGGATCAAAGGGGATCTCGATTTTTATTGTCCCCAAAATCTGGGTGAATGACGATGGGAGTTTAGGCAATCCGAATGATGTGGTATGCACCGGTATCGAGGAAAAGATGGGAATCCACGGGAGCGCCACCTGCAGCATGGCGTTGGGAGGAAAAGGCAATTGCAGGGGTTTCCTGCTGGGAGAAGAGAATAAAGGGATGCATATTATGTTTCACATGGTGAATCAAGTGCGACTTGAAGTGGGATTTCAAGGGCTATCGCATGCGTCCGCAGCGTATCTATATGCCTTAAATTACGCCAGGGAACGTCTCCAGGGAACGGATTTGGAAAAATCTAAGGATCCGGAGGCACCCCAGGTACCTATCATCCGGCATCCTGACGTGCGAAGAATGCTCCTGTGGATGAAATCTTACGTAGATGGGATGCGTAGCTTTATTTATTATGTGGTTTTATGTGTCGATAAAGAAATCTGCGCTGAAACCGATGAAGATAAGGAGTTCTATAAGGATTTAATCGAACTTCTAACTCCCATAGTCAAGGCCTATTGCACCGAACGGGGGTTTGAGGTATGCAGTACAGCCGTACAGGTTTATGGGGGGTATGGATATACCAAGGAATACCCGGTGGAACAACTCCTTAGGGATTCCAGAATTGCATCCATATACGAAGGTACTAACGGAATACAGGCCATGGATCTTCTGGGGCGAAAGCTGGGAATGAAAAATGGTGCGATCTTTATGAATCTACTTCAGGAAATTGGAAAGATTACTTCCCAGGCTAAAGCAACAAAAGGTATTGAAGAACTTGCAGATAAAATGGAAGAAGCAACCAACAGGCTTGGTGATATAGCCATACACATGGGAAAGACTGCCTTATCTCCGGACTTTAAGACGGCTTTTGCTTTTGCCCATCCTTTCATGGAAGTCACGGGTGACTGCATCATGGCATGGATGCTTCTCTGGCGTTCTGTAATCGCAGCTCCGAAGCTTGAAAAACTGTTTGGCAATGCGGACAAAGATGGCCGACGTAAGATAATTCAAAAAAATAAAAATGCTGCATTTTATGACGGTCAGATAAAAACAGCCTCATACTATATTAACTCGATTATTCCAATAACTCTAGGAAAAATGGATGCTATAAAGAACACCAACGACGCTGGCATTAAGATGGCTGAAAAGTCATTTGGGGGATGATAAACGCAAACTTAACAATTAATAATCAATTGCTAATTGTGAATAGTTAATGTCTCTTTGTTTAAGTTAGCGCTTATGACAAAAGGGGGACTTATAAGGAAATATGGGACTTTTCGTTCAGGCTCTAATTAAATAAAATCCATCGGCAAATAACAACCGAATTTCAGCGGAGCGAATTTCAACCGAATTTCAACTGAATTTCAATCGACTAACAGCTATTTTTTTCTAACAACCAATAAATACTCTTTTCTTAAGAACAAGGTTTTAACCTCATAATCTTGATCAGGGACTAGATCAACCACAACCCTGACCTTGGGCGAAAATCCCTTATATATCCCAATACGTATTTGTTGTATGATGCGACCGTTAACTTTGATCTGCCGGCTTATACTACTTCCAAGATGCGTATTGATAAAATCACAGACAACCCTCGGATTTCCTTCGTTAAGAATAAAAGTTTCAGGCTGGTAATATCCATTTAATATAAAATTAACCTTCTCTTCCTGTTGTGATAAAATTTCAGGCTCAATGCTCTTAATTTCCTGAATGAACCTAATGGCGCTATCTTTCTTGCTGTCTGACTTGGTAAAAAGGCTTTGGTGAACCCAGCCGGATTGGTCGTCCTTTCCTTCTACAAAAAACCAGTCTCCCATGGTTTCTTGAATCGATACTACATCACCCCTTCTCAATATAAATAGTATTTTCGAGCTAAGAGAGGGCCTCGCGCGGATATTACCACTATGTACTTGCAATGTAGCCCTGTTCTTTGTTTTCACTGAAGGTAACGGAGAAACTTTACGTGAAGGCGTTTTTTTCTTGTTTTTATCTAAATGAACCTTTTTTGGTTTCGAGATTCTCTTCTTGTCTTGAAAAAGGCTTTGATGAACCCAGCCAAAACGACCGTCTTGAAGTCTTACAACAACCCATTCGCCTTTTTTTTCTAATATTGTTACCTTATCTCCTCTTTTCAATTTATCTATTATGGAAGACTTTGTGGATGGTCTTGCACGCAGATTGCCGATATACACCTTTATGGTATCTATTTTGACGACCTGTTCCATCTTTTTTCCAGGAGGTAAACCGGTTGAAGTTGAAGTCTTCTCTTCATTAGAGTGCTGTGCATAGAGAAAGTATTTTTTTTCATTAAATTCATTTCGGCTTTTAAATAATAAATCTCTTTCAATTTTAGTGGATGAATTATTGGATGTTTTATCAAGAGTTTCTAAAACGGTTGAGAGGCCGGAAGATGAGCCAATTAAACTATAAAATAACAGGGCCGGTACAAGAATTCTAATAATACTGCACTCCAAAAAAATGAAACATTTTAAGTGAAAAAATTGTCGCATATTAAAACTGATGGTCTCGTAAAAAGTCAGAAAAGCGACCTTTTTATGAGAGTGTTTTGTATTTGGTGTTTAGTAACATTTTAGCGCTATAAAAGTGTTAGAACTACATAGCTTTAAAGGTTTTTAAATTTTTAATCGTGTAACTGTCTGAGCGTATTAGTGAGAGTTAAGAAAAAACAGGGATTGAATCGGTGTATTTCAAAGGCTAATCGGCATTTATTGCTTACTTGTTTTATTAATATGTCATGTACTGTTCTTTTTTTACTCTCACTTATACGCGAGTTTTACACGCTATAAAATTTAATTACCTTTGAAGCGGTCTATTTTTCAAACAGCTAAAATATTACGGTGTTTAGTGTTTGGCGGTCTAACAAGCTGGTATATCAGCATATATTTCAAACAAAACACAAAATACTAAACACCAAATCCCGCAAGGCGGGAATGAATTCGACTTTTTACGAATTCATCAAAACTGAAAACCGGCTTCAATAAAAAGGCCGCTTAAAGTGATATCTGCTTCAATATCCTCAGCATCTAATTTTATTCTATCATATCGATAACCGCCTGCCGCAAATAAAGGCCCGAAAACCTTTACCTTCAATCTGCCGATTAAACTTGAAATCTGGTTGTTCTCGTAAGATACTACCCTGGCTTCGGCTTCAAGGGCAAATCTATCAATAGGATGTACCTGAGCCGCAAGGAAAAGCATGGGAACCGGTAAAGATAAGCT
>CAZLRK010000111.1:0-12061 GCA_964561845.1 uncultured Desulfobacterales bacterium | reverse complement strand
ACGGCGGAATAAGTTGCAATTGAAATTACGAGAGGTCAGGAGTTCTGAATTTAGTAATTCCCAAAAGGTTCGGTATAACCGGTTCCCAAACTTCCTGAAGCTTATTTAACAATTTGTTGGGTAATGCCTATTTTCGACTTTCGGAAACAAACATTACCTAATTTAAATGTATATTGATAATTCGGTAGGATAGATGATCGCCAAACGTGATTATTATGAAATTTTAGGTATAGATCGTAATGCCCGTGACGATGAAATAAAGGCATGCTACCGCAAACTCGCCCTTAGATACCATCCGGATAGAAATCCCAACGACAAAGCGGCTGAAGAAAACTTCAAAGAAGCTGCAGAAGCTTACGAAGTACTTCGAGACCCACAAAAGCGCAATATTTATGACCAATTTGGCCATCAGGGACTTGAAGGGACCGGTTTCTCCGGCTTTGGCGGTTTCGAAGACATATTTTCAAGCTTTGGTGATATATTTGAAGACTTTTTTGGATTTGGCACCGGAAGGCGCACAAAAACCAGGGCACAAAGAGGCGCTGACCTTCGATATGATTTATCGATTGATTTTATGCAGGGCGCCTTTGGAACAGAAACAAAAATAGATATACAAAAGATGGAAATATGTTCGGCTTGCAAAGGCAGTGCATGTAAAGAAGGTACATATCCTGAAACCTGCGATCACTGTCAGGGAGCCGGCCAAGTTTCACAAACCCAAGGTTTTTTTACCGTAAGAACTACTTGTCCCTATTGTCGCGGGAATGGTAAGACTATACCTAATCCATGCTCAAATTGCAGAGGATCAGGACAGATTAAGGTCAGAAAGAAGGTTGCCGTAAAGATTCCAGGAGGAGTCGATTCCGGATCCAGGCTTCGGCTTACAGGAGAAGGGGAGCCAGGCACTAATGGTGGACCGCCTGGTGATCTTTATGTTTTCATACATGTAGAATCCCATGAATTCTTTAAGCGTGATGATACGGATGTTATATGTCAGATACCTATTTCATTTGTTCAGGCTTCACTTGGCGACAGCATAAACGTACCCACTTTAAATGGTGAAAAAACGCTTGAAATTCCAAAAGGGACCCAACCGGGTGAAGTATTCCGTTTTCACGGTGAAGGTATCCCTTCTCTCAGGAATGGGAGGCGTGGTGATCAAATTATGCAAATTTTTGTTCAAACGCCTACAAATCTCACCAAAAAACAGGAATTACTTCTCAAAGAATTTGCAAAGCTTGAATCAGGCAAATTGTCCAGTAAAATAAAAAATATACTCAAAGGCGGTCCGGCCAAAGCAGCCCGATAAACCTCTAAGTTGATTATCAGCGATGTTTGAATTAAAAATTATTACACATTTTGCAGCAGCCCATCAACTTAAAATGGTGGCAGAGAAATGTGAAAACCTGCATGGACATAACTGGAAGGTTGAGGTTTGTGTGTCAGGAGACAATTTAAACGATGCGGGTATTTTAATAGACTTTAGTGAACTTAAAAAACATCTTTCCAAAGTTATTGCAACGCTCGATCACAAATTCCTTAATGAACTGGATTTTTTTCATAATGGCAATCCTTCTTCAGAAAATATTGCCATGTACATTGCTAAATCGCTTCAAGCAGAAATCAGTGAAAATTCCATAAAAGTTACTCGCGTCACGGCATGGGAGTCAGAGGGTGCCTGCGCAACTTATATCTTGAAGTAGTTTCATTTCATCTCTCAGGCATTACCTTTTCCAATTCCAATTTTGAACGTTTATGAAAAATGGCCGTAACTTTCAAACCTTACTAAAATATTAATAACGTTCAAAAGTGTGCGCATAATTGTTTTCCCAATAAATGGGATCAATTTAACAATCATTCGGCAATGCATATTTCCAAAAGGCGATATCAATTTACCGATTAAGAGGTGATCAAATATTTGGAATTTAACAGACAGTATCTTGAACAATATGGCCTATGTAGCGCAAATCCCAAATATTTGATCACTGTGAGCAGTCGAGGTATTATACAGTGATATCGTCTTTTGGAAACATCCATTACCTTTTCAAATTTTAACCGCTTACAAAGAAATGCGCACACTTATGAACGTTACTAAAATATTACCAAGTATCGAGTTCCAAACAAGGAGGAGAGGATGATTTCTAAAAATATCGGATGGATAGGAACTGGTGTAATGGGAAAATCAATGTGTATGCATTTAATAAATGCAGGTAATACCGCGCACATATATAGCAGAACAAAACAAAAAGCTGCTGAATTATTAGAGAAAGGGGCTTCCTGGTGCAATTCTCCGGAAGAGGTGGCTGAAAAAAGCGACATCATCTTCTCTATCGTAGGATTTCCTGAAGATGTGGAGGAAGTCATTTTAAGTGAAAAAGGAGTTTTAAGGAGCGCCAAGCAGGGGTCTATTATTGTAGATATGACCACTTCACGCCCTATTTTGGCGAAAAAGATATATGAAATAGCCAAAAAGAAAGGAATATATTTTCTTGATGCCCCTGTATCAGGTGGAGATGTAGGGGCAAGGGAAGGCAAACTGGCCATAATGGTTGGAGGAGATAAGGATATCTATGATAAGATATTGCCATATTTTAAGATTATGGGTGAAAATATTGCATATTTTGGAGAAGCCGGAGCAGGGCAACACACCAAAATGAGCAACCAAATTTTAATAGCCGGAACTATGATTGGAGTGGTAGAATCATTATTGTATGCACATAAAGCAGGAATGGATCTTGATAGTGTTATTGATGTTATAGGAAAAGGGGCTGCAAGTTCCTGGTCTATTAATATTTTAGGGAAAAGAATAGCAAAAGGAGATTTTGATCCCGGTTTTTTTATAAAACATTTTATAAAGGATATGGGGATCGCATTGGATGAGGCCAAGAGAATGAACTTAGCTCTTCCTGGTTTGGCTCTTGCGCACCAATTTTACATCTCCGCATCTTCTCTTGGATTTGAGAACTTAGGCACACAGGGGCTATATAAAGTTTTTAAAAAAATGAATAATATTTTATGATAGATACCCAATAAATCCTTTTATACTGTTTGATAAAAATCCACGCTCTCTTTCTTGAGTGGACTTGTCCATTTGAAAAAAACCAGCCAGAAGCGAATCTTCTTTCAAAAGACTCTTCATACATTTAGCAACCAACTCTTCTCTACCAGATTTTTTCATTTCATCGCCAATAACCCTTTGCCAAAGCAAAAGCTGCTCCCGGTGAATCTCCAGTATTTTTACGGCATCATTTTTTATGCCAAAATGGCCGTAACAGATTCTATTTGGTCTTTTTGCAATCATAGCGTCCAAGCTTTTTATAGAAATATCTAAAAAGAACCTGGGTGGTGTTGCCGGGCGAAGATACTCCATCCCGAGTGGGCCGGATAAACAAACCCCCCCGGCTTCACCGGCAAAGAGGTATTCCTGAGTCTGGTAGCTGATATGATGGGGGGAATGGCCTGGAGTCGACAGAGGAAGAACACTATTATTAAATTTGTTTACTTCAACAAAACGATCTAAAGGGACCGGATTGATTTTACCATAAGCCTTTGCAATTTCACCAAGGGTTTTCATTGTTCCCTCCCACAACCTGGAAGGTTCAATAAGATGGTTTATACCGGCTTTATGACAAATAACCGGTGTTTTTGGGAAGTATGTGATGAAGTCACCTAAACCACCTGCATGGTCAATGTGAATATGTGTAAGTAAAATAAAATCGAGATGTTGAACTTTTATATCCTGAAGAGCCTTTAAAAGGTCATTTGCAGTTACGGAAGGGCCCACGTCCACAAGAAAAGTTATATTACCTTTATAGAGCCAAACCCCAATAAAATTGTTAAAGCCGGGTATTGGTGGAGTTAGTGTTATAAGGTAAAGATTCTTTGAAATCTCATTGATCTTTGTGTTCAATATTTGAACCTGTATCGTAATAAACTTGATGGACTGTATGGTGGGAAGTGATATGATGAGAATTACTGGAAACGAAAAAGGTCATATTTTTCCTGTTTCCTTGAGTGATTCTTTATATACCCGATAAAAGAAATCATTATCGGTGATTCCCCGTTGCAATATTTTGTCGAAGTCTTTGATGTTCTTAGTATTTATAATCAAGTTAACACTCTTAATAAATGTCATCATATTATCCATAGTATGAAATCTGCCGCTTATCATGACCACAAAAATATTGCGACGTACAGACATACTAAGCCGCTCGATAAAGATCAGAACTCCATTGGAATCCGGATTTTTTGTATCAAAATCTTCATTTACTATGATCATATCATAGTTATGGTAACGCATCTGTTTTAAAGCATCCCTTGCGCTTTCAGCTTCGGTAAAATGGTAATCCATGATGTTCAGGACTTTTTTTATCTTTTTTTTTATTGAAGAATCAGATTCGCAAATAAGAGCAGTCCTTCCTTCTTCTTCAATAAAGTCAAAAGGTTTTTCAGAAGCATCATAGGCATCGGAGTCAGCTTGATCAAAAGAAGCTATACCTGTTTCCTGATCTTGTTTGATATCATCAGTTTTTTTGCTGGAACCTATAGATATTCTGTTTTTACATTTTGGGCACGGCAATTTTACTACTTTGCCTGCCGGTATTTTATCATCAGGAATTTTAAACTTGCTTTGGCATTTATCACAGATAATATCCATAATGCTGAAAAAGGTCTCCTTTGATATATGAGTTTTAATTAAAACAGTCTTGCTTTGAGCTTTTTTGATTCTATGTCAGCCTGGCAGTTGGTTATTCAATTGTTATTCAATGGAAATTCAGTGGTCATTCAGTAGAAATTCAATAGTTATTAATTAACCTACAAATGACAATCGAATTTCAATCGAATTTCAATCGAATGACAGCGAAACGAATGCCATATAGCAAATGACAACATACCTTAATTTTAGGTATTTTTAGATACGTGCAACACTTGACGCCCTTCAAGGGGGTTGATCCTTTGGGCCTTGCTTGTCCCGTTTTGCGGGGAATTCTTTAATTACGACTAGTGGGTCTTTTCATAACTACCATCTAATTCTAGTTCTTCAATGTCTGTAGTGGCTTCACCCCTTGCACTCTTAACCGTGTCGATTCCACGGCCGACAGCACCTTTGTGAGAAGCATATGCCATGGCAGTCTCTATGGTGATGAGTTCTTTTTCATATAAACCAACAATATAATCATCAAATGTTGTCATGCCAAAAGGCGCACCGGCTTGCATTATATCGTAATAAGTTTTTCCCTCAGATTCGCCATGAAGGATCGTATCTTTAATCCTTAAATTTGTACCAAGGATTTCAAAGGCCGCTACTCGCCCACCTTCGACTTTAGGTAATAACCTTTGACAGACTATCCATCGGACAGTATCTGCAAGACGAATCCGTATTTGATTTTCCTCTTCGGTGCTAAACATACCAAGAATTCGATTGATGGTCTGCCCTGCATCAACCGTATGTAAGGTTGACAGGACTAGATGTCCTGTCTCGGCAGCACTCAATCCTATTTCGACTGTTTCCCTGTCGCGCATCTCACCTACAAGAATTACCTTTGGCGCCTGTCTAAGTGCAGCCCGCAAGCCGCTGCCAAAACTATCAAAATCACCACCAAGTTCCCGCTGGTTAAAGGTAGATTTTTTATGTGGATGCTGATATTCAATTGGATCTTCAAGGGTTACAATATGAACAGATTTCTTTTCGTTTATTTCATTTAGCACTGCAGCAAGAGAAGTAGACTTTCCAGATCCTGTGGCACCTGTAACCAAGACAATACCATTTTTTTCCTCAGAAATCTTGAGAAAAGCCTCAGGCAGATTCATTTCTCGAATTGTGGGAACCTTTGATTCAAGTTTTCGTAAAACTATAGAATAATTGCCGGACTGAGAAAAAATATTAACTCTGAAGCGTGCCTTCCCGGGCAAGGCATATGATAAATCACAAGATCCTTCAGTTAAAAGTGTCTTGGAAAGACGGCGATCCTGGTCGACAAGGTTTAAGGAAAAAATTTCAGCTTGAAAAGGTGTAAGCTGCCTCAATATGGGTTTCATATCAACGCTGACAAGTTCACCGGAACTTTCAACCTGCAACGGCTTACCTACAGTAAGGTTAAGATCAGACACATTTTTATGCGTATCAAGCATTTTAGTTAGTATATGGTCAACTTCTTGTTTTCTCATAATACAACCTAACCCGGAAAGACCGGCCCCCGGCTCGTAAAGCCTACGGCTCGGAGAGAAATAACAAATTACGAATTCCTCAATTATGATGAACGCGTAATAAGTCCGATTTAGACGGTTTCGTAAAAAGTTCAAATTCAAGACGTGCAAATTTTGTAATTATGAGGCGTACTTATCGTACGTTGAATGATTACGAAATGCAGCACAACGCAGAAGTTGGGCTTTTTACGAAACCGTCAATTATGCCTCTGTGAAATCGGTAGGTGGAGACTTCAATAAGGGTCTAAATTGTGCCTTATCGTTTGCTTTAGAATATGCTTCGTCAGGGCTGATCATTCTTTTGTTGTACAAAGCCATAATCGCATCATCTAATAGTTGCATACCATATTTCTTGCCTGTTTGCATTACACCCGGAAGCATGTGTGTTTTTGATTCTCTAATTAGATTACGCGCCGCCGGTGTTGCAATTAATATTTCAAGAGCAACGCATCTGCCTTTTTTATCAATCCTTTTAAACAGAACCTGTGCAATGACAGCTCTGACTCCATCAGCTAGGGTTGATCGAATCTGTGGCTGCTGGGCTGCGGGGAAAACTTCAATAACACGATCAACGGTTTTGGGTGCACTTGTTGTGTGGAGTGTGCCAAAAACGAGGTGTCCGGTTGATGCAGCTTCTATGGCAAGTGAAATAGTCTCAAGGTCTCTCATTTCACCTACCAGAATAATATCAGGATCTTCACGAAGCGCGCCCCGCAGAGCTGCAGTAAATGTTTTAGTGTGAATACCTACTTCACGATGGTTTACAATACAATGTTGGCTCTCGTGGACAAATTCTATAGGGTCTTCAACAGTTATGATATGATCCTTACGGCTTCGGTTTGCTACATCAATTATTGCGGCAAGTGTGGTCGATTTTCCGCTTCCTGTAGGACCTGTCACCAAAACCAACCCCCTTGGAAGACTGGCCAGTTTGGATATCACCGGAGGTAGACCAAGCTGTTCAGCCGTCAATATCGTGCTTGGAATTTCTCTGAAAACTGCAGCTACGCCATTTTTTTGCATGAAAAAATTTGCCCGGTATCTGGCAAGTCCTGGAATTTCATAGCCAAAATCAACATCTCCGGTTTCCTCAAAAGTCTTAATCTTGTCCTCGGGTGAAATTTCATAAAGCATACCTCTTAAATCATCGCTATCCAAGACTTTAAATTTTATTCTTTCAATTTCACCTCTTACTCTGAGCGCGGGCTGTTGTCCTGAAACAAGATGTAGATCTGACGCACCCTGCTCGTTCATCAATTTGAAAAACGCGTCTATTTTTGCCATTCGATCGCCTCCAAATTAAAGGATTTGTGAGTTGTTATTTCAGACATCGTCAAATAGTTGAGTGATTAAGTGGTTGAGTAGAAAAAGAATCATAATTAAATCAATAACTCAACAACTTAACGAGATCTGATCTTATAATAAACTTACAGATATTCTCATGAGACTATTTACAACGAAAGTTCTTAAAAAAATAATTCCCAAAAGAACCATAATGGGAGAAAAATCGATACCGCTAAAACTAAGAGGTATTCTTGTGCGTATGTGGAGTAGAATCGGTTCTGTAACGTTATGAATAAAACGTACTATAGGATTATAAGGATCAGGATTTACCCACGATAAGATAGCCCTAGCAATAATGACCCACATAAAAATAACCAAAACAATATCAAGAACGCTAGCAGTAGCCTTTAGAAAATAGCCGATAATATACATAGAAATGACAAGCTCACAATCTGAGATCTTTGCAGAGGTCTCTCCTAATATATTCAGATAGTTATACTTTTTATGACGATTATTCTTTCCCTTTGAACCGTGGATAAAAGAAAAAAAATCCCCGATAGCTCAATTAATTATATCTTGGAAAATAAGTCAAGATATTTCAGCAAAATCGTCCCTTTTCATAATAATTGGTGTCACCGATATCCCTGCATCATGGGTGTATCAACACTGATAATTTTTGTTTTCAACTTTTTTCGCTCCTTTGCCGTTTCGTTAATGGCGTCCAGAACACCGCTTAGGGTTTGTCTTTGTTTTTGCAAACTTTGCAAGAAGAAAGTTTATTTGCTTTGTTTAGAAAAACTTTTTCCAAACACAGTGAAGATCCCCGCCCCAAAGGGCAGTATCGGATCATTTAGCGAAAATACCAGGATTAGCAAAACCGCTAAATACTGATTTATCGAAAGACTTCACTGTGTCTCAGGTTGCTGAAAATCATGGGTGGACATGCTCCGTAGCTTTGGAAGACAAAGATGATCTTGAAAGATTTAAGGTGCTTAACTGAAGTCTGCAGCCATGGGCTCTGTGGAATTGGAACGACTGTTTACCCCGTGAAATTTTTACCCCGTTAAACCGCTCTGTTTCTGGGGCATGTCAATGAGAGCGAAGCGTATTTCACTGGGGCGACAGGCGTTTTGGAGATGATTTTTTTGATAGGAGAGGTGTTTTTTCTTTTGACTCGCCCCTTTAATGGGTTACCCCGAGATCCGAAATAAAAATTTAAAGGTTGACAAAACAAATTTTATATATTAGTTTGTCAACCAAAAGATATAATTACTTTTAAGGAGGTGAATCGAAATGCTGGCCAATTTCGGAGAACGCTTGAAAAGCGCCCGGAAAATGTCGGGTTTCAGTATGGCGGTCTTGGCCGATAAAGCTGGCCAGGCTGTCACCAAACAGGCGATCAGTAAGTATGAAAAGGGACTGATGAATCCCGGCGGGGATGCACTTATTGCCCTTTCCAGAGCTTTGGGTGTCAAGTCCGATTATTTTTTCAGGCCTCAAAAAGTCAGTTTAGGGGATCTCGAATTCCGAAAGAAATCAAGGCTTGGCCGCAAAGAGGAGGAACGTATCAAATACCGCACCCTCGATTTTCTGGAACGTTATCTGGAGATTGAGGACATTCTGAGCGACAGAGCGGTCTTTAAGAATCCGCTTTCAGATCCCAATATCCGCAAGCCTGAAGATGCTGAGAAAGCCGCTCTTGAGGTCCGCCGAAAGTGGAAACTGGGGGAAGCGCCCATATCCAATCTCATGGAACTTCTGGAGGCCAAGGGCATTAGAATCCACGAAATCGAAACCGATGATAATTTTATTGGGATTTCCGCTTGGGCCGAGGACATTCCTGTCATTGCCGTAAGGAGTCAGAATGACTTGTTGAGGAAGCGGT
This sequence comes from uncultured Desulfobacterales bacterium, assembly GCA_964561845.1. Lineage (GTDB taxonomy): Bacteria > Desulfobacterota > Desulfobacteria > Desulfobacterales > JAUVVS01 > JAUVVS01. The sequence goes on along the minus strand of CAZLRK010000111.1, from coordinate 2,685 downwards.
TCACCATATCTCATGAACTGGGACACATTCTTTTAAATATTCATAAAAACAATGATCAGAGGACTCGAGAGAAGCTCTGCCACATTTTCGCTGGGGCTTTCCTGCTGCCGGAAAAGGTCATCAAAGCCGAATTGGGCGAACAGCGAAGCAAAATTGCGCTGTGGGAATTAAAAAAGATCAAGGGGATATACGGAATTTCCATCCAGGCGGTCATGGCCCGTACAAGGCACCTTGGGATCATTTCAGAGCATATTTACAGAAACTTCTGCATCTCTGTGAACACCCAAGGCTGGAAAACCGATGAGCCTGGGGAGTACCTCGGGAAAGAGCATGCCAACCGGTTTGATCAGTTGGTCTATCGCGCAGCCGCAGAAGAGATTATCACCTTCAGCAGAGCGGCCGAACTATTAAATCTGCCCCTCAGTGAATTCCGGCGGGCATTTCAGATCGTGTCATGACCACCGTTGTCTGCGATGCCAATATCCTCATTGATCTGCTTCAGATTAATCTGTTCAATACTTTTCTAAAGTTGAAGTGGGGAGTGCACGTTCCACCTGATGTTGTCGAGGAAGTTCAAGAGGTAAATTCGGACCAATTGGCCCAGGCCATACAGGCAAGTGAAGTCCTCCTTCCGGTATTCACGCCAGAGGAGCTCTTCCAGATCCAGGATTACAAAGCAAGATACCAGCCCCTTTCCATCCAAGATTGCGCGTGCCTGCTTTTGGCGGAAAACCTTTCTGCAATTTTGCTCACCGGTGAACGCAAGTTGAAAAGTATCTCCACATCCTCCCATGGAATCCAAGTCCACGGTGTTCTCTGGATTTTCGAGCGGCTCGTAGCGAAAAAAGTAATTACCCCACGTAAAGCGCATAAAAGTCTGAGTCAGCTGATAACACTCAACAACCGTCTCCCAAAAGCAGAATGTGATAGACTCCTCAAACGTTGGAGGAGTAAAAGAGGCTGATTGTGGGACGGTGGTTAAGGAAACTGGTGTCCGGATAGCTTTGTCCAATTCAACTTGTTTAAAATAGTCGACTTGTACGATCTTGCAAGTGCGTCCCCAATATCATTGATTATGTGTAATTAGCAAATTACGTCCCCTAAGATACATGAAATTTTTACCCGTTAAACCGCTCTGTTTCTTCTGTTTAACGGGGGCATTTCAGTTTACCCCGTGAAATTTACCAACCATTTCACTGGTGCGACAGGCGTTTTGGAGATGATTTTTTTGATAGGAGAGGTGTTTTTTCTTTTGACTCGCCCCTTTAATGGGTGACCCCGATTCTCATAAGGTACTCAATCAGCAATGAATAATCAAAGAATCCTTAATATGGGTTTTTATGATACTATTCTCTTATTACAGGGTTGGATGTGCCTGTGATCTCCAGAAAATATCCTATGGTTCTTTATTCGCACATCAACCTTTCTGATCCTATGATTCATCGCGGATCTCATCCGACGTCAGATCTATTGGGATCTGGGAAAAATCTATATGTTGTGGAAGAACCTGAAAACAAAAAGAGGGGAATGAAATAGAAATTCTGCAATTTTTAAATGAACGCCTCCGGTCAACCATGATAGCCGTATGGTGCAGTTTGAATATTACCCATGGGGGTTGTGATATGTTGGATATCACCGGTTTCTCACCAACCCCCTAAACCCCAATATATTTTGTAGCTGTTTAAATAAGAAAAGCGTGGAGTTTTATCATCCATTCACACATTCTTATTCTTAGGTTTGAGGGTCTAAAATAGCCGCCGTGCAAATCATTTGAATTGTCACTCTTGATTCTTTATTTTAATACGTAATTTTTCCAGCATTTCTGAAGGCCAATTTACTTTAATAGCTTCACCAATTAATAATATAAGATTTGCACAATCAGAAGATGAGTTGATTTCGGTTGACGTGGCCTCTAAAATTATTGGTGCCCATAAATTGGGAGACGAAAATAAAAACTTTTGTCTTTCAGCCAAAAATTTCCAGCGATTAACTACCATTTTGAAAAAAGGTATCGCCCATATTTTTATTTGTAATAGATTCGATAAATTTAGAAGTGCTGATGCTTGGAAACTTAGGACTTCATTTAAGTGAAGATGTTTTGATGCACAACATGTCAAATAAGGTAAGCGTTGAAGTGGTTCAGGTAGTTTTTCATTATTATAAGCATATTCCTTAATAATTTCAAAATCTTTTTCATCGCCGAAATTAGATTTAACCCCCTTTTCAAACAAATCAATAGCATTATAAATTATATCATTTTTTCCAAAATAACCCTCTAGTAGCTTCATCCAGCCGTGATAGTTTATTTTGGGAACATTAGGTTAAAAATTAAATAGATAATAATAGACGGCTGGTGATTAATTTCAATTATATAACATTTTGAATTGAGTTTGTATTCTACCTCTATGCCAAAATGCAAATGTGTTTGAGATGAAGGTAGAGACACCACCAACACAGTGGCAAAGCAAACGAGCTTTAGAAAGGGGCATTCCACCTGAACTTTCTAATCGCACACTTGTCGGGACTGCACCAGTCACCAAAGCAACGATGCTAAACACGTGTGAAGCGAGGTCGTAGATTACATCGATGTCGGTTTGACAATGTTTGTTGTTCCACCATATCGCTTTAGTAGCGAGAAGACGGCCGATATCCCCACGATGGATCATGTGTGATAGCGTTGTAATA
>CAZLRK010000110.1:0-12234 GCA_964561845.1 uncultured Desulfobacterales bacterium | reverse complement strand
CCTGTCAAGTAAAATCAGATATTTATTCGCCAGAGATCAGGAGTTCTGAATTTAGAAACAACAGAATTAGTGTCATAGCCAATGGTGAGGGCCCCCGGCCTCTTGTAGGTGGAGGGCGCCTTTTTATCCATATCGTGCCCACCGCGGCTTTCTCCGGCATGGTGCATCTCGATGTAGAGAAAATACATGAAATGCATAATGCCTTTTTGCCACTTGGTGCTTCGGGCATGACGCCGCGGTTTAATTTTCATGGATTTGTCAATGAGCGCGGCGGAGATCAAAATCATGGATATACTCAAATATTCCGGAACGGCGCTCTTGAGGCGACGAAGGCTGGTATTGTCCGAAAACAAGAAGATCGTTTATTAATACCTGGGTTTGCTTTAGAGAGACATATATTTGAGCGATTATCGCCGTATATCGATGGTCTTAGGGATATCGCAGTTCCACCGCCTTTAATCATCATGTTTACACTGGAAGGGGTTAAGGGCGCAGATTATTACGTAAAGGAAAACCTTTGGGGCGACTACGCGCCGCCATTACCCGATGATGTTCTTTTCCTTCCCGATTGTGTATTGGAAGACTACGGGGAGACTTTGGAATATCACAAAGCTGTGCGTCCTGCATTTGATGCCTTGTGGAATGCGATCGGCTACTCCAAGTCCCAATTTTTTGATAAGAACGGATTGTGGGTAGGAAAGCAAAAAGGGTAATGGCTATCGGGTCACATAACAATCGCGCCAACATCTATTCAATGCTCAACTTCTGCCTTCTGTACGTAATACTTGAAGGTCCCAAATTTGCGAGGTTTAGATTCTAAATCAATACCTTTGCTTTGGATTGAACTGATAGATTCGAGGTAAATTCTTCTCTCAAACCCACCTTTTTGTTTTTCCCATAGAATTTGGCATCTGCCTTTGATGTTTGTAGAATCACGGTTACCCTATACTTTAAGGATATATTTTCCTAAAACCTTAAACAACAGGCTTTTATATTGACTTTAATAATTTGTTGTTGTAAACGCTTTTCAACAACAGTAATGAGGCTTAAAGTATTAACCTAAAAGCAGGAGGACAAAATGACAAAAACAGAATTAGTGGAAAAAATGGCAAAGGATGCAAAAATTTCAAAAGCTGCGGCAGGACAAGCTCTAAATTCATTTATAGGTGGTGTTACAAAGGGATTAAAGAAAAGAAATTCCAAGGTAACCCTGGTGGGGTTTGGTACTTTTAACAATGTCTATCGTAAAACACGGAAAGGACGTAATCCTCAGACCGGTGAGGTAATTAAGATTAAAGGAAGAAATGTTGTAAAATTCAGGGCGGGTAAAAAACTCAGAGATTCCATATAATATATAAGGGGGGTTGTATATTTTTAGATCAAATATTACCGCCCTTTTTTTATTAATATTTACGCTGATGAACGACAATTATAATTAGGGTCGCTTTATGGAAGGTTTAGTTGAAGCTGGATAGGTTAGTAGTAATACTGAAATTCAACACCACTCTTAATTCTCTCCACAGTCTCTATATCCACTTCAAACGGTACTTCCGGCAAAACTGGTGCCGGTAACTGATTATCATAAAACGGTATATCCTTGATTTTCATATTGTAAGCGATCACCATCAAGTTCTCCAGGTTCAGAACATCTTGAATATTATATGCCAACAAGGTTTCCAGTGCCTTTTGATTTCCATTTCTTTTGTAATCGTGCCAAAGCAGGACTGCGAAAAATCCGTCAATATCTTTTAAATCCCCCCGATCAATTCCCATCTGAGTTTCGCAACTTTTTAGGCCACCACTGTATCCCAGGCTCCCGAGAATATATCTCAAGTCAATATGGGCGAGATCCAGTTTAATGCCGAAATATCTTTCAATAAATGGAACGTCAAAAGTTTTACCGTTGTAAGTTACGATAACTTTGTATTTTCTGATGCCATTAGGAAAGTCGTTAAGGTTCTGACCGTTGATATAGTAGCTTATGGACTCACTGTCATAAAGAGCAATAGTCGTTATTATATTTCCCCAGCTTTCCAATCCGGTTGTTTCAATATCCAGATAAACCGTTGACTCTCTGAATTCAGGGAAAAACCGCCAGTGTTGATTCGACGGGAGCAGATCTGAAAAATAATTTGGGTTGCTGAATTTGATGTTTTGCCTTGATTCTTCAAGATATGAGGCAATAGTATCCATCTTGGATTGTGATAAACGAATTGGGCAATTTTTTGTGAAATCACCCCAATTGTGAATTCCCGAGTCCCAGAGTCGCTCTTCAGTCTTGGGTCCTATACCGGGGATGTGGGTGAATGTGTTTTTGAGCATTAATATTCCTTTTAGTTATTATTTGATTCCACGACCTGTAATAAATGAAATTTGAGCTGATTTCAATTAAAAGTTTCGATCTGAGCTGGACAAATTTTTAGATCAGACTTCTGTTAAGTTTAAGGTTTAAAAATATAAAGGCTGTGATATGCGTTTGACACGTATAAATAAATTAAGTGGGTTGGGAACTTAGGTAGTGGCAAGTTGTTCATTTCTCAGGAAGCCGAGCTACAAAGCCTTCTTAATCCCCTTCCAGTTTTAAAGGTATATTCTCAGCTTAAGTTCCTCCCTTTTCATTGACTCTTAACCATATTTTTTATCTCTCCTATCCACATTAACTTTCCTTCATCATTGAAAAAACCCTCTAAATATCCCCGTAGAGTACCCAAAAACACCCTAAAATCAGCTCTAAACCCGTATTTGAATATAATATATAATAATATTAAATGGTTAACCTATTTACATTAACAGTGGAATTTGGTATAATATTAGTAAATACAGATAGTTATAACGTATATTAGGACGCAAAACATGACACTTACTGATTCATTTTGGAAAAACTTCGAACTTGACCTGCAGGAGGTTAAAATCGCCTACCTGAATTGGGCAATCGACCACATAAAGGAACCAGGTTCAGAGCATCGACATTTATTTTTATGGGATCATCAGAAAAGCTTTTGCCTGGTCGACAGCAGGTACGAACGGGCTTTTGCAAATAAATTTGACATCCTTCCAAATTATTACTATAATATCATAACGGTAATACTAATAGATGGAGGTGCTATGAAAGCTTATTCAATAACTCCAAAAGGCCAGGTGACAATTCCGGTTTCGATCAGGGAAGAATTAAATCTAAAACCAGGAGATAAGATCTTGTATGAAAAGAAGCCTGGCGGTATATTTTTAAAACCCGTAAAGAAAAATATGTTGCATGACTATGGCTTCTTAAAGGTAAGAAGAAAACTTGAAAAGGATCTTGGATCTATTCGTAAAGCAGTAAGGGAAAAATTGGCTGCCAGGAGACATCCAAAATGAAAAAAGTTTTTTTTGACACCAACTTTCTTCTCCGATTTTATCTTGCCGACGAACCTTCCCTGGCAACGAAAGCAAAAAAGATGATTGAAGCAGCCATGGAAGGTTCTTTATTACTGGTAACAGACCTTATTGTTGTTTGCGAAATGGTTTGGGTTATGGATTCCTTTTATCAGATGAAGAAGGAAGATATTGTTGAAAAGATAACCAATCTTTATGAAACGCCCGGAATAATAGTCTTAAATGGGGAAATCCTTCCAAAAGCACTAATTGCTTATGTTGAACGGAATATCGATTTTACTGATGCCATCATTGGTGTGAGTGCCATACACCATAATGTCAATTACTTGGCCTCATTTGATAAAAAACATATGAAAAGGTGGGCCGATTTAGGGCTCAAACGTGTTGAGACACCGGATGAAGTCGTATAGGATGGCGAGAGTTCATAAAACTTTTACCTTTCTACTTTTAAGGTATATTGGTGCAAGGAAAAATAAGCGTATAGTACAGCATGTCATAGCTGAAACTCTTCAATTCTTTCCTCTGGCTTGCCAAGGCGTAGTTCGAAACGATGACTATGAAGGTGATGTGTATAGCCCGGCTTCGCTTTCAGCTACGCCGTGGCAGTCTTCGTTCTTCACTATGTTTCGAACGAAGACTGGTCGGGGCGAGAGGATTTGAACCTCCGACTTCCTGCTCCCAAAGCAGGCGCGCTTCCAGGCTGCGCCACGCCCCGATATTTTCAGTCATCACTATCACATTCTATTTATCCATGCAAGGCAATAAAAAAGACTTTTATAATTTTTTTTGTATTAATTTAGCCTTTTGAAAACAATTCGAAATATCAAGATCGTGTAACTGTCTGAGCGTATTAGTGAGTGTTAAGAAAGAACAGGGGATTGCAATATGTGTTTTAATGGCTAATCGGCATTTATTGCTTAGCCGTTTTATTTAAAAGACATGCACTGTTCTTTCTTTACACTCACTTATGCGCGAGTTTTACACGGTTTAAAATTTAATTACCTTTGAAGTGGCTTTGTTTTCAAACAGCTAAAATATTACTTTTTTTTAATAAAATTATCTATCCCCTTACTTATCCCCTTTGCATAATCTGATAACACTTTTTTATCACTTAACTCTTTCTCTTCAACCGGATTTGTTAAATATCCTATTTCTATTAGTATTGCAGGCATTTCTGCCCCTTTTAAAACTAGAAGCGGCGCCCTGTGAATCTTACTTTTTTTACCTTTTATCTGTTGAAGAAAACTATCATGGATTAATTTAGCCAGAACTTTACTCTTTTTTATATACTTATTTTGAATATTATCCCAGTTTATAGTAGTTTTGTTACTCTCGGTAGATTTCTTTTGTGAAGATTCAGGTGGTAAAGCCGGTTTTGATGCTTCCTTGAAATAAAATATTGACATGCCGCTTGCTTCATGAAGGAAGCTTCCACCCATATGCAAGCTGATGAAAATATCCGCTCCTATATTGTTGGCAGTAGCTGTTCTGCCATGGATATCAAGTGAATAGTCATCGGCACGGGTAAGGAAAACCTTGTATTTATTTCCAAGTTCATCAGCAATCATACGAGCCAGTGTTAATGTTATTTCTTTTTCTAATGTGCCGCCAGAGCCTTTAGTACCTTTATCATGACCTCCGTGCCCGGGATCTAAAATGACGGTACCCTGGGATTTCTTGAAATTTGGTTTTTTTGTTTTTCCTTCCGCAGCTACTGCAAAAACAACCAAAATAGTAAGTATTAATGCAAAAAAATAATTTTGTTTGCACGATGCTGACATAAAAGTACTTTCATCAATTTTGTGTTATGTTTGAAATATATGCTGATATACCAGTTTGTTAGACCACCAAATACGAAACACTAAATACGAAACACTCTCATAGAAAGATCATTTTTCTGACTTTTTACTAGACCATCAATTTTGCTTGACACCCTGTAGGTTTAATAATAATCTTAACATAAATGGCTTCGTAAAAAGTCTATTTTCTGTGTTCCGCTTCATTTCGTTGTCATTGCAACGTACTATAAGTACGCCTTATGACACGCAATTTGCGCACCTTGAAACTGAAGCTTTTTACCTTGCCATCCCTATTTTGACTTTTTACAAGATCATCAACCTTGATAGGATAAATTTAATTTAATTTTATACAAAGTCAAGTAATTATATGCGAGAGTGGCGGAATTGGTAGACGCACTGGACTTAGGATCCAGCTCTGGAGACAGAGTGGGAGTTCAAGTCTCCCCTCTCGCACCAAATAAAAGTGCCAATTTCAGGCACTTAATTTATTTGAAAGGAATATTATGAAATTTACTGTGGAAGATGTGAACACTGTTAAAAAGATTATTCATGTTGAGATCCCCAAAGAAGATATAACCACTGAACTTGATCAAGCTTATAAAAATCTCAAAAAGGGGGCCAAAGTTAAAGGTTTTCGACCCGGCAAAGCACCCCGCTCGGTTCTGGAAAGAATCTATAAAAAGGATGTAAACGCTAATGTTTCTTCCAAATTGATTCAGGATTCTATCATAGATGCAATTAAAGAGTCGGAACTCAAGGTTATTGGAAATCCCATAGTTGATCCGCCTCCATTAAACGGGAATGAACCGTATAAATATGACGCAACCGTAGAGATAAACCCTGAGATTGAGGAAATTGACTTTAAAGGATTAAATATTAAGAGAACTCTTTACGAGGTAAGTGATGAAGAGATCGACACACAGCTTAAAATGCTGCAGAAAAACCTCGCCCAGAAAAAACCGATTGAAAAAAATCGATCGGTTAAAGACGGTGATTTTGCGGTTATTGATTATGAAGGTTTTAATGACGGGAAACCATTTGCCGAAACTCAAGAAACAAACGATTTCACAATTAAAGTCGGAGAAGGTCATATTTCAAAGGATTTCGATTCAGGGCTTATCGGCATGAAGCCGGAAGATGACAGGGAAATAGTTGTAAAGTTTCCAGAGGACTATTTTAATGATAAACTGGCAAACCTTGAAATAACCTTTCATGTAAAGCTTAAAGAAATTAGAGAAGAGATACTTCCTGAAATCGACGATGAATTTGCAAAAAAACTTGGGAAATATGAAACATTGGACAGTTTGAAAGAAGATATAACGGAAAACCTAAAACAGGGTTATGATAAAAGGGTTGAACAGGAATTAAATGAACAAATTTTTACGGCATTGATAGAAAAGACAAATTTTGAGGCGCCCGAAATCCTGGTTAACTATGAATTGGATGGCATTATTGAAGAGGTTGAAAGGTCTTTTACATATTATAATAAGTCAATGGAAGAAAGTGGAATTACAAGGGAAACACTTTCAGAAAAATATCGTGATACCGCAGAAAAGCAGGTAAGGCGACATCTGATATTAAATAAGGTTATTCAGCAGGAAAATTTGACTTTATCTGATAAAGACTTAAATTCCGGTTACAAAGAAATGTCTCAAAATTTTCAACAGCCTATTGAGGACATTAAAAATTTTTATACCCAAAACAAAGATAAGCTTGAATTTTTTAAACAAACTTTACTTGAAAAAAATGCGATAAAGCTTATTATTGATAATAGTGTCATTGAAGATATGAAACCTGAAGAAAAGCAGGAAACAGAAAAATCGGTGGATGAATAAATATAACACGAGACTTTTGAAAGGAGATTCTTTGTGCCGTTAATACCAATGGTTATAGAACAAAGCAGTAGAGGTGAACGTGCTTATGATATTTACTCAAGGCTTCTCAAGGATAGGATAATTTTTCTTGGAACAGCCATGAATGATGAGATTGCGAATCTTTTAATAGCACAACTTCTCTTCCTTGAATCGGAAGATCCCGATAAGGATATAAACTTTTACATAAATTCACCGGGCGGATTAGTTACGGCGGGTTTAGCAGTCTATGATACGATGCAGTATATTAAACCGGATATTGCAACGGTATGTATTGGTCAAGCCGCCAGTATGGGTGCGCTTTTACTGACTGCAGGCGCAAAAAATAAGCGCTATTCATTGCCCAACTCAAGAATTTTGATCCATCAGCCCATGGGGGGATTTCAAGGACAGGCCTCTGATATCGAAATTCAGGCAAAGGAAATCCTTCGCATGAAGGATACTCTGAATAAAATATTAATGATTCATACAGGAAAAGATATAGAGCAAATACAGTCAGACACTGATCGGGACTTCTTCATGTCGGGAAATGAGGCAAAAAATTACGGCATAATTGATCATGTAATCGTCAATAGAGATGATCTCAATGATTTAGATAGCGCGGAGGCATAAAATGTTAAAAAAAGACAACGAAAGTGATAATCTCTTCTGTTCATTTTGTGGAAAAAATCAGAAAGAAGTCAAGAAGTTGATTGCCGGCCCCGCAGTCTATATATGTGATGAATGTATAAAGTTGTGTAGTGAAATAATAGAAGAGGAAAGTGAAAGGGAAGCGGAAGACTTTGATCAAATCCTTTCCCCAAAAGAAATTAAAAATATGCTTGATGATTATGTGATTGAACAGGATCAGGCAAAAAAAGTTCTCGCTGTTGCGGTCTATAACCATTACAAGAGGTTAGACTCGCCAATCAGCACGGGAGACGTAGAAATTCAAAAAAGCAATATCTTGCTAATAGGGCCCACCGGTTGTGGGAAAACGTTGTTGGCTCAAACACTTGCTCGATTTTTGAACGTCCCCTTTACTATTGCAGATGCTACGAGCCTGACAGAGGCAGGTTATGTCGGTGAAGATGTTGAAAATATTATCCTTTCTCTTCTTCAAAATGCTGATTACGATGTAGAAAAGGCTAAGCGTGGTATTGTTTATATAGATGAAATAGATAAAATAGCAGGTAAGTCAGATAATCCGTCAATTACACGAGATGTTTCAGGTGAAGGTGTACAGCAAGCATTATTAAAGATTATTGAGGGGACAACCGCCAGTGTGCCTCCCAAAGGTGGGAGAAAGCATCCTCAGCAGGATTTTGTCAAAGTTGATACTTCGAATATACTTTTTATCTGCGGAGGTACTTTTAACGGACTTGAAAATATAATCCAGCGGCGTCTCGGACCTAATGTCATGGGGTTTGGGGCAAAAATTGTTAAAAAAGAAGAGCAAAATATAGAAAAAATCCTTCAACAAGTTCAACCTGAAGATCTTATTAAATTTGGGTTGATTCCCGAATTTATAGGTCGTCTTCCCGTTGTTGCCTCACTTGGCGAATTGAACGAGGCTTCATTGATTAAAATTCTTGAAGAGCCGAAAAATGCTTTAGTGAAGCAGTTTAGAAAGCTTTTCGAGATCGAGGGTGTAAGTTTAAGATTCACTGACAGCGCTCTCTCATCCATCGCAAAAGAAGCCATGAAACGAAAATCCGGTGCCAGAGGATTGCGTGCTATTCTGGAAACCTGCCTGCTTGAAATAATGTATAATATTCCTTCTTTAGAAGATGTCAAAGAATGTGTTGTTAGTGAAGATGTTGTACTGAATAATGAGGACCCGCTACTTCTGTATGAACAAACAAAAAAACAGGCATAACTTTTAATAATATAACACAAATGACAAGTATAAATAGGTAGAAATAACAATGGTAAATTTACCGAAAATATTCAGGGAAGATGCAAGGGAAAATGCATCGGATCAATCAGCTCAGCTACTTCCGTTATTACCACTTAGAGATATTGTTGTCTTTCCTCATATGGTTGCTCCTCTGTTTGTAGGTCGAACAAAATCAGTGAGTGCACTTGCTGATGCAATGAATAATGACAAACGTGTTTTTCTTGCCACCCAGAAAAAAGCGGGAATTGATAACCCTAAGGGTAAAGATATTAGTTCCGTAGGGACGATTGGAACGGTCCTTCAGCTTCTTCGGCTTCCTGATGGTACGGTTAAAGCACTTGTTGAAGGTAAATCCAGAGGAAGGATTACCCGTTTTATACAGAATGAAAATCTTTTTCAGGTTGAGATAGAGCCCATATTTGAACCTGAAGTATTGACAACAGAGTGCGTTGCTCTGAGCAGGATAATTCTCGAAAACTTTGAGATATATGCTAAGCTGAACAAAAGCATTTCTAAAGATCTCGTTAGTAAAATTTCAGCCATTTCAAATCCGTCACAATTAGCTGATACGGTGGCAGCCCACTTTACATTTAAAATTAAAGACAAACAAGATCTGTTGGAAACAATTTCTCCGGAAAAAAGGCTTTCTCACCTTTTACATTTAATAAAAATGGAAATCGAAATTTTTCAAACGGATCAGAAGATAAAGGGTCGCGTCAAAAAGCAGATGGAAAAAACTCAGAAACAATATTATCTGAATGAACAGATGCGGGCTATTAAAAAGGAGATGGGCGCTGAAGAAGATCCTGGCAATGAGCTTAAAGAACTTGAAAAGCGGATTAAGCGGAAAAGGATGCCCAAAGAGGCTGCGGGTAAGGTCAGACAAGAGTTTAAAAAGCTTAAAATGATGACCCCCATGTCTGCGGAAGCAACAGTAGTTAGAAATTATATTGAATGGATAATCAGCCTCCCATGGTTTGATCGATCTGGTGTGCGTAATGATATTGAAGAAGCTGAAAAAATATTAAACGAAGATCATTATGGTTTAAAAAAGCCAAAGGAACGTATTCTGGAATACCTTGCAGTTCAGACTTTGGTCAAAAAAGTCCGAGGACCCATCCTGTGCTTTGTCGGCCCTCCAGGAGTAGGAAAGACTTCACTGGCCAAATCTGTGGCCAGAGCCACAGGGCGACGATTTATACGTCTTTCTCTTGGAGGCGTAAGAGATGAAGCTGAAATTAGAGGCCATAGACGTACCTATATCGGTGCAATGCCCGGTAAAATAATCCAGTCCCTGAAAAAGATAGGTGTGAACAATCCCGTATTTTGCCTTGACGAAGTAGATAAAATGAGTATGGATTTCAGGGGAGATCCTTCTGCGGCCCTTCTTGAAGTCCTTGACCCTGAACAGAACTTCAGCTTCAATGACCATTACCTTGATATTGATTACGATCTTGCGGACATTCTTTTTATTACTACGGCCAATACATTGCCGGATATTCCTCTTCCATTACAGGATAGGATGGAAATTATTCGTCTTCCGGGCTATACAGAATACGAAAAACATCATATAGCCAAGGATTTTCTCATCCCAAAACAGATTAAAATGAACGGACTTGAAAATAAGGAAGTACAATTTTCTAAAAATGCGGTTTCTGTTATCATTCAGCGCTATACACGAGAAGCGGGCGTTAGAAATCTTGAACGTGAAATATCCTCCATATGCAGGAAAATTGCACGTGAAGTTGTAAGGCGTAGTGAAAGTGGTTTATTCAGGATAACAGAAAAATCTGTGCCAAAACATTTGGGACCACACCGATTCAGACATGGTGAACTTGAAGAAAAGGATCAGATCGGCATTGTTACCGGACTTGCATGGACTCAGGTGGGTGGCGAACTTCTTTGTGTTGAAACTTTGATCATGCCAGGCAAAGGAGAATTGACCATAACAGGCAAGCTGGGGGATGTAATGAAAGAATCTGCTCAGGCAGCCGTAAGTTATGTCCGTTCACGCGCTGATTCCCTTATGATCGACAATGAATTTTATAAAAAATTTGATATTCATATACATATACCTGAAGGCGCCATTCCTAAAGACGGCCCTTCGGCAGGGATATCAATGTGCACTTCCATTATATCAGCCCTTACAAAGAGACCGGTTTTCCGAGATATTGCCTTGACCGGCGAAATAACATTACGTGGCCGCGTTCTTCCTATAGGGGGATTAAAAGAGAAGATACTTGCTGCTCACAGGGGAGGGATTAAAAAAGTTATTATTCCAAAAGAAAATGAAAAGGATCTCAAAGATATACCGTCTGGAATTTCAAAACAGATAGAAATTGTTTCGGTTGAACATATGGATGAGATACTTTCCCATGCTTTAGTTGTAAATGACGGTGAAAACCTTTTTAAGAAAGATGATATTGCTTTTCAAATGGCACCCGAGGAGATGAATCAGCAAAGAGCACCATTAATTTAAACTTGACATTACTTTTATTAACGGTTAGTACCCCAATTGAGTAAAAAACCAATTGGGAGTTATTCGTTATTTGTTATTGGTTAATTGTTTAAAGAGAATAAAATCCGTTTTTATATTTCATCAATCATAGATTTATAAAATAAGACGATCATCAAATTCTAATAACGGATAACAGTTAACAATTAACACCTAATTGAACAATATTTTCGCTCAATTAGGGCAGTAGCACATCTCTTTGAAATTAAATGCTCTATGATATGGGCGGGTAGCTCAGTTGGGAGAGCATCCCGCATTTCTTGGCGGGAGGGTCACAGGTTCATTACCGCTTTCGTTCTTTTTTATATATTTTGTTAATAACGGTATAACAACTAATGGGCGGGTAGCTCAGTTGGGAGAGCACCGGCCTTACAAGCCGGGGGTCACAGGTTCAAGCCCTGTTCCGCCTACCATTTATTATATTGCACAGACGTAGTTCAGTTTTGGTTAGAATGTCCCGCATATTCATGCGGGAAGGTCGCGAGTCCGATTACCGTTTGTAGTACTTAAATATTAAAAAATTGTGACAACAGAAAACACATTGCGGGGACGTAGTTCAGTTTTGGTTAGAATGTCCCGCATATTCATGCGGGAAGGTCGCGAGTCCGATTACCGTTTGTAGTACTTAAATATTAAAAAATTGTGACAATAGAAAATAGTTTGCGGGGACGTAGTTCAGTTTTGGTTAGAATGCCGGCCTGTCACGCCGGAGGTCGCGAGTTCGAGTCTCGTCGTCCCCGCTGGATATTCCGCTTGATTTCGGCCACCCATTCCGCTCCATTCCGGCCACCCATT